>DASSQG010000054.1:0-7745 GCA_035702625.1 Gaiellaceae bacterium | reverse complement strand
CCTGCCGCTCCGGCTGAAGCTGCGGCGGCTCTGGCGGCGGACGACGGGCCGGATCCGCAACGACGTCGAGCTCTGGAACGGCAACAAGGAGACCTGGTGGAACGCGGTCGTCGGGCCGCAGTCGCTGTTCGGCTGGATGCTCCGGACGCACTTCCGGCAGCGGCGCGAGTGGCCGCGCCGCTTCGCCGGTGACCCGCGCTTCGTCCGCCTGCGCTCGGACGCGGAAGCGCGGGCCTGGCTCGAGCGGCAGAAACCGGTCTAGCCGGTCGCGAGATACTGGGTGCATGACCGAACCGGCTGGCGAGACGGTCACGCTGCTCTTCAGCGACATCGAGGGGTCGACCCGCCTGCTGCAGCGGACCGGCGACGCGTACGCCGGCCTCCTCTCGGAGCACCGGCGCCTGCTCGGCGAGGCGTTCGAGCGCCACGGGGCGATCCACGCCGACGCCGAGGGTGACGGCTTCTTCGTCGTCTTCCCGTCGGCGACCGAGGCGGCGGCTGCGGCGAGCGAAGCCCAGCGGGCGCTCGCGGAGCACGCGTGGCCGGAGGCGAGCGAGGTTCGGGTCCGCATCGGGCTCCACTCCGGCGAGCCACGCCTCGTCGACGGCGGCTACGTCGGCCTCGACGTCCACCACGCGGCGCGCGTGATGTCCGCCGGGCACGGCGGCCAGGTGCTCGTGTCGGAGACGACGCGGACGCTGCTCGGCGAGCACTTCGAGCTGCGCGACCTCGGCGAGCACCGGCTGAAGGATCTCGCGTCCGAGCGCCTATTCCAGCTCGTCGTCGACGGGCTCCCGACGGAGTTCCCGCCGCTCAGCACGCTCGGCAACCGGCCGACGAACCTGCCGGCCTCGCCGAATCCGTTCGTCGGCCGCACGCGGGAGCTCGAGGAGTTGGGCGCGCTGCTCGAGCGCGACGATGTGCGGCTCGTGACCCTCACGGGGCCGGGCGGTACCGGCAAGTCGAGGCTCGCGTTCCAGCTCGCGCGGTCGGTGCTCGACGACTTCGCCAACGGCGTCTTCTTCGTCCGGCTCGCGCCGGTGCGCGACTGGGAGCTCGTCGTGCCGACGATCGCCGAGACGATCGGCCTGCGAGAGCGCGCCGGCGAGTCGTCCGTCGCCGCATTGACGGACTACCTGCGCGACCGCCGGATGCTGCTCGTGCTCGACAACCTCGAGCAGGTCGTCGAGGTCGCGCCGGTGCTCGCCGACGTACTCGCCTCGGCGCCCGGCCTGAAGGTCGTCGCCACGAGCAGGACGCCGCTCCGCCTCACGCTCGAGCGCGCCTACGCGGTCAGCCCGCTGGGGCTGGACGAGTCTGCGCAGCTCTTCGCGGAGCGGGCGCGCGCCGCGGGTGCCGGCGGCTTCGAGCTCACCGACGAGAACCGTCAGGCGGTCGCCGAGATCTGCGCGCGGCTCGAGGGCCTGCCGCTCGCGATCGAGCTGGCCGCGCCCCGCGTGCGCACGCTCACCCCGGCGGCGCTCCTGCGACGCCTCGACCGGCGCCTCGCGCTCCTGACCGGCGGAGCTCACGATCTGGACGAGCGCCAGCGGACGCTGCGCGGCACGATCGAGTGGAGCTACGACCTGCTCGCTCCGGCCGAGCAGGCGCTCTTCACGCGGCTCGGCGTCTTCGTCGGCGGGTCTCGCCTCGACGCGGCGGAGGCCGTGTGCGAGACGGAGGCGACGCTCGACGCGCTCGAGTCGCTCGTCGAGAAGAGCCTGCTCCGCCAGCGCGCGGACTCCGACGGCGAGCCGCGCTTCTGGATGCTCGAGACGATCCGGGAGTTCGCGCTCGAGCGGCTCGAGGCGGCCGGCGAGGCCGAGGCGCTGCAGCGACGCCACGCCGGCTGGTTCGCCGGGCTCGCCGAGTGCCTGGACGCGGAGTCGCGTACCGGTGACCAGCCTGCTGTGATCGCACGGCTGGACGACGACTACCCGAACCTGCGCTCGGCGATGGGCCTGGCCCGGGACGCCGGCGACGGTGAGCTGCTGCTGCGGCTCTCGACGGCGCTCTGGCCGTTCTGGTCGACGCGCGGCTTCGTCGGCGAAGGGCAACGGGCGCTCGAGGACGCCCTCGAGCTCTCGGGCCGGCGCCCGGCGCGCGCGCTCCTCGGGCTCAGCTCGCTGCGCGTGCTGAGCGTCAGCAGCGCCGGTCTCCTCGACGAGGTGCAGGAGGCGCTGCGGGCGGCGGAGGAGCTCGGCGACCCGCTCACGCTGGCGCAGGCGTGGAACCTGCTCGGCCAGGTCGAAGGGACGCTGCTCGGCTCGCTCGCGAAGGCCGAGGAAGCGTGGCGGCAGGCGCTCGCGTACGCCGAGCGCGCGAACCTGCGCGCCGAGCGGGCGGACAGCATCGGCTGGCTGATGATGAGCGCGAACTTCGGCCCGCTGCCCGTCCAGGAGGGCATCGCGCGCTGCCGGGGGTTCCACGACGAGGCGGGGGACGATCCGTTCATCCAGGCGAACGCGCGCATCGAGCTGGCCGCGCTCGAGGCGATGCGCGGCGACTTCCGGACTGCGCGGGAGCTGCTCGCCCGCGGGCGGCAGGCGCTCGCGGAGCTCGGGTTCACGCTGATGGTGGCGATGAGCGCGCAGGAAGCGCACTACGTCGAGATCCTCGCCGGCGACCCGGCGGCGGCGGCGCGGATCTCCCGCGAGAGCTTCGCGCAGCTCGAGCCGCTGGGCGAGCGCGCCTACCTCTCCACCGCCGCCGCGCTGCTCGCGCACGCGCTCGGCGACCTCGACGAGCTCGAGGAGGCCGAGCGCTTCAGCCGCATCAGCGAGGAGGCGTCGTCTCCGGAGGACGTGTTCTCCCAGGTGCTGTGGCGCAGCGGCCGCGCGAAGATCCGTGCGCGCCGCGGCGAGCTGGCAGAGGCGGAGACGCTCGCCCGCGAGGCTGTCGCGCTCGCGGAGAAGACCGACCTGCTGAACACGCAGGGCGACACGCTCGCCGACCTCGGCGAGGTGCTCGCGCTCGCCGGTCAGCATGCCGAGGCGGCGTCGGTGCTCGAGCTGGCCGCGGAGCGGTTCGAGCGCAAGGGCAACCTGGCATCGCTCGAGCGCGTCCGGGCGCTGGCGCCGGCGTGAGGTACGACGTCCTCGTCCTCGGCGGCGGCGCGGCAGGCTGCGTGCTGGCGGCGCGGCTGAGCGAGAACCCCGACCGAACGGTCTGCCTCGTCGAGGCCGGTCCCGACTATGGCCATCTCTCCGACGGCCGCTGGCCCGCCGACATCCTCGACCCGCGCTGGCTCGCGCTCGAATCGCACCTCTGGGAGCGCGACGACGAGGACGACCGCTCGCAGTCGCGCGCGCGGATCGTCGGCGGCTGCTCGGCGCACAACGCGTGCGTGCTGCTCGAGGGGACGCCCGCAGACTACGAATGGGGCTGCGAGTGGACGTACGAGGCGTTCGCGCCGTATCTACGCCGCGCCTACGAGACGCTGCGCGGCCACGTCCTCGCCGACGACGAGCTGACGCCGTGGCACCGGGCCTTCCGCGACGCCGGCGGCGGGGACTCGATCGTCCACCCGGTGAACATCGTCGACGGCGTCCGCTGGCACACTGGCTTCGCGTACCTCGACGCGGCCCGAGCGCGCGAGAACCTCACCGTGCTCGGCGACACGCTCGTCGACCGCGTGCTCGTCGAGGACGGTCGGGCCGTCGGCGCGGTCGCCGGCGGACGCGAGCTCGAGGCCGGCGCGGTAGTGGTCTCGTCCGGGGCGTACGGCTCGCCCGGCGTGCTCCTGCGCAGCGGGATCGGCCCGGACGGCGAGGTCGCCCGGCTGCCGGTTGGCGAAGGGCTTGTCGACCACGTCGGCACGGGCGCGGCCTGGGAGCCGACGCAGCAGCTGCTGGACGAGACGGCAGCGCACGAGGCCGAGCACGGGCTCTACATGGGCCAGGTGACTGTCGCGGGCCGCAGCCGCACGTGCGCGGCAGGCACCCGCGACGTGTTCGTCTTCCCCGCGCTCGACGTCGGTCCGGAGATCAGCGGCGCAGCGTTCGCGATGAAGCCGCGCTCGCAGGGCTCGGTGCGGCTGAACGGGCCCGACCCCGAGACGCCGCTGCGGATCGACCACGGCTTCCTGCGCGACGAGCGCGACGTCGAGACCGTGGTCGAGGCGTTCGAGCGGCTGCGCGAGCTGGCCGAGAGCGACGCCGTGCGACCCTACCGCGGCGCCGAGCTGCGGCCGGGCCCGGACGTCGGCGTCGAGGAGCACGTGCGCGCGACGGCCCGGGGCTTCTTCCATCCGGTCGGCACGTGCGCGATCGGCTCCGTCGTCGACGAGCGCTGCCGTGTGCTCGGCTTCGAGAACCTGTACGTCGTCGACGCCTCCGCGATCCCGGAGACCCCGTCCGCGAACACGAACCTGACCACGGTCGCGCTCGCCGAGCGGGCCGCGGAGTGGGTGTAGCATCGAGCCGTGGCCGTGACCGCTCCCGACCGGCTCTACTACACCGGCGTCGACGAGGCGGACGAGCTCATCGCGCACGACCCGTTCGCGCTGCTCGTCGGCTTCGCGCTCGACCAACAGGTGCCGGTGCCGACGGCGTTCCAAGGGCCGTGGAAGCTGAAGCAGCGCCTGGGCACGCTGGACCCCGGGAAAGTCGCAGCCACCGACCCCGCCCGGCTCGAGGAGGTCTTCCGCGAAAAGCCGGCGATCCACCGGTTCCCGGGGAACATGGCGCGCCGCGTCCAGGACCTGGCGAGCGTGGTCGTCGAGGAGTACGGCGGCGACGCCTCGCGCGTCTGGCGGGACGCCCACGACGGCGCCGAGCTGCGCAGGCGGATCTCCGGCCTGCCCGGCTTCGGCGAGATGAAGGTGAAGGCGCTCGGCGCGGTGCTGTGGAAGCGCTTCAACGTGCCGGTCGCCGAGGAGCTCGATCCCGGCCACCCGACGCTCGGTGACGTCGACTCGCCCGAGGCGCTCGAGGAGTACCAGGCCAAGAAGCGCGCGCACAAGGCGAAGCTGCGCGCGCAGCGGTCGGCCTGATCGCACGACTCGCCGAGACCCCACGGCCGGGCCGCCCCAGGGTCGTCGTCTACGTCACGCGGGAAGAGCCGCTGACCGGCGCCGACCAGTTGCTCGTCTTCGACTTGCCCGCCGAGCCGGCGTTCACGACGGTCGTGCCGGGCGGGCGGCTCGAGCAGGATGAGACTGCGGCGGAGGCCGCCGTGCGGGAGCTGCGCGAAGAGACCGGCCTCGAAGTCGAAGTCGTGCGCGAGCTCGGTATCGAGAGACAGTCGAGCTGGCGCGTGCCTGGGCTGCGCGACGAGAACCACTTTCTCCACGCGACGCCCGCCGCGCCGACTCCCGCCGAATGGGATCACGACGTCGGCGGCGACGTCTTCCACTGTCGCTGGGTGCCGCTCACGGCCGACACCCGGGTGTACGGCAAGCACGGCGTCTTCATCCACGCCCTCCTGCGCAAGCGAGTCGTCGCGTACGTGACCCGCGGCCGCGAGCTGCTCGTGTTCGACCACCGCGACGAGCCGGACGTGCCGACGCAGGTTCCGGCCGGCCGCGCGGATCCGGGCGAGACGCTGGAGGCGGCCCTGCTCCGCGAGGTCGCCGAGGAGACGGGCGTTGCCGTGACCGTCGTGCGCGAGCTCGCGGGCCCGAAGGAGTTCGCGGAGCTGTACGTCGCGGGCGCTCATGAGACCCACGCGTTCCACGCGGAGGCCGCGCCGGGCGGCCCGGACCGCTGGGATCACACCGTCCGCGGCTCGGGAGCGGACGCGGGCTTCGTCTTCGCGTGCCGCTGGGTGCCGCTCGACGAGTCCCCACTCCTTTGGGGGACTCCCGACCCCTTGGTCGAAGAGCTGCGGCGGTCGATACCCGACGCATGAGCCGCCGACTGCTCCTCCCTCTCGTCGCCTGCGCGCTCGCGCTCGGCGCGCCCTCGGCGGATGCCCTGCGGGTGCCGGCCGCGCCGAAGTGCCCGGTCTTTCCGAAGTCGAACCCGTGGAACCAGCGCGTCGACAAGCTGCCCGTCGCCGCGAACTCGGCCGCGATCATCGGCTCGATCGGCGCCTCGACCGGCCTGCACGCCGACTTCGGCTCCGGGTTGTGGGACGGCTCGCCGATCGGGATCCCGTTCGACGTCGTCACGAAGGCGACACCGCGCTCGCGCGTGGGCTTCGAGTACTCGGACGAGAGCGACCACGTCGACTATCCGATCCCGAAGCGCGTCCACATCGAGGGCGGTAGCGACCACCACGCGCTCCTGCTCGACCGCGACGCGTGCCGGCTCTACGAGCTCGGCGGGCTCGAGCGGCAGAACGGCCGCTGGCACGCGTGGGCCGGCGCGACGTGGAACCTGCGCTCGAACAAGGTGCGACCGGCGGGCTGGACGTCCGCCGACGCCGCCGGCCTGCCGATCTTCCCCGGCCTCGCGCGCTGGGACGAGGCGAAGCGCGGCGCGATCGACCACGCACTCCGCTTCACCGTCTCGCGCACGCGCCGCGCGTTCGTCTACCCGGCGCGACACTACGCGAGCTCGCTCACCGACCCGAGCCTCCCGCCGATGGGCCTGCGCGTGCGGCTGAAGGCGAGCTTCGACATCCGGCCGTTCCCGAAGCAGGCCAGGATCGTGCTGACGGCGCTGAAGCGCTACGGGATGATCGTCGCCGACAACGGCTCGAACTGGTACATCAGCGGCGCGCCGAGCCCGGGGTGGTCGAACGACCAGTTGCACACGCTCGGTCGCGTGACCGGCTCGAGCTTCGAGGTGGTCGACACTTCGAAGGTGCACCCGTAGGCGGCCATTCGCGCGGTCTCGCCGGGCCATGACCTGGGGACAGTCCCCGGGCCTTGGCCGTTACGGACGTCGAACCGCGAACCGCTCGGAGCGAGCCGCCCGGAGACCGGCACCGTCCCGTAGGGCCACGCCCCGGGGACTGTCCCTGGGCCTTGGCCGTTACGGACCGCTGCGCAGCGCCGCCTGAGCGGCCCAGTAGCCGCACATGCCGTGAACTCCGCCGCCCGGAGGCGTGGAGGCTGAGCACAGGTACACGCCGTCGAGCGGCGTCTTCCACGGCACCAGGCGCAACGCGGGCCGGCGGAAGACCTGCGCGAGATCCATCGCGCCGCCGTTCAGGTCGCCGCCGACGAGGTTCCGGTTGTGCGCCTCGAGCTCGCGCGGGCCCAGCGTCGAGCGCGCCAGGATCTGCTCGCGGAAGCCCGGCGCGAAGCGCTCGACCTGCGCCGCGATGCGCTCGGTCATGTCGAGCTCGGCGCCGTTCGGCACGTGGCAATAGGCCCAGGCGACGTGCTTGCCGTCCGGCGCTCGCGTCGGGTCGAAGAGCGTCGGCTGGACGAGCAGCACGAAGGGCCGCTCGACGGCGCGCCCGCTCCAGGCCCCCCACTCGGAGTGCGAGATCTCGTCGAGCGTGCCGCCGAGGTGGACGGTGCCGGCGCGGCGGCACTCCTCGGCGCGCCACGGGATCGGCCCGTCGAGCGCCCAGTCGACCTTGAAGGCCCCCGGGCCGTGGCGGTAGCGCAGCAGGCGGCGCTCGTACCGCTCCGGCAGGCGGCCGCGGGCGAGGCGCACGAGCTCGCGGGGCGAGACGTCGGCGAGCACGAGCCGCCCGTCCTGCGGCAGCTCGTCGACCGGCGAGTTGGTGACGATCGTCCCGCCGAGGTCGCGCACGCGCTCTGCCAGCGAGTCGGCGAGCGACGACGAGCCGCCGCGCGCGATCCGGACGAGCTCGCGCGGAACGACGTCCGCGAGCACGACGTCGGC
>DASSQG010000053.1:0-2793 GCA_035702625.1 Gaiellaceae bacterium | reverse complement strand
GCGGACGGCGTCGTCGAGCCGATGGAGCTCGGCCACCTGCCGTTCAAGAAGAAGACGTTCGAGGAGTACGTCAGCGAGCGCGCGCTCCAGCGGGTCGGCAAGAAGAAGTGGAAGAAGGCGGTGTTCGAGACGGTCGAGCAGCTCGCCGGGGCGATCGAGCCCGACTACATCGTGATCGGCGGCGGCGGTGCGGACGATCTCGACGAGCTGCCGCCGAACTCGCGCCGCGGCGACAACGAGAACGCGTTCGTCGGCGGGTTCCGGCTCTGGGACCCGCAGTGGGCGAAGGGCCTGAGCTAGGCAGATTCGAGCAGGTTTCGGCGACGCGGCGGCGAAGTGCCTCGCCGGTAATCACCCCCGCGGGGCCTGGCATCCGCGAGGAAGGAGCAGTAGATGGCACGCTCGAGTACCTGGACCGGCTGGATCTCGTTCGCCGGCTGGCTGATGGTCATCATCGGGATGATCGACTTCTTCGAAGGCCTGATCGCGATCATCCGCGGCTCGTACTACGCTGTGACGCCGAACCAGATCGTCGTCGTCAACCTGACGACCTGGGGCTGGATCACGTTGCTCTGGGGGATCGTGTTGCTGATCGCCGGCTTCGCCCTCCTGTCCGGCCAGACGTGGGCACGCTGGTTCACCATCGTCGTGGCCAGCATCGGGTTCATCCTGCAGCTCGGCTTCGTCGGCAGTTCCGCGTACCCGCTGTGGTCGCTCTCAGTGCTGGCGCTGACGCTGGTCGTCCTGTACGGGCTGATCGTCCGCTGGGACGACGCGCGCCCCGCGGCGACATGACCTAAGGCAGGCTTCCGGAGCGGGGTCGCGCAGGCGGCTCCGCTCCGCGCCTGCGTCGCCGCGTAGCCGCCCTCGCCGCAGAGGAGGGCGGCCCGCGACGAGGGCCGCTGATGTGGCGGGCCGCCGCCGAGTATCCCGCACTCGTGACGATCAGTTCAAGCTAGCCGCGCGGCGTGCGCTTGGCACTGAGTGCGGTCACGGTCAGGTGGCCGTGGTCGCACGCCGGCGCGGTGAAGCGGACGAGCCGGAACGAGCGCTCGTCCGGCGGCGTCACCTCGAGCCACCCCGACGGACGGCAATGCTCGCTGCCGAACGGCACGTCCGAGGACGACATGTTCGCGAAGGCGGCGCGGCCGGGTTTCAGCACGACGCGGTGCCGGCCGGGATCGCGCCGGGCGAGGCTGCTGCCCCAGGTGACGTGCGACGGCATCACCCGGTGGTGTGCGTCCTGGAGGCCGAGGCCCGGGTAGCCGTAGACGAAGCAGGCGTGGCCGCTGCGGTTCTGGAAGGCGATGTCGAACGAGTAGCTGCCGGCCGCGGCGCCGCTCGGCAGGAGGTAGCTGTGGAGACCCGCGGTGTGGCAACGCGGGAGCGGCGTCGAGCCGTTCGCCGTCCCGGCCGCGAAGGCGAGCAACACCACGCCGAGCGTTACGAATCGCATTCCATAATGGTGGCAGTGACCGGCCCTGACGGCTACTTCGACGAGGACGTCGCTGCGCGCTACGACGACCCCGACTGGGACATGTTCTCCCCGGAGGTGCTCGACCCGACGGTCGACCTGCTTGCCGAGCTCGCCGGAAACGGGCGCGCGCTCGAGCTCGGGATCGGCACCGGCCGCGTGGCGTTGCCGCTGGCCGGGCGCGGGGTGGAGGTGCACGGGATCGACGTCTCGCGCGCGATGGTCGCGAAGCTGCGCGAGAAGCCGGGCGGCGAGCAGATCCCCGTCGAGATCGGCGACTTCGCCTCGACGCGCGTCGAGGGCACGTTCACGCTCGCGTACCTCGTCTTCAACACGATCAACAACCTGACGACGCAGGCCGAGCAGGTCGCCTGCTTCCGCAATGCCGCTGACCACCTGGAGCCGGGCGGGTGCTTCCTGATCGAGGTCGGCGTCCCGCAGCTGCAGCGGCTGCCGCCGGGGGAGACGTTCCTCGTCTTCGACGTGAGCGAGACGCACTGGGGCTTCGACGAGTACGACGTCCTGAACCAGGGCCTCGTCTCGCACCACTTCACGCTCGTCGACGGACGGATCCGGCGTCTCGCGATCCCGTTCCGCTACGTGTGGCCGGCCGAGCTCGACCTGATGGCGGAGCTGGCCGGCATGTCGCTTCGCGATCGTTGGTCGGGCTGGAAGCGCGAGCCGTTCACGAGCGAGAGCCGGAAGCACGTCTCGGTCTGGGAGAAGCCGGTGTGAGGCTGACCGCCGCCTGCGCAGTCGCGCTCGCCGGGCTCGTCCTGGGCGTGGCGGCGCGCTCGGCCCCGCTGCCGACCCTCTCGTTCGCCGGCGCGCAGGGGCTCGACTTCGGCAAGGGCTTCGACGGATCCCGCGACGCGGAGACGATCGCTGCCGGGGACGTGGGCGGCGACCGGAAGCCCGACCTCGTGCTCGGGAGCGTCGCCGACCGCGCCGTGTGGCTCGCGACCCGGAAGCCGCAGGGCGGGTTCGCGGTCGAGGACGGGGAGCAGCCGGTGGCCGGAGTCCCTGCGGGGCTCGCCGTGGGCGACCTGAACGGCGACGGCCACAGCGACGTCGCGGTCGCGAACGGCACCGGCGCCAAGCTCGTGACGCTCCTGCTGAACGGCGGCGGCGGCGCCTTCGTCCGCGCGGACTACGCGACCGGCTCGTCGCCGCAGGGTGTCGCGCTCGCCGACGTGAACGGCGACGGGCGGCTCGACGTCGTCACCGCGAACTCGTCCGCACGGACCGTGTCGGTCCTGCGGAACCTCGGCAGCGGCACGCTCGCGTCGAAGGCCGACTACACGACGGGCCCGCTGCCG
>DASSQG010000052.1:0-6299 GCA_035702625.1 Gaiellaceae bacterium | reverse complement strand
TGTGGCAGCCGAGCTCGGCGTCCGCACGACGCTCGTCGGGGCCGGCGTCGTCGGCGCGGCGATCACGCTTGCGGCGCTGTTCCTCCCGGGGATGACCGCGATCGAGGGCCGCGCCGACCGCGACGGGCCGTCGCTGGGGCCGAAGCGCGTCGTCCCGACTGCCAACTGACGCTCGCAGGAACGGCCGCGCCGGCATGGAAGGGTCAGCCTCGTGGGCTGCCTAGTCGTCCTCATCGCGCTCTTCTCGCCGCGGCTCGCGCTTGCGCTCACGTGGATCTTCACGCCGTGGGTCGACCGGGCGTTTGGGCCGATCATCTGGCCGATCCTCGGGATCATCTTCCTGCCCCTGACGACGCTTCTCTACGTGATCCTCTGGAACACGGGCGGTCGCGGCGTGAGCGGCTGGGAGTGGATCGTCGTGATCCTGGCGGTCTTCGGCGACGTGGCCGCGCACAGCGTCAGCGCCGCCCGACGCCGCGAAGTGTTCTAGAGCGGACGGCGACCCCGCCCGAGGCGAGGCTCCCGCGGGGGTAGGATCGGCGTCGGCATCGCACGCAGCAGCGGCTGGGAGAACAGCAGCCGATGACGATTCTGGTTGACCGCTTCGAGCTCCTCGAGAAGATCGGCGAGGGTGGGATGGGCGTCGTCTGGCGCGCGTACGACCGGCGGCTCGAACGCGACGTCGCGATCAAGCTGCTGCGGCCGTACCTCGCCACCGAGCCGGATCAGCGTCTGCGGCTCGCGCACGAGGCGCGCACGCTGGCCGGTCTCTCGCACGATCACGTCGTCCGGGTCTACGACTACCTGGAGACCGACGAGCATGCGTTCCTCGTCATGGAGCTAGTCGAGGGCTCCAGCCTGGCCGCCGCGACGTTCCAGCGGCTCCCGCTGTCGTGGAGCGAGGCGGCGTGGTACGCACAGCCGGTGTGCGAGGCGCTCGACTACGCGCACGGGAAGGGCGTGATCCACCGGGATCTGACGCCCGCCAACATCCTGATCGAACGCGAGTCAGGCCGAGTCGTGACGACGGATTTCGGACTGGCTCGCGTCATGCAGACCAGCGGCTCGATCACGGCCGCCGGCGCACTCGTCGGCACCCCGGAGTACTGGTCGCCCGAGCAGGCGATGGGCCGCGAGAGCGGTGCCCCGGCCGACCTCTACGCGCTCGGCTGCGTCCTCTACCTGCTCCTCAGCGGCGAGTTGCCGTTCGACGGCGACGACCGGCTCGCGGCCGGGCTGCGTCGCGCCCACGAGGATGCGCCTTCCCTGGGGGCTCGGGCACCGCAGGTACCGGGACCTGCGATCGCGCTCGTCGACTCGCTTCTGCGGCGCGATCCGGCGCTCAGGCCGGACGGCCGGACGACGGCGGACGCCCTGGCGCACGCGGCACGGCGGCGGCCGCTCGAGGTCGGGTGGGCGACGAGCCCGGCGACCGATGCTCGGACGGCGGTCGTGCCGAGCGAGCTCCCCACCCGGATGGCACCGGGGCCCAGCCCGACCCTGCGCTTCGACTCGAAGGCGCCCGCGCCCGGACGTCGGCGTACCCGATTGCTGCTCCTCGGCGCCCTGGGGGCAGCGGCCACCGCAGCGATCGCCGGCGTCCTTCTAGTCGATCACGTCCGCGGGCGAGCAGCGGAGCCGCCGTGGCTCCGGCACGAGCTCGCGCAGGGCGCCGCACTCAGCTCACGCCTGGCGAGCGTCGCGGGAGTCGGCCATCCGAGCCGGGTCGTCGTGCCGAATCTCCGAGACGACGACCTCGGGTCGGCACTGAGGACGCTGTCGGCCAAGGGCCTCCGCCACTCCGTCGTGTACCGGCGCTCGGTGGTCGCCTCGCCCAATCACGTCGTGGCGCAGCGGCCGACTGCGGGCTCGTCCGCCGATCGCGGTACGCGCGTGCTGCTCGCTGTCGCGCGCGAGGCCCGCTGGGAGAAGGTCTTCGCCGACTCCGGGTCGGACGCCTACGCGAGCGCTCCGTTCACCGTCTCGCGGCGGTGGCGGATCCGGTACCGCCTCGACGGGGGCGACGGCTTCCTCGGCCCGTTGACGCAGTTCGCGTGGGCGCGCGACGGAGACCTGTTCGGATACGACGGCTTCCTGGCAGACAACGGCGACGCGCTTCAGGTCCACGACGTCGCCGAAGGCGCGGGAACCTACCGCCTGAGCGTTCGCCCGTATTCCCCCGACACGTCCTGGTACGTCGAAGTCGACGCGCTCGAGTAGTCGCCGGGCGGCCTCAGCCCGCTCCTGGGGGAGACGTCCGGCGGGCGCCCCCCGACGCCCGCGCCGCAGGATCAGCCGCCCGGCTGTCCGGTGGATGCGGGCGGACGGTCAACCTTGCGAGCGGAGGACCTTGAACGCCAGGCGGCGGCCGAGGCCTCGCTGCAGGGCGAGCGTGAACCACAGGCGCGTGACGGAATCGACCACGTCGAACGCGTCGACTCCGCCGACCCACACCGGCTCGAGGCCGACGTCGCGGATCAGCGCCTCGGCCGTGTCCTTCGCGACGCCTTCCTCTGCGGCGTAGAGCAGGTCGATCGTCACGCCGTCGATCTGCGGGTCGGCGAAGTTCTCCCAGCCGAGCGTGTTGAACGCGCGCACGGGATGGGCGCCGTCGGCGAGCTCGTCGAGCGCGTGCAGCTTGCCCGACCCCTGCACGTCGTTCGTCGCGTCGACGACGACCTTCCCGGCGAGCCCGTCCCCGAGCGAGGCGACGACCTCCTTCGCCGCCGCTCCCGGGACGGCGAGCACGACGACCTCGGCTCCGGTGACCGCGTCTTCGACCGACGCCGTCCCCGGGTCGCTCGGCCGGCGGACGCCGTAGACGACTTCGTGCCCGGCCGCCGTCCACTTGCCGCCGAGCGTGCGGCCGATGTTCCCGGCTCCGACAACCGCGATCCTCATGCGCCGTCATCCGTGCTCGACGCGGCCCAGAGGTTGATGCCGCTCTCGGTTGCGTGCCGGTCGATCTCCGCCAGCTCGTCGTCGGTGAAGTCCAGCCGCTCGAGCGCCGCGACGTTCGCCTCGAGCTGCTCGACCCGGCTGGCGCCCGCGAGCGCCGAGGTGACGCGCGGATCACGCAGCGTCCAGGCGATCGCCATCTGCGCCAGGCTCTGTCCGCGACCGCGCGCGAGCTCGTTCAGCGCGCGGATCTTCTCGAGCGCCTCGTCGGTAATCAGCGACGGAGACAGCGTCGCGTCACGGCTCGCGCGGCTGTCCTCCGGGATCCCGTCGAGGTACCGGTCGCTCAGCATCCCCTGCGCGAGCGGGGAGAAGACGATGCAGCCGACGCCCTCGTCGTCGAGGACGCCGAGCAGCTCGGACTCGATCCAGCGGTTCAGCATCGAGTACGACGGCTGGTGGATGAGGAGCGGCGTGCCGAGCTCCCTGAGGATGCGTGCGGCCTCGCCCGTCTTGGCCGGCGAGTACGACGAGATGCCGGCGTAGAGCGCCTTGCCCTGACGCACCGCTGAGTCGAGCGCGCCCATCGTCTCCTCGAGCGGCGTCTCGGGGTCGAAGCGGTGCGAGTAGAAGATGTCGACGTAGTCGAGCCCCATGCGGCGGAGGCTCCCGTCGAGGCTCGAGAGCAGGTACTTCCGCGAGCCCCACTCGCCGTACGGGCCGGGCCACATGTCGTAGCCGGCCTTCGTCGAGATCACGAGCTCGTCCCGGAACGGGCGGAGGTCGAGGTCGAGCATGCGGCCGAAGCTCTCCTCGGCCGAGCCGTACGGAGGCCCGTAGTTGTTCGCGAGGTCGAAGTGCGTGATCCCGAGGTCGAACGCCCGCCGGACGATCGCGCGGCCCGACTCGAACGGGACCTCGCCGCCGAAGTTGTGCCAGAGGCCGAGCGACAGCGCCGGCAGCTGGAGACCGCTGCAGCCACACCTGCGGTACTGCATCCGCTCGTAGCGATCGGTCGCCGGGACGTAAATCATCCGGGCCCTAGCTTGCCGAATCGGGAGAGGCGGACGCCGTTCGGGCGTCCGCCTCTCGTCGTCAGGTCAGCGAATGATCGTGTCGCAGTAGGTGGGGCCGGCGAAGATGCCGTCCTCCGGGCAGGTCGGAACCTGCTGGAACTGGTCGACCCCGCCGAGGTCGGAGACCGTGTTCGCGTAGTGGACGCCGTAGTTGATCGCGCCGCCGTCCCACGAGAACCAGGGGTAGATGCAGAACGGGCCGCCGTAGCTCGTGCAGTCGGTCGGACCGACGAACGAGTTGCCGAGCACCTCGGCCTTCCCGCCGGTGTCCGAGACCGCCGCCCAGTTCTGCTGGTGCGAGCCGTCGCCGAAGGTGGCGTCGAAGATCCGGATCGGCTTGAAGCCGGCCCAGTTGTCGTTGTTGAACGAGCCGCAGAACGTCTGGCCCGGAACGCAGAACGCACCGGGATGGTCGCCGTAGAGATCCGAGTGGCCGATCTCCCAGACGAAGGCCATGGGCGTGTCCCAGACGCCGCCCCAGTCGAGCGCGTTGCCGATCTCCTGCGTGCTGAACTCCGGCGTCAGCGGACCGTCCGACGGGCTGATGAGCACGAGCGGGCTCGACGTCTGACCGCTGGTCTCGTCGGTGACCTGCTCCCTGTAGGCCGAGCTCGGCGTCGGCGCCCAGATGTGGACATCGACGGTGTCGAGCGCGTGCATGACGAACGGGTTCTTGCCGGAGGCGTCCCTGAGCATGCCGTTGAACGCGGCCGGCTCGGAGACGTCCTTGCCCTTCTTCCGGATCGTCCAGACGGGCGAACACGCGGTGTAGACGTTGGGCGCGTGAATGAGGGAGAAGCCTCCGTTCCCGGTGCAGTTCTTCGTGAAGGAATCCGGATAGAACTGCAGCTCGAGAAAGCCTTCCTGGCCGATCTTGTTCGGGTTCGAGTCCTTGACCGTCCCGCCGAACCAGAACGTCGGGCCGACACTCGAGACCGGGACGACCGTCCCGTCCGCCGGCAGCTGGACGCGCCACGTGATGTTCTGCGCGGATCCAGGCGCCGAGGAAACGGGATCGAGCTCCGGCTCGTCGTGACCCGTGCACCCCGACTTGTAGTAGTCGGCGAAGTCCGCGTCCAGACCGCCGGGGACGTGGGCGAGACAGGCCGCGGTGCTTGCTCCGGCCGTTCCCGAGGTGACGCTCGCCGACCCCGAAGCCCCGGCCGAGGCCGCTCCTCCGAGAACGACGAGCGCGGCGGCGGCGACCGAGGCGACCAACATCCTCAGGTCGATCATGTGCTCCCTCCCTCCTGCCTGCCGTAGGTAGCGCAAACGCTATCTTCGCGCGACCCGGCGTGCAATGCGTCCTTTCGTCGCGTCGGGCTGTACAGCTTCCGGCCGGTTCCAGGGGCCATTTTCGGCCATTTTCAGGCCGCGCGGCTTGACGCGAGGGTGCCACTCGTTTATTCATACTGAACAGTGGGCGCCTCACACGACCCGCGGCTCACCGCAGGGGTGATCGGGCTCGGCAACATGGGCTCGCCGATCGCGGAACGCCTGCTCGACGCGGGCTACGACCTGCACGTCTTCAACCGGACGCCGGCGAAGGCCGAGCCGCTCGCGGCGCGCGGCGCGGTCGTCGCCGGGAGCGCCGGGGAGCTCGCGGCGGCGGTGGACGTCGTCCTCACCTCCTTGCCCGACGACGCCGCCCTCGAGGCCGTCGCGGGCGAGGTCTTCGAAAGCGCCCGCCGTGGCACCGTCCTGGTCGACGTCAGCACCGTCTCGCCGGCGGCTTCCGCACGGGTGGCGGCCGCCGCAGAGGACGCCTCCGTCGAGTACCTGCGGGCGCCGGTGAGCGGGAACCCGACCGTGGTGCGAGCGGGGAACCTCACGTTCATCGTCTCGGGCGCGCGCGAGACGCTCGAGCGCGTCGAGCCGGTTCTGCTCGCGATCGGGCCGACGATTCACGAGGTGGGGGACGGGGAGCAGGCGCGTGTGGTGAAGCTGGCGATCAACCTGATGATCGCGGGCCTCGCGCAGCTGATGTCCGAGGCGCTCGTGCTCGGCGAGGCCTCCGGCGTCTCGCGCGACGCGCTGCTGCGGGTGATGGGGAGCTCGGCGGTCGGCGCGCCGTTCGTCGAGTACAAGACCGAGCCGCTGCTTCGGGACGACTACTCGGCCACCTTCACGACCGCGCTGATGGAGAAGGACATCGACCTCGTCCTCGACGTCGCCGAGGGAACGGGCGTCGACCTGCCGCTGGCCCACGACCTGAAGGAGCTGCTGCACTCGGCGATCGAGGGCGGACATGGCGACGACGACTTCATGGCACTCTTCCTCCACCTCCGCCGCAGGACTCAGGAGGTCCTCCGATGACGATGCGAA
>DASSQG010000051.1:0-2233 GCA_035702625.1 Gaiellaceae bacterium | reverse complement strand
CCAGGGAGTCTTCAACTTCGAGGGCGGCTGCTACGCCAAGACGATCCGTCTTTCCGAGGAGGCCGAGCCCGAGATCTGGAAGGCGGTGCACAGCTTCGGCACGGTGCTCGAGAACGTCACTGTCGACGAGCGCGGCGTGCTGGACCTCGACGACTCCTCGAAGACCGAGAACACCCGCGCGGCGTACAAGCTCGAGCGGGTCGCGAACGCGCTGCCTTCGCGGCGCGCGGGTCATCCGCGCTCGGTGATCTTCCTCGCGGCGGACGCCTTCGGAATCCTGCCGCCCATCGCGAAGCTCAGCCGCGAGCAGGCGCTCTTCTTCTTCCTGGCCGGCTACACGTCGAAGCTCGCGGGCACGGAGCTCGGCGTCACCGAACCGCAGCCGACCTTCTCCACGTGCTTCGGCGCGCCGTTCCTGCCCCAGCCGCCGACCGTCTACGCGAAGCTGCTCGGCGAGAAGCTCGAGCGGCACGACGCGACCGTCTGGCTCATCAACACCGGGTGGACGGGTGGCCCCTTCGGCGAGGGGCACCGGATGCCGATCCAGGCCACGCGCGCGCTGCTCGCCGCGGTGCTGTCGGGCGAGCTGCACGAGGCCGACCTGCGCGAGGATCCGGTCTTCGGCTTCCAGGTTCCCGTCACGGCGCCGGGCGTCGACGAGTCGCTGCTCGACCCGCGCACGACCTGGGCCGATCCGGAGGCGTACGACCGCAAGGCGCGCGAGCTCGCGCAGATGTTCGTCGACGACTTCCGGGCGAAGCACGCGGACGCGCCGCCCGAGGTCGCTGCGGCTGCGCCGAGGCCCTAGTAGCGCAGCCGGCCTCCGGGGAGTCATACTCGTGTCGTGAGCCTCGAGCGGAAGGTCCTTGCAGGCATCGCGGCACTGCTGGTGGCAGGAGGCGGCGCCGGAGCGGGCCTCGCGGCGAGCGGGGACGGCAGCACCGCCAAGGCGCCTTCGCCTGAGCCGACGCTTCGCCTCACGCAGGCGGGATTCGTCCGCGTCTCGGCCTTCTATCTCGGCATCGACGTCGCCACTCTCCGGCACGACATGAAGGGCGGGCGCACGATCGCCGAGGTCGCCGACGCGACGTCCGGCCGCTCCGCGGCGAAGCTCACGTCCCATCTCGTGCAGGCCGCGACCGTCCGGCTCACGCTGCTCGCCCACCGGCCGCTCTCGCCGGCGGAACGGCGCTCGATGCGCAGCTGGCTCACGCATCGCGTCACCGGCTTCCTCACCGACACCTGTCCGCTGAGCGTGGCTGGCATGGCGAAGCACCTGGGCGGCTGCCACGGCATGAAGATGTAGGGACGCTCCTAGCGCAGCCTCGTCCTCGCGTGGGCCTCGCGCGCCCGCAGCTTCCATTTCCGCACCTCCTGTTTTCGCAGCAGCGCGTCGTGCCGCATCGCGATTGCGAAGAGCTCGCGCTGGAGCTTCCGCCAGCTATGGAGGCGCTCACGCGCCAGCTCGCCCGTGTCGACCGCTGCGAGAACGGCGCAGCCCGGCTCGTGCTCGTGCGTGCAGTCGCCGAAGCGGCAGTCCGCGGCGAGCTCCTCGAGGTCCGTGAACGCGGCGTCGAGGCTCGCGGCGCCGACGTCCCAGAGCTGGAGCTCGCGGAGGCCCGGCGTGTCGATCACGAGCCCGCCGCCCGGGAGAGTCAAGAGCTGACGGTGCGTTGTCGTATGCCGCCCCTCGTCGTCGTCCTCGCGCGTCTCGCGAGTCGCCATCACCTCGTCCCCGAGCCAGCGATTCACGAGGGTCGACTTGCCGACGCCCGAGGAGCCGAGCAGGACCGCCGTCGTGCCCGCGAGAACGCGGGCGCGGAGGGCGTCGCAGCCCTGGCCGGTGTGTGCCGACACGACGTGCACCGGGACGCCGATCGCCACGGACTCCACCTGCGCGACGAGCGGCCACGGATCGTCGAGCCGGTCGGCCTTCGTGAGCACGATCTCCGGGTTCGCGCCGCTCTCCCAGATCGTGACGAGATACCGCTCGATCCGGCGTGGCTCGAGGTCCGGGCCGAGCGACGAGACGACGAACGCGACGTCGACGTTCGCGGCGAGCGTCTGGGCGGTGGTGGTCAGGCCGGCCGCGTTGCGGACGATCGCGCTACGGCGCGGGAGGACCGTTCGGATCAGCCCGTCTCTGAGCCCGACCCAGTCGCCGACGCCGACGTCGAGGCCGTCGTGCAAGGCCCGCCCGGGCAGGCGGGAGCGGACGGCGCCCGAGGCCGTC
>DASSQG010000050.1:0-9143 GCA_035702625.1 Gaiellaceae bacterium | reverse complement strand
GGCGACGACCTGCGCCGCCGTGGTCTCGTGGCTCTGGCCCTGCGGCGTCGTCCCGAGCGTGACGACGATCTCGCCGAAGATGTCGAGCTTGACGGTCGCGACCTCGTTGTTGCCGGAGAACTGGAGCTCGGGGTTGATCAGCCGCGACTGGCCGAAGTTGTTCGTGCCCGAGTCGAGCGTCGACCCGATGCCTACGCCGAGCAGCTTCCCGCGCGACTCGGCGTCGGCGCGCCGCTCGCCGAGTCCGTCGTAGCCGACGAGCTCGAGCGCCGCGTCGAGCATCTTCGCGTAGTCGCCCGAGTCGTAGACGCAGCCGTTCGGCGTCTCGTACGGCATCTCGTCGGCGCGGATGTAGTTCTTCTTGCGAACCTCGACGGGGTCGAGCCCGAGCTCGTGCGCCACGATGTCGATCACGCGCTCGGTGAACCAGAGGTGCTGCATGCGCGAGTAGCCGCGGTTCGGCGAGACCGGCGCCTTGTTCGTCGTCACCTGCTTGAAGTCGAGGCGGATGTGGCGCCAGCGGTACATCCCCGGCGTGACCTGGGCCCAGATGACGCCGCCGAGCGGCTCGTAGCGCAGCCAGGCGCCCGCGTCGTCGAGCGCGGTCGTGCGGAAGCCGAGCAGCGTCCCGTCCTCCTTGACTGCGACCTCGGTGTCCTGGAACCAGCGCTCGTTGCCGTGCGACATCGAGAGGTGGAAGTCGGTCCGCCACTCCGTCCACTGCACGGGCCGGTTGAGCTTCCGCGCGAGCAGGCAGCAGGCGACGAGCTGCGGGTGCGAGGTGATCTTGTTGCCGAAGCCGCCACCGATGTCCTGCGTGACGAAGCGGAGCTTGTCGAGCCCCACCTTCATCGCCGGGCCCATCATGATCGCGGCGAAGCCGGGAAACTGGTTGTTGGTGATGATCGTCCACTGCCCGGTGCCGCGGTTGAACTCGACGAGCGCGCCGTTGCACTCGAGCGGCGTCGAGTTGAAGCGGTCGAAGTGGAGCTCCGAGATCTTGACCACGCGGTCGGCCTCGGCGAACGCCTCGTCGAGGTCGCCCCACTCGTACACGCCCTCCCAGGTCAGGTTCGTCCCCGCCTCGTCGTGGAGCAGCGGCGCGCCGTCCGCGAGCGCCTCGCGGGCGTCCGTCAGCGCCGGCAGCGGCTCGTAGTCGACCTCGACGAGCTCGGACGCGTCGCGCGCGGTCTCGCGCGTCGTCGCGACGACCGCCGCCACCGGCTCGCCGACGAAGCGGGCCTTGCCCACGGCGAGGCAGAAGTCGCGCAGGTGCGCGCCGGGCGGCGACGAGATCTGGAAGAACGGGTCGGTGAGCAGCGCGACCTCGTCACCCGTGAGCGTGCCGAGCACGCCGGGGTGCTCCAGCGCTTTCGACACGTCGACGGAGCGGATCTTCGCGTGCGCGTACGGCGAGCGGACGAAGTGGACGTAGCCCATGTTGTGCCGCTTGACGTCGTCGAAGAAGACGCCGTCGCCCTGCACGAGGCGCTTGTCCTCCTTGCGCGGGACGTTCTGGCCGGCGTAGCCGCGCTTCGCCTCAGCCTCCTCGACGACGACCGGCTCGGCGACGGTCGTGGGCTCCGTCACTCCGCCACCTCCTGTCCCGACGCGGCCTTCACGGCCTTGACGATGTTCCAGTAGCCCGTGCAGCGGCAGATGTTGCCCTGGATCGCCCGCGAGATCTCCTCGTCGCTCGGGCGTGGGTTCTCGCGCAGGAGCGCCGTCGCGCTCATCAGCATCCCCGGCGTGCAGTAGCCGCACTGCAGGGCGTGGTGGTCGGAGAACGCCTGCTGCAGCGGGTTCAGCTGCTCGTCGTCCGCGAGACCCTCGACGGTCTCGATCTTCGCGCCGTCCGCCTGGACGGCCAGCAGCATGCAGCTCTTCACGAGCGTCCCGTCGAGGAGGACGCTGCACGCCCCGCAGTTGCCGGTGTCGCAGCCGACGTGCGAGCCGGTCAGGTCGAGGTCGTCGCGCAGGAAGTGGATCAACAGGCGCCGCGCCTCGACCTCGCGCTCGTACGTCGTGCCGTTGACCTCGACGCTCACGGTCTGTGCCGTGACGACCGGCGTCCCCTCCATCAGCTCCCCCTCTCGGCCTGCTCGACTGCTCTCGCTGCGACGACCTCGGCCAGGTGCCGGCGGTAGTCCGCCGAGGCATGGACGTCCGAAGGCGGCTCGAGCCCGGCGTTACGAACGGCCCCGCGAACCGCCTCCTCGTCGGTCGACGACGCCTCGACCACGAGGGGCGTCGCGGCGACGCACCCCAGGACGACGCGCACGCCGCCGTTCACCGTCGCGGCCGCGTTGACGATGCAGGTCCCGTCGACGCCGATCGGGATCGACGCGAAGCCGTCGTTCCGGCCGGCGGGGACCGTGATCTTCGTCAGGAGCTCCCCCGGTCCGGCTGCGGTCATGTAGACGCCGAGGAAGAACTCCTCGGCCGGAACGGTCCGCTCGCCGCCCGGGCCGGTGACCGTGAAGGTCGCGCCGAGCGCCACGAGCAGGGGCGGCAGGTGGTTCGTCGGGTCGCTCGAGCAGACGTTGCCGCCGATCGTGCCCTTGTTGCGCACCTGGACGTCCGCGATCTGCGCGCAGACCTCGCCGAGGATCGGCCGGGCGCGCGCCTCCGCCGAGCCAATCAGCTCGCTGTACGTCGTCAGCGGGCCGAGCTCTAGCGTGCCGTCGGCGCCGAGCTCGATGCCCTTCAGCTCGGGGATCCCGGCGAGGTCGACGAGCACGTCCGGTGCCGCCGCGCGCGCCTTCATCACGTTGATCAGCGTCTGGCCGCCGGCGAGGGCTCGGGCCCCGGGGTAGTCCGCAAGAACCCCCAGAGCCTGCTCGAGCGTCGCCGGCCGCGCGTACCCCACCTCGCTCAGCAGCATGCGGCAATCGTAAGCAGACCCGCTCCGCCCCTGCAACGAGGTCGATCTCCGGAGCGGACGACGGGGTTCGAACGCGCGAGCGCGGTCCTACGGGCCGTGGCTGAACGTCGAGTCCTGACCCGCCGAGTTCCTGGCCAGATTCCGGACCGCTTGCTGCGCGTCCTGGGCCGAAGGCGCCTGCTGACGCGCGCGCTCGGCGACGTGCCGCTCGTGCGCCCTGCGGTGACGTCGCTCCTTGAGCCGGAGGAGGAGCCTCACTAGAGCGGACGACGGGGTTCGAACCCGCGACCCTCAGCTTGGGAAGCTGATGCTCTACCAACTGAGCTACGTCCGCGTTGGCGCTCAGGTTAGCCGGTTTCGGCGGCTGGTAGATCGCAGGTCCAACCGCCGAACTGGCCGTTCTGGTCGTAGCTCGGCTGACCCGCGCGCGGAATCATCACCGGCAAGGGAGCGAAGGAGTACGAGCAGCCCCGGGCTTGCGTTCTTACCCCTGACGCGAGATCCCACCGGGGCTGCTCGGTGAACGGACGTCCGGGTGTGCCTCATCCCTGCGCTCTGCGCCCATGCCATACCTTCGGCGTGTTGCCGGCGGAGCGTTGACGTTGTACAACGACGGCGCGGCAGGGGACTGCGGCACTTGGTAGTACGCGCGCTGTCGGGCGGCGACCGCGCGGAGGCCTCGGGGTTTCCCTGCCGCCCATCTCTGGTCCGTGCGTCGCGGCCCAGCCAGGGCCAAAGGAGCGACTTTCGGCCGGCCGCCGCCGCTGGCACGCTCGCGGGATGCGTCGCCCGGCGGTCGTGATCGGCGTTTTCCTCGCCTGCTGCACGGCCGCCTGCACGCTCCGCCGGCAGAGCGCTCCGCCGTCTCCGCACTGCCGCGGCGGCAACCCGATGGCCGGCGTCTACCACCCGTCGCGCCTGAACGTGAAGGGCCGCTGCCGGGTCGTGAACGGCACCGTGCGCAAGGTCGTCTTCGAGCAGTACGACGGCGACGTGCACGTCGACCTCCGGCCCGATCCCGGCTTCGAAGACCTGCTCGGCGACGGCAACGCCCGCGTCGGCGGCAACCTGATCGTCGAGCTGATCCCGGAGGACCGTGCGCGGGTCGCGGTGCCCGCCGAGGGGGCGCGGATCCAGGTCGTCGGACCGTGGGTGGAGGACACGCAGCACGGCTGGAACGAGATCCACCCGGCGTGGTGGGTCAGCGCCGGCGCGATCGAGCCCGCGACGGACGCCGAGCTGCGCGCCGTCCAGCGGCTGCTGCAGCTCGACGCATCCGACGGCCACTGACGCCGAGCGGGATAATCGGGGCAGCGAACGAACGGAGGCGAGAGAGATGCACGAGCTAGCGGAGACCGCGAACGCGCTCGTCGCCGAGGGAAAGGGGATCCTGGCGGCAGACGAGAGCGACGGCACGATCAAGAAGCGCTTCGACTCGATCGGAGTCGACTCGACCGAGGACAACCGGCGCGCCTACCGCGAGCTGCTGTTCACGGCCGAGGGCGCCGAGGAGTACATCAGCGGCGTGATCCTGTTCGACGAGACGCTCCGGCAGAGCGCGTCCGACGGCACGCCCTTCCCGAAGCTGCTCGAGTCGAGAGGCGTGATCCCGGGGATCAAAGTCGACAAGGGCGCGAAGCCGCTGGCTCTGTCCGACGGCGAGACGATCACGGAGGGACTCGACGGCCTGCGTGAGCGCTTCGCGGAGTACCGCGAGCTCGGCGCGCGCTTCGCCAAGTGGCGGGCGACCTACTCGATCGCGCCCGACAAGCCCAGCGAGTACTGCATCTGGACGAACGCCCACGCCCTCGCCCGCTACGCGGCGCTCACGCAGGAGGCCGGCCTCGTCCCGATCGTCGAGCCGGAGGTGCTGCAGGACGGCACGCACTCGCTCGAGCAGAGCGCGAAGGCGACGGGCCGCGTGCTGCAGGCCGTCTACACCGAACTCCACGACCAGCGCATCTACTTCCCGGGGACGCTGCTGAAGCCGAACATGGTGCTGTCGGGCTACGAGGCATCCGACCGTGCCGGCATCGACGAGGTGGCCGAGGCGACGCTCGAGGTGCTCTACCGGCACGTGCCGGCGGCGGTGCCGGGGATCGTCTTCCTCTCCGGCGGCCAGACCGACGAGGACGCAACCGCGCACCTCAACGCGATGAACGCCCGCGGGCCGCACCCGTGGCAGCTGTCGTTCTCGTACGGCCGAGCCCTGCAGGCGCCGGCGCTCAAGGCGTGGGAGGGCAAGCCCGGGAACTTCGAGGCGGCGCAGCGCGCCTACTACCACCGGGCGAAGATGAACGCCGCGGCGCGCACCGGCATGTACGCCCCGGAGATGGAGACCGCCGCGGTCTAGCGCTAGCGGTACTCGCGGCCGCTGAAGGCCTCGAGCTTGTCGAACGTGTGCGTCGCCTCGACGCGGCGCACAGTTCCGCTACGTGAGCGCATCACGATCGAGTCGGTGACCGCGCCGCCCGGCCGGTACTGCACGCCGCGCAAAAGCGCGCCCGTCGTCACTCCCGTAGCGGCCACGAAGACGTCGTCGCCCGAGACCAGGTCGTTCGTCGTGAGTATGCGGTCGAGGTCGAAGCCCGCGCTCATAAGCTCGGAGCGCTCCTCGTCGTTCCGCGGCCAGAGCTTCCCCTGCACCCCGCCGCCGACGCACTTCAGCGCCGCCGCCGCGATCACGCCCTCCGGCGTGCCGCCGATGCCCATCAGCAGGTCGACGCCGGTCGTCGGCCGGGCCGCCGCAATGGCGGGCGCGACGTCGCCGTCGGGGATCAGGTGCACCTTGCACCCGGTCTCGCGCAGCTCGTCGATCAGCGCCTCGTGTCGGTCTCGCTCGAGGACGACGACCGAGACCTCGCTCGGCCGCATCCCCTTCGCGCGCGCGACGCGCTCGACGTTCTCCCGCGGCGGCGCCTCGATGTCGACCACGTCGATCGCCTCCGGCCCGGTCGCGATCTTGTCCATGTAGACGGCCGCGCCGGGGAAGAACATCGTCCCGCGCTCGGCCAGCGCGATCACGGCGATCGCGTTCGGCTGGCCTTTCGCCGTCAGGCGCGTTCCTTCGAGCGGGTCGACCGCCACGTCGACCGCCGGCCCGTGCCCGTCGCCGACCCCCTCGCCGTTGAACAGCATCGGCGCCTCGTCCTTCTCGCCCTCGCCGATCACGACGACGCCGTCCATCGAGACTGTGTCGAGGATCGCGCGCATCCCGTCGACCGCGGCCTGGTCGGCGGCCTCCTTGTCGCCGCGGCCGATCCAGCGACCGGCGCCGAGCGAGGCGGCCTCGGTCACCCGGACGAGCTCGAGCGCCAGGTTGCGATCGGGGCGGTTCCCCGTCCGCCCGGGCTCCGCAGAAGGCTCGACCCGCGCCATCGCCGCCGATCCTACATCCGCTCCGGGGCCTCCACCCCGACGAGATCGAGACTCCGCGCGATCACGGCCTGCGTCGCCTGGCAGAGGCCCAGCCGGAACGCCTGCGCCTCGCTCTCGAGCACGCGGTGGTGGTGGTAGAAGCGGTGGAAGTCGTCCGCGACGCGAATCGCGTAAGTCGGGACCGCCTGCGGCCCCCGGCGGACGGCGGCCTCGGCGGCGATGCCCGGGAAGTCGGCGAGCCGCTTGACCAGGTCCTTCTCCTCCGGTGCCAGCGGCACCGTCACGGCGGCCGAGACCTCGGCGCCGCCGGCGTTGCGCCGGATCCCCGCGATGCGCGCGTGCGCGTACTGCACGTAGTAGACCGGGTTCTTCTCGGAGCGCTCCGCCGCAAGGTCGACGTCGATCTCGATCGTCTGGTCGGGCCCGCGGTTGACGAGGTACCAGCGCGCCGCGTCGACGCCGACCTCGTCGACCAAGTCGTCGAGGAAGACGACGTCGCCGCGCCGCTTCGACATCTTCGCCTGCTCGCCGCCGCGGGTCAGGTGGACGAGCTGGTAGAGCAGCACCTCGACGCGCGACGGGTCGTAACCCAGCATCCGCGCGACCGCCTCGTACCACCGCCGCGTGCCGTGGTGGTCGGCGCCGAGGACGTACAGCGCGCGGTCGAACCCGCGCTCGAGCTTGTCGACGAGGTAGACGACGTCGGCGGCGCGGTAGGTCGGCTGCCCGCCCTGCTCGGGCGAGCGGACGAGCACGCGGTCCTCGTCGTCGCCGTAGCCCGACGACCGGGCCCAGAGCGCGCCGTCGCGCTCGTAGGTGTCGAGCCGCGGCAGGAACTCGCCGAGGTGCTGCTCGAGCTCGCTCTGGCGCGCCCAGGAGTCGAAATGGATCCGGAAGCGCTCCAGCGACGCCTCGATCCGCCCCAGCATCACGGGCACCGGGTCGCCGTCGAGCTGGGCGAGCTCCTTGACGTACTCGCCCCGGTAGCCGTCCTCCGGCGGCTCCTCCCCGCGCCGCGCGGCAGCCACCGAATCGCGGAAGCGGTCCATCTGAGCGCCGGC
The DNA here is from genome assembly GCA_035702625.1 of Gaiellaceae bacterium. GTDB lineage: Bacteria > Actinomycetota > Thermoleophilia > Gaiellales > Gaiellaceae > AC-32. Next base: position 1,820 of record DASSQG010000050.1, on the reverse strand, counting down.
GTCGTTGTAGTAGTACTCGCGCTCGACGTCGTGGCCGGCGAAGGCGAGCAGGCGTGCGACCGAGTCGCCGATCGCGCCGTTCCGCGCCGAGGCGACCGTGATCGGCCCGGTCGGGTTGGCGGAGACCATCTCGACCTGCACCCGTTCCCGGCGCTCGGCCGAGCCGCCGCCGTACCCGGCGCCGGCCGCCAGGATCTCGCCCAGCGCCTCGCCGAACCAGGCGTCGGTCAGCCAGAAGTTGACGAAGCCCGGACCTGCGACCTCGGCCCGCTCGACCGCGTCCAGCCCGGGCGCGGCGGCCGCCAGCTCCTCGCCGAGCTCGCGCGGCGAGCGGCGCTGCACGGGTGCGAGCCGCATCGCGACGCTCGTCGCGTAGTCCCCGTGCGCAGGATCGTTCGGACGCTCGAGCTCGACGGGCGCGCCGGTCAGCGCCGAGAGTCCTTCCTCGAGCCGCCCGACGGCGTCAGGCAAGGGCTTCAGCCGGGGCGAACAGCTCCTCGAGCCGGCGCAGCTCGTCGGGCGTGCCGGCCGCGATCATCACGTCGCCCACGTCCAGCGCGGCGTCGGGCGCCGGCGTCGCGTCGAAGCTCCCGTCCCGCTTGCGCAGCGCGACGACCATCGCACCCGTCGCCTCGCGGATGCGCAGGTCACGGATCGACTTCCCCGCCTCGCGGCACGTCTCCTTGACCTCGATCTCCTCGAACAGCAGGTCGGGCCCGCCGCTCGTCGAGACGATGTCGAGGAACGCCGCGACCTGCGGCCGGAGAACGAGCTTGGCCATCTCCTTGCCCGCGGTCGAGTACGGCTGGACGACGCGGTCGGCCCCCGCGAGCGCGAGCTTCTTCGCCGCGTCCTCGTCGGAGGCGCGCGCGACGATCAGCAGATCGGGCCGTGCGTTCCGCGCCGACAGCGTGATGTACAGGTTGTCGGCGTCGGAGTCGGCGGACGCGACCAGCCCGCGGGCATGCTCGAGGCCCGCGGCGCGCAGGTCCTCGTCCTCCGTGCCGGTTCCCTCGACGATCAGCACGTCCGCCTCGCGCGCCGCCTCGATCGCGTCCTCGCTGAAGTCGAGCACGACGAAGGAAACGCCTTCCTGCCGGAACTCCGCGGCGGCGCGGCGGCCCACCCGGCCGTAGCCGCAGATGATGTAGTGGTCGCTCAGGTGCTCGATCGCCCGCCGCCTCCTCCGCTCGGCAAATGCGCCTGTGAAGACGCCTCGCGCGATCCCCTCGACGAGAACCGTCGCGATGTAGGCAAAGATAGTGATGCCGGCGAGCACCAGAACGATCGACACCGCCCTGGCCGAGTCGTTGCGCGGCACGGTGTCGAGCCCGGCGAGCGATACCGTCACGGTCGTGCGGTAGACCGACTGGATCCACGTCTCGTCCAGTGACTGGTGGAACGCGATCGTCCCGCCGATCAGGACGAGCAACAGGGCCGTAACGGCGTACGCGACCTTGCGGGCGGTGAGCGACTCGACCACGGCGGTAGTATCCCGTCGCGTGGAAGGCGACGGGCAGGAGCGCCAGCTCAACATCCACCTCGACCCCGAGCATCTGGCCGGGGTCTACGCCAACTTCGCCAACATCAGCTTCTCGGACTACGAGTTCACGCTGACGTTCGCGCGGATCGACCACGAGGTCGAGGAGGGCGACGTCCCGGGCGTCGTCGTCGCGCGGGTGAACATGTCGACGCGGTTCATGCGCGAGCTGCTCGACGCGATGCAGGACTCGTGGTCGAAGTGGTCCTCGCGGGAAGGCATCCGCAACCTCCCCGAGACGCCCGAGAACGACAACGACGCGGACTAGCGGCGCCGCGCC
>DASSQG010000049.1:0-18264 GCA_035702625.1 Gaiellaceae bacterium | reverse complement strand
TCGAACGCCTCCGGGCCGAGGACGCCCGCGCCGCTCCAGCTGCCGTTCGCCAGCAGCTCGAGCGCGACGACGGGATTCAGCGCGGTCTGCAGCACGACCGCCTGCGAGCCGTACTCGCGCATCGCATGCTCGTTGTCGGTGACGTGGTAGAGGTAGGTCGCCTTCGGCTCGCCGTCCTTGCCGGTGCCGGTGACGAACGTGCCGGCGCAGGTCAGGCCGTGCATGCGCTCGCCGAGCGTCGCGGGATCGGGCAGCGCGGCTGCGACCACGTCGCGCGGCGCGACCTCGACGTCGCGCACACGGACGCGCTCGGTCGAGTCGAGCCCGAGCTTGTGCAGCGTCTTCAGCACCTCGATGAACTCCTCGCCGAGCCCGTACTTGAACGTGACGCGGCGGCAGTCGACCCAGCGCGGGACGAGCACGACCTCTTCGTGCTCCACGTTCACGCACTCGAGCGGGCCGATTCCCTCGGGGAAGTCGAACACCTCGGGCTCGCTGAACGGCTCGGTCGTGTACCAGCCGCGCTCGCGCTCCCAGACGAGCGGCGGGTTGAGGCACTCCTCGATCGTCGTCCAGATCGAGAAGGTCGGTGCGAACTCGTAGCCCTCGACCTCGAGGTTCGCGCCGTCGCGGACGGCGACCTCGTCGATCTCGGCGAAGAGGTGGTCGGCGGCGTAGCGGGCGAAGACGTCGGACAGCCCCGGCTCGACGCCGATGCCGACGAGCGCGAGGAGGCCCGCGTGGGCCCAGCGCTCCTGCTGGTCGAGCTGCCGCTGGCCGAGCAGCACGCCCGGCTCCGAGAGCGACATCGCCATGTCGAGGTACGTGCAGCGCGTCTCGAACGCGGCCTCGAAGACCGGCAGGTTGAAGCGCGGATCGGTCGCGTTCAGCACGGTGTCGTGCTCCCGCGCCAGCGCCGCGACGCTCGCCCGGTCGGACGCGTCGACCTGGGCGGCGGCGAAGCGGCCGTCGTCGAGCCGGTCGACGAGCGCCTGCGGACGCGCCGGGTCGAGGTCGGCGAACGTCATCCGCTCGAGGAAGTTGCGCTTCTGAGCGACCGCCGCTGCGGCCGTGCCGACGCCGCCGGTGCCGACGACGAGGACCTTCACGCGAGCGCTCCGTGCTCGCGCAGCAGCTCCAGCACCTCGTCGTGCGGGAGCCCGCGCTCGACGCGCCCCTCGCGGCCGGTCACGTCGGGCGCCGCCCAGAGCGCGTTCACCACGGCCTCCTCGCTCGCCTCGACGGTCGCCGCGAAGAGCGCGTTCAGGTCGCTGCCGCCGACGTCGTCGGTCGATGTGGTCGAGAACGCGACGAAGATCTCGCCGCTGCCGTGGTGGGCGACCGAGCCGGTGCGGGCGAGCCCGAGCCCGGCGCGCCGCGCGATGCGCTCCAGCGAAGCGGGCGAGAGCGGGGCGTCGGTGGCGACGACCGCGATGCAGCTGCCGGCGTCGCTCGCGCGGCCCTGGCTCGGCAGGTGCCGGCCGACCGGGACTCCCGCGATCGTCAGCTGACGGGCGGAGCCGTAGTTCGCCAGCACCAGCACGCCGACCACGTGGTCGCCGGCGACCCGGCTCGCCGAGCCGATCCCGCCCTTCCAGCCGAGGCAGCTCATGCCGGTGCCGGCGCCGACCGCGCCCTCGGCGAACGGCCACTCGCTCGCGCCGTCGACCGCCTGCGCGACGTCAGCGGCCGTCACGTGCACAGTTCGTGCGTCGCTGAGCCAGCCGTCGTCGCACTCGCCGACGACCGGGATCACGAAGCGCTCGACACCGACGAGCGGGTCGTCGCGGACGGCGACTTGCACTGCGCCGTCGTACACGCGGCCGACGGCGTGCGTGGACGTGAGGTAGATCGGCGTCTCGATCTCGCCCCATTCGCGGATCTCGTGCGAGCTCGTCAGCTCGCCGGCGCCGTTCAGCACCGCCACGCCGGCCGGCACCGGCAACGACGGCGGCACGATCGCGGTCACGCCCGTGCGCGCGACCGGCTCGTCCTTCCAGACGGTGACGTGGCCGACACGGACGCCCTCGACGTCGGCGATCGAGCTCGTCGGGCCGGGCTCGAGCTCGCCGATGACGACGCCGAGCTCGCGCGGGCGAGGGCCTCGTGGGTCTGGGGCGGACGCGGCCACGGGGGGACTGTAGAGTCGTCGGGTGGAGCTTTCCATGCCGGTCGTCTGGAGCGATCGCTGCCTGCTCCACGAGCCCGCCGCCGAGATCTGGGTCGGCACGCCCACTCCGGCGGCCGAGACGCCGGCTCGCGCGACCGCGATCCTCGAGGCCCTCGACGTTCGCGTGGTCGAAGCGCAGGCGCACGACGACGCGGCGCTCCGCGAGGTGCACGACGAGGCGCTGCTCGCGTACCTCGCGTCGGCGTGGGAGGAGTGGAACGGCGTGGAGCTCCCGCAGGAGCAGGTCGTTCCGTACGTCTTCGCCCACCGCGAGCTCGGCGCCCGCCGCGCGCCTGCGGCCGTCTGGGCGAAGCCGGGCTGGTTCGCGTACGACACGATGACGCTCGTCGGGCCGGGGACGTGGGAGGCGGCGCGGGCTGCGGCCGATGCGGCGCTGACGGCGGTCGACCTCGTCCTCGTGGGCGAGCCCGCCGCCTACGCGTGCACGCGCCCGCCCGGACACCACGTGACTCGCGCGGCCTACGGCGGCTCGTGCTACCTGAACAACGCGGCCCTCGCGGCGGCGGCGCTCGCGGTCGCCGGGCCGGTCGCCGTGCTCGACGTCGACGCGCATCACGGGAACGGGACGCAGGAGATCTTCGCCGGGCGCGCCGACGTGCGCACCGGCTCCGTCCACGTCGACCCGGCCGCGGGCTGGTTCCCGCACTTCCTCGGCTTCGCGGACGAGAGCGGCGAGTCGAACCTGAACCTGCCGCTCGCGCCGGGCTCGGACGACGGCCCGTGGCTGGAGGCGGTCGCCGAGCTGGTCGGCTGGGCGCACGGGGCGTCGGCGCTCGTCGTCGCGCTCGGCGTGGACGCGGCCGAGGGCGATCCCGAGAGCCCGCTCCGGGTGACCGGCGCCGCCTTCCGCGAGGCCGGACGGCTGCTGGGCTCGCTCGGCCTGCCGACGGTCGTCGTGCAGGAGGGCGGCTACGACCTCTCGACGATCGGCGCCCTCGTTCGTGAGACGCTCCTCGGCTTGGAGGAAGGCAGGCTGTGAACTTCTCCCGCGAGTACCTCGAGCACGTCGTCTCGCGGCTGGCCGCGATCGGGTCGACACCGCGCGGCTTCCGCGTCGCGGGCACGCCGGAGGAGCGCGAGGCCGTCGACTTCGTCGCGGGCGAGATGCGCTCGCTCGGCTTGCACGACGTGGTCGAGGAGCCGGTGCCGGTCGACGGCTGGCGGCTCGAGGAGGCGTACGTCGAGCTCGTGGACGGCACGCGGATCGAGGCAGCGTCGTTCGGCGGCGTGCCCGAGACGGGCCCGAAGGGCGTCCGGGGAGAGCTCGTCCGCGTCGGCCGTGGCGGGCGGCGGCAGCTCGACCGGCTCGACGTCGCGGGCAAGGTCGCGCTCGTCGAGTGGCAGGTGGAGCGGCTGTGGCCGTACCACGTCGGGCTCGAGCTCGGCCTGCGCGGCGCGGCCGCGATCGTGCTCTACGCCCCCGAGGGCGGGCCGTTCTACCAGGCGCCCGAGGCGCTCGGCACGTTCGACGGGATCTGGCACGCGGAGGGCCCGCCGTGCGTGACGGTCCGCAGGGAGGACGCGCCGAAGCTCGATCGGAACGTGCGGGTCGTGCTGCGCGCGCCGCGGGCGCCGAGCACCGGCTGGAACGTCGTCGGCGAGCTGCCCGGCCGTCGCCGGGGCGCGCCGACCGTCGTCGCGGGCCACCACGACGGCTGGTTCCAGGCCGCGTTCGACGACGCGACCGGCGTCGCGGTGACGCTCGAGCTGGCGCGCGCGTTCACGGAGGCCGGCGTGCGGCCCGAGCGGTCGATCGCCTTCGTCTCCCACACCGCCGAGGAGTACGGCATCGCCGAGTCGGCCTACGACTGGTGCTACGGCGCCTGGTACCAGGTCGTCGCGGAGCACCGTGAGTGGACGACCGGCTCGCCGTTCTACCTCAACGTCGAGGGCTCAGGCCGGCGAGGCGACATCTTCACCGTCGACGTCCCGCCGGAGCTGACCGCCTGGATCCGCCGCCACTGCCGCGCCGCGGAGCGCGACGGGCTGCTGCCGCACGGGTGGCGGCTCGACCGGCCGAACACCTGGACCGAGGTCTGGCCGTTCCTCGCCGCCGGCATCCCCGGCATCAACATCTCGACCTTCACCGACGGCTTCGACCGCACCGAGTACCACACCCAGTACGACACTGTGGACAAGGTCGACTTCGAGTACCTGGCGAGGCTGACCGAGCTCTCGGCGCGGCTCCTGCTGGACGCGCCTCCGCTCGACTTCGACGCCCGCGCGCGCGAGCTGCGCAAGCACGGGCTCGAGCTCCCCCCGGTCGAGCCCGGCGACGAGCGGCGGCGCTTCACGGCGATCGCGCGCGGCCTGCACGGGATCGACGCGATCGACGCGCCGCGGTACCCGCACGAGCAGACGCAGGCCGATGTCGAGCACCTCGAGCGGGCGCTCGCCGACCCGGGCGATGCGGAGCGCCACCTCGCGCGCGTCGGGCTGAACTGGCTCTGCGCCGACCTGTCGCACGAGGCGTTCAGGATCGAGCGCGGCAGGCGGGGTCGCCGCGCCCGCCGCGCGTGCTGGGGCGCGATGGGGGACGCCGACACTGGCCCGGACCTCTGGCCCGAGCTGGCCTCGCTCCGCGGCGAGCCGGGTGCCCGCAAGACGGGGCCGTGGCTCGAGGCGAGCCTCCGGCGGCACCTCGACCGCTCTCGCCGCGAGCTGCGGCGCCGCCGCGAACACATGGAGCAGGCAGCGGCAGGTCGCGTCTTCCCGCTTCCACGCGCGCGTGACCTTCCGGGAGAATCGAGCCGGTGAAGCCGCTGGCCCCCGGCGGGACGATCGGCGTCGCGGCCGCCGCGAGCCCCTACGACGCGCGCTCCGACGTGCTGCGCGGCGTCGAGTGGTGGGAGTCGCAGGGCTACCGGGTCAAGCTCGGCGAGCACGTCTACGCCCGGGACGACTACGTCGCCGGCAGCCCGGAGGAGCGGGCCGCCGATCTGAACGCGCTCTTCGCCGACCCCGAGGTCGACGTCGTCCAGGCGCTGCAGGGCGGGTACGGCTCGGCGCAGACGATCCCGTACCTCGACTTCGACGCGATTGCCGCGAACCCGAAGCCGCTCGTCGGCTTCTCGGACATCACGGCGCTGCACGTCGCGATCCGCCAGCGCACCGGCATGCCGACCGTCTACGGCAACGGCCTCGTCGGCGTCGGCGACCCCGAGGTGACCGAGTTCACGCGCACGCGCCTGCTCGAGGTGTTGACCGGCGACGCGCTCGGCCCGGTGCCGCCGAACCCGGACGACCCGTACACGCGCGCGATCCGCGGCGGGACGGTCACGGCGCCGCTCGTCGGCGGCTGCCTCTGGCTGCTGATGCAGACGATGGCCACGCCGTGGGAGCTCGAGACGGACGGCGCGATCCTCTTCTTCGAGGACTACAAGGCGCCGCCGTACTACGTGGACGGGATGTTGACCCAGCTGCGTCACAGCGGGAAGCTGGACGCGGTGAAAGGGTGCGTGGTCGGCGAGATGGAGGGATGCGACTGGGGCGACGCGCGGCCGGTGTCCGATTGGGCCCGGTCGCGCTCGCTCGAGGACGTCCTGGAGGAGCAGCTCGAGCCGCTGGGCGTGCCGGTGCTCTACCGCCTGCCGCTCGGACACGGAAAACACCTGGCCGCACTGCCGCTCGGCGTGCGGTATACGCTCGACGCGGACCGGCGGACGCTCACGCTCGACGAGTCGCTCTGGGCGTGACGAAGAGGAGGGTGCAATGAGGAAGTGGCTGGCGGTGCTCTCGACGGCGATCCTGGCGGCAGGCCTGGCCGGGTTCGCGACGCAGGCGAGCGGCTCGGGCTCCGGTGCGAAGGCGGGCGGCACGTTCCGCATGGGCACGAGCTCGCGGATCGACTCGCTCAACCCCTACGTCGCGTTCAACCAGGACGCCTACAACACGTTCGAGTACGTCTATCCGTTCCTTGTCCAGTACGACAAGACGAACAGCAAGTTCGCGCCGGACTTCGCCACCTCCTGGAAGCCGTCCGACGGCGGCAAGACCTGGACGTTCAAGACGCGCTCGGGCGCGAAGTGGACCGACGGACAGCCGCTGACCGCGAAGGACGCGGCCTGGACGATCACGACCGACCTCAAGTACGCGGCCGGCGGCGCCGCCAACGCGGCCGGGCTCGTCGCGCACATCAAGAGCGCGAAGGCGCCGAACGCGAACACGCTCGTCGTGCGCTACTCGAAGGCGCCGGGGAACGTGCTCGGCCAGTTCCAGCAGCTCGCGATCCTGCCGCAGCACATCTGGTCGAAGCACACCGGCAACAAGGGCACGAACCTGAAGACGTTCTCGAACAACCCGCTCGTCGGGGCCGGGCCGTTCAAGCTCGCCAAGTTCAAGAAGGACGACATCGCGCTCTTCCAGCGCAACAGCTCCTTCTACGGCGAGAAGCCGAAGGTCGACGCGTTCGGCCTCCAGATGTTCTCGAACGAGGACGCGCTCGTCGCGGCGCTGAAGGCGCACCAGATCGACGCGATCGAGGCCGTCCCCGGAACGGCGATCAAGACGCTCAAGAACGCGGGCTTCAACGTCCGCTCCACAGCGGGCGTCGACCAGACCGACTTCATCATCAACTCGAACTCGAAGAAGAGCGGCCACCGCGAGCTCCTGAACCTGAAGGTGAAGGCCGCGATGGCGCACGCGATCGACCGCAAGCAGATCGTCCGCGTCGTCTTCCTCGGCTACGCGCGGCCGGCGAGCTCGATCATCCCGGCGGCCACGGGCGCCTGGGCCAACCCGGCCGTCAAGCCGGAGAGCTTCAACCTCGCGCTCGCGAACAAGCTGCTCGACGGGGCCGGCTTCAAGAAGGGCTCCGACGGGATCCGCGTCGCGGGCGGCCACAAGATGTCGTACGACATGATCACCCCGACCGACGTGCCCAGCACGAACCGGACGTTCCAGATCCTGCAGCCGGACTTCAAGAAGATCGGCATCCAGCTCCGGCAGCGCGCGCTCGACTCGACGGCCGCGTTCGACGCGATCACGACGCCCGACAACAAGTACCTCAAGTTCGACCTCGCGCTCTGGGACTGGGTCGGCCTGATCGACCCGGACTTCATGCTCTCGGTCGTCACGTGTGCGCAGTACGGCGGCTGGAGCGACAGCGGCTTCTGCGACAAGAAGTACGACTCGATGTACTCGAAGCAGCAGCTGACGCCGAACCAGGCCAAGCGCAAGGCGCTCGTCTGGGCGATGCAGCGCTACCTGCAGGCGAAGCGGCCGTACATCTGGCTCGCGGCGCAGGACGCGGTGTGGGCGGTCAGCAAGAACTGGGCCGGCCTCGTCGCGTCGCCACAGGGCCCGTTCAACTCGATCAACAAGCTCAGCCTGTCGAGGGTGCACCAGCAGTAGGGCGCGCGTGCGCGGCGCGGACTACGTCCTCAAGCGGCTCGTCTTCGCCGTCCTGACGGTCTTCATCGCCGTCACGATCAACTTCGCCCTCTTCCGCCTCGCGCCGGGCAGCGCGGTCACGAACCTGGCCCGCGTGCCGCACGCGACGCCGGAGACGCGGCTCGCGCTGAAGCGGGAGTTCGGCCTCGACAAGTCGAAGTTCCAGCAGTACGTCCTCTACCTGCAGCAGCTCGCCCACGGGAACCTCGGGATCTCGTTCGCGAACCAGCAGCCGGTCTCGAGCAACCTGCGTACGGCCCTGATCAACACGGTGCCGATGGTCTTCCTCGGGACGCTGTTCGCGATCGTCCTCGGCACGCTGACCGGGATCATCTCGGCCTGGAGGCGCGGCACGAAGGCGGAGGGCGCGAGCATCGTGACCGCGCTGACCTTCTACTCGATGCCGACGCATTGGCTCGGGCTGATGCTCGTGATCCTGTTCGCGGGCGTGCTCCCGACGGGGGGGATGTCGAACGAGTTCCTGATCAACCCGTCATTCACGACGCACGTGAAAGACCTCGGCGAGCACATCGCGCTGCCCGCGCTGACGCTCGGCCTCGTGCTGTACGGCGAGTACACGCTGATCGTCCGCTCGGCGATGCTCGAGACGCTCGGCGAGGACTACGTGCTTACGGCCCGGGCGAAGGGCCTGAAGCCGTGGGCGGTCCTGCGGCGGCACGCCCTCCGCAACGCGATGCTGCCGATCACGACCCTGGTCGCGCTCTCGCTCGGCTACATCGTCGCGGGGGCGATCCTGATCGAGACGGTCTTCTCGTGGCCCGGGATCGGCCGGGCCGTCTACGACGCCGTTCTGCAGCGCGACTACCCGATGCTGCAGGGCGCGTTCCTGGTGCTGACGATCTCGGTCGTCTTCTTCAACCTGGTCGCAGACCTCCTCTACTTCCGGCTCGACCCGAGGATCACCGAGTGAACGGCCCGGGCGACATGTCACCGCGAGCCGTGTCCCAGGGACAGTCCCTCGGACATGTCCCGCCTGCGCCGCACCGCCGATCGCCCTGCAACGAGCCGGTTGGGATGGCCGATTCGGCCACGACCCAGGGACTGTCCCTGGGGCATGTCCCGAAGGGACGGGCGGGAGCCCGCCGATGAGCGTCGCGGTTCGCCAGCCGGGCCCGGTCATCGAGGCGGAGCCGATCCGCTCGCGGCGCGGGATCGTCTGGCAGACGATCAAGAACCGGCCCTCGGCGGCGATCGGCGCCGGGATCCTGCTCGTCGTCATCGTCTGCGCGGTGCTCGCGCCGTGGATTGCGCCCTACGACCCGCACGAGCAGGTCGGCCCAGTGTTCGGCCACCCGTCGTGGAAGCACCCGCTCGGTCTCGACGACGGCGGCATCGACATGGTCTCGCTGCTGATGTGGGGCTGCCGGATCTCGCTCGTCGTCGGGTTCGCCGCGACGTTCGTCTCGATGGTGATCGGCGGCACCGTCGGCGTCGCGGCCGGCTACTTCGGCGGCCGCACCGACAACGTCCTGATGCGGATCACCGACTACTTCCTCGTCATCCCGGACGTACCGCTGATGATCATCGTCGCCGCGATCTGGGGCCCGAGCCTGTTCCACATCGTGATCGTGATCGGGATCCTGCTCTGGACGTCGACCGCCCGCGTCATCCGCGCGCAGGTGAAGAGCGTGCGCGAGCGGGTCTACGTCAAGCGGGCGCGCGCGCTCGGCGCCGGGCACTGGCGGGTGATCTTCCGCCACGTGCTGCCGCAGGTCGCGCCGCTGCTGATCGCAAACACCGTGCTGACCATCGCCGTCGCGATCTTCGACGAGACCGCGCTCGCGTTCCTCGGCCTCGGCGACCCGAGCCGCGTGTCGCTCGGGAAGGTGATCGAGAACGCGTTCCAGCGGGCGGCGATCTCGACGGGCGCGTGGTGGGCGATCGTCCCGCCTGGCGCGCTGGTGGCCGTGATCATCCTCGGGTGTAGCCTGCTCGGCGGCGCGATCGAGGACGCGCTCAACCCGCGCCTGCGCGTCGCGCACCTCTCGGCACGGAGCTTCAAGCTGCGGCCGCTCGTCGGCCGCGGGCCTGAGGCCGTGTGAGCGCGCTGCTCGAGCTCGACGAGCTGCACGTCTGGTTCGACCTCGGCGAGGGGCGGGAGCTGCACGCCGTCCAGGGTGTGAGCCTCGAGCTCGAGCCCGGCCGGCGGCTCGGGCTCGTGGGCGAGTCGGGCTGCGGCAAGACGACGACGGTGCTCGGCCTGCTCGGCCTGCTGCCGTCGACCGCGTCGGTGTCCGGCCGCGTGCTGCTGAACGGCGTCGACATCCTCGCCGGCGGGGAGGAGACGATCCGCCCGCACCGCTGGAACGACCTCGCGATCGTCTTCCAGGGCGCGATGAACGCGCTGAACCCGGTGCAGACCGTCGAGGCGCAGATCGTCGAGGCGCTCGAGCTGCACGGGCGCTCGAGCGGCCGCGCGGCGCGGGCGCGGTCGGGCGAGCTGCTCGAGGCGGTCGGCATCCCGGCCGGCCGCGGAGCGCGCTACCCGCACGAGTTCTCGGGCGGCATGCGCCAGCGCGCGGCGATCGCGATGGCGCTCGCCTGCAACCCGAGCGTGCTCGTCGCGGACGAGCCGACGACGGCGCTCGACGTGATGGTGCAGGCGCAGATCCTCGAGCTGCTCGACTCGCTCTGCCGCGACTTCGGGCTCGCGCTGCTGCTCGTCACGCACGATCTCCCGGTGGTCGCGCAGCTCTGCGACCGGGCGGCCGTCATGTACGCGGGCGAGATCGTCGAGCAGGGCCCGGTCGAGGCGCTCTTCCACGACCCGCGCCATCCGTACACGCGCCTGCTGTTCGAGGCCACGCCCGACCTGCTCGTCGACGGAGCGCCGGTCTCGATCCCGGGCTCGCCCCCGAGGCTCGACCGGCCGCTCGCCGGCTGCCCGTTCCAGCCGCGCTGCGACCGGGCCTACGCGCGCTGCACCGAGGAGCGGCCGCTCCTGCGCACACTCGCCGGTGACCGCGAGGCCGCCTGCCACCTGAACGACGTCGCGGCGGTGGCGGGCTGAGCGCGAACGGCACGCTGCTCGAGGTCGAGGACCTCGTCGTCCACTACCCGATCGGGCGGGGGATCGCGGGCACGGTCACCCGCCGGCCGAGGCAGACCGTGCGCGCCGTGGACGGCGTCTCGTTCAGCCTCGGCACCGGCGAGTTGCTCGCGCTCGTGGGCGAGTCGGGCTGCGGCAAGACGACGACCGCCCAGAGCGTCTTGCGGCTCGTCGAGCCCGTCGGCGGGCGAATCGCGTTCCGCGGCCGGGAGATCACCTCGGTCGGCGAGCGCGAGCTGCGTCCGCTGCGGCGGCACATGCAGATCGTCTACCAGGATCCCTACGAGTCGCTCGACCCGCGGCTGACGGTGCACGCGGCCGTCGAGGAGCCGCTCCGGATCCACCGGACGGGCGGCTCGAAGGCCGAGCGCGCAGAGCTCGTGCGCGACGCGCTCGAGCGGGTCGAGCTGACGCCGCCGGAGCTTTTCCTGCGTCGCTACCCGCACGAGCTCTCCGGCGGCCAGCGGCAGCGCGTGGCGATCGCGGCGGCGATCGTGCTCGGGCCCGAGTTGCTCGTCGCCGACGAGCCGGTGTCGATGCTCGACGTCTCCGTGCGCGCCGGCGTGCTCGCGTTGCTCGACCGGCTGCGTCAGGGCGGCCTCGGCGTCCTGATGATCACGCACGACCTGTCGACCGCCGCCCGCTTCGCCGACCGGATCGCGGTCATGTACCTCGGCCGGATCGTCGAGCAGGGCCCGGCGAAGGAGGTCGTCGCCGACCCGCAGCACCCGTACACGAAGGCGTTGCTCTCCGTCGTCCCGCGCCGCGACCCGCGCGACCGCACCCGGCCCCAGATCCTCAAGGGCGAAGCGCCGGACGCCGTACGCATCCCGCAGGGCTGCCGCTTCCACCCGCGCTGCCCGGTCGCGCTGCCGGAGTGCCGCGACGTCGACCCGGACCTTCGACCCGCCGGCGCCGACCATGCCGCAGCGTGCATTCTCGTCTCGTGAACGCGCAGAAGCTCCTCGGCCGCGAACTGGAGCGCTTCGAGCGCGAGCATCCGCGCTCGCGGGAACTGGCGAACGACGCGCGCGGCCCGCTGCTCTCAGGCGTGCCGATGCCGTGGATGATCCGCTGGCCCGGCGGCTTCCCGGTGTTCGCGACCGAGGCGCACGGCGCGCGCTTCACGGACGTCGACGGCCGCGAGTACGTCGACTTCTGCCTCGGCGACACGGCCGCGATGACCGGCCACTCGCCGGAGCCGACCGTGCGCGCGGTCGCCGAGCAGGCCGGGCACGGGATCACGCTGATGCTGCCGAGCGAGGACTCGCTGTGGGTCGGACGGGAGCTGACGCGGCGGTTCGGCCTCGCCCGCTGGCAGTTCGCGTTGACCGCGACCGACGCGAACCGCTTCGCGATCCGACTCTGCCGCGAGCTGACCGGCCGGCCGAAGATCCTCGTATTCAACTGGTGCTACCACGGCTCGGTCGACGAGACCTTCGCGTCGCTCGACCGCGGCGCCGTCGTGTCGCGGTATGGGAACGTCGGTCCGCCGGTGCCGCTGGACGAGACGACGCGCGTCGTCGAGTGGAACGACGCGGAGGCGCTCGAGCGGGAGCTCGCGCACGGCGACGTCGCTTGCGTCCTCGCGGAGCCGGCGCTGACGAACATCGGCATCGTCCCGCCGGAGCCGGGCTTCCACGACGCGCTGCGGGCGGCCTCGCGCGAGACGGAGACGCTGCTGATCATCGACGAGACGCATACGCTGTGCGCCGGGCCTGGCGGGTACACGGCCGCGTACGGGCTCGAGCCGGACGTGCTGACGGTCGGCAAGGCGATCGCGGCCGGGATCCCCGCGGCGGCCTACGGCTTCTCGGCGCCCGTCGCGGAGCGCCTGGAGGCGATGCTCCCGGCCGACGAACGCGCAGACGTCGGCGGGATCGGCGGCACCGTCGCCGCCAACGTCCTCTCGCTGGCGGCGACGCGCGCGACGCTGGCAGACGTGCTCAACGACGACGCGTTCGAGCGCATGATCGCGCTCGGCGAGCGCTTCGAGTCGGGCGTGGCCGGCGTGATCGAGCGGCACGGGCTGCCCTGGCACGTGACGCGGATCGGCTGCCGGGTCGAGTACCTGTTCCGGCCCGAGCGCCCGCTGAACGGCAGCGAGGCCGCGGCCGGCGCCGACCCGCTGCTCGATCGGCTGATCCACCTCTACGCGCTGAACCGCGGCATCCTGCTGACGCCGTTCCACAACATGGCGCTGATGTCGCCGGCGACGACCGCGGCCGACGTCGACCTGCACAGCGAGGTCTTCGAAGCCGCAGCCGCCGAGCTGGCTTAGCCGGACTGCTCGGCGAGGCGCAGCAGGTCGAGCAGGCCGCCGATGTCCTGCCCGTCCTGGGCGGCGTGCCGGAGCATCGGCGAGTCACGATTGATCACGTAGCGGTTGCGGCGGCCGTGCCGCTCGCGCTCGACGAACCCCGCCTCGACGAGGTCGGAGAGGATCCGCTGCGCCGATCCGATCGTGATGCCCACCGAATCGGCGACGTCCCGGAGGCGCACGTCGGGGTCGCGGGCGAGGCAGAGCAGCACCTGGGTGTGGTTCGTGACGAACTGCCAGCCGCGCGTCGAGTTCTCGGTTGAAGGGTCAGCGCTCAAGTCGTATATTATCCATCGACAACGTTTAAACGACGCTCTTGGGTCACATATCTTATATCATAGCTTAGCAAGGTGACATGAACCCCACCCCGGAACCCCTGAGAGTTCGCCTCGGCGAAGAGCGTCACGCCGTCGCGCTGGCGCATGAGCTCGTCGGGCTCGCACGGCTCGACGTCCACTCCCAGGACGGCGCCTGGGAGGTGACGATCCAGGGCGCGAAGTCGGACAGCCTCGTCACGCGCGTCCTCGACGCGGTTCGCCGGACGCTCGCCGACCAGCCCGCCGCGTCGGCGCAGGTGTTCCTCGACGGGCACGAGTACCTGATGCAAGGGGAGTAGCGCAGGCGCACTGGTCGACGCCCGGCGTTCCGAACACAATCCGGTCGTGGAAGCGGCTAAGGGGTTCCGGATGCGAGCGATCGTGGTGGTGGCGGTTGCGGCCGGCTCCGCGGCGCTCGCGGTCTCCGCACGCGGCACCGGCCATGGCATCGCCGTTCCGTCGGGCTTCCGGGCCGCGACGTTCGCGAGCGGCCTCTCGCAGCCGACCGCGATGGCGTACGGGCCGGACAACCGGATCTACGTCACGCAGAACGGAGGCGCGATCGTCCGCATCGGGCGCGGCACGCGCCGGCCCGTGACGCTCGTCCGCGGACTCCGCGTCCCACTCGGCCTCACCTGGCACGGGCGCACGCTGTTCGTCTCCGAGCAGGGCCGCCTCGAGCGCTTCACCTTGCGTGCCGGCCGCCTCGTGAACCGACACGTCGTCGTCAAGCGACTGCCGTTCGGCGAGCACCAGCAGGACAACGTCGTCTACCACGCCGGGCGCCTCTACTGGGGCAGCGGCTCGACCTGCGACGCGTGCCGCGAGCGCGACGCCCGCAGCGCGGCGGTCCTCTCACTACGCCCGGACGGTTCGGACCTGCGCGTCGTCGCCCGCGGCCTGCGCAACCCGTACGGCCTCGCGTTCCAGCCGAAGACCGGCCGCCTGTACGCGTCGGTCAACGGGCAGGACGACCTCGACAAGCCGGGTGACCCCGAGCCGGCCGACATGGCGGTCTGGATCCGGCCCGGAGCCTTCTACGGCTGGCCGCGCTGCTGGCCGAGCGCCCGGACGCTGCGCCCGGCCGGCGCGTGCGGGGGTGTCGCGCGGGCCGCGGCGTACCTCGAGCCGCACTCCTCGGCGGACGGGATCGCGTTCTGGCGCGGCGACCTCTACGTCGCGGAGTGGGGCCAGTACCTGAGCAACCGCTTCGGGCGGCGGGTCGTGCGGGTGGAGCTCCGTCCGAACGGCACGGCAAGGAGGGTGACGGTGTTCGCGTCGGGCTTCGCGCACCCGCTCGCGCTGCTCGCCGACCGGCGCGGCGGCCTGCTCGTCGCCGATTGGGGCCGCGGCGTCGTCTACCGGATCGCGGTGCGCTAGGTCAGCTCGTCGGTGCGGCGAGCGAGGTCGGCCGGATCGCCCTCGTGCTTGCGGACGACCCAGTAGCTCTCGTGCCGCTCGGTGACGGTCTCGACGTCGGGCCGGTCGTGCCGCGGCCGCACGACGAAGAGCGTCGGATCGCTGCGGATGCGCTCGTACTCGTCCAGCGTGAGCTCCACCCGCTCGTAGCAGTCCCGGCGCGCGCCCGCCTCGTCAGCCCGACTCGCCGGGCCCGCTCGTTCATCAGCTTCCCCTCGGGTCGAGTGCCTCGGCGGCGGCGGCGGCCTCCCCCGTCTTCTGGACGACGTCGTAGGCGTCTCGCCGCTCGACGACCCGCGAAGCACGGTCGGACGAGCCCTCGTGGCCGTGAGCGACCGCGAACCAGGTCGGGTCGCGGCGGATGGCCTCGTACTCCGGTCGCGTCGGCAGGATCAGCTCGCGGCAATCGGTGTCCGCACACTCGCAGATGAAGGGGAGGGGCTCGGAGGCCTGCAGCTGCGAGCCCGCTTCCGCGATCGCCTCGTTCGCCGCGCGGAAGACGACGTCGTTGCGCCCGACCTGCTCGCCGTCGGCGGCGACAAACATCTTGCGAGGGGAACGTATGTTCGCTTAGATCGGAGGAGTGAAAGCGGAGGCGACGATCCTCCACGCCGACATCGACTCCTTCTTCGCGGCGGTCGAGCAGCGCGATCGACCGGAGCTACGGGGCAAGCCGGTGCTGGTCGGTGGCTGGGTCGTCCTCGCCGCGAGCTACGAGGCGAAGGCCCGCGGCGTCTACACGCCGATGAGCGTCGGCGCCGCACGCCGGCTCTGCCCGGACGCCGTCGTCGTCGAGCCGCGCATGTCCGCGTACACGGAGGCGAGCCGCGACGTCTACCGCGTGTTCGAGGAGACGACGCCGCAGGTCGAGGGGCTGTCGATCGACGAGGCGTTCCTCGACGTCCGCAGCCTGCGGCGCACGGCCGCCCCGCGTGAGATCGCGGCGCGCCTGCGGGCGGCCGTGCGCTCGCAGGTCGGCCTGCCGGTCACGGTCGGCATCGCGCGGACGAAGTTCCTGGCAAAGGTCGCGAGCGGCGTCGCCAAGCCCGACGGCCTGCTGCTCGTCCCGCCGGGCCGCGAGCTCGCGTTCCTGCACCCGCTGCCCGTCGAGCGGCTGTGGGGCGTCGGGCCGGTGACCGCGCGGCGGCTGAACGAGCTGGGCGTGACGACCGTCGGCGAGGTCGCCGCGTTCGCGGAGAACGACCTCGTGTCTGTCCTCGGCCGCGCGACCGGGCGGCACCTCTACGCGCTCGCCCGTAACGACGACCCTCGCCCGGTGCGCAGGCGGCGCCACCGCGGCTCGATCGGGGCGCAGCGTGCCCTCGGCCGCGCGCCGAACTCGCGCCACGACGTCTCTGTTGCGCTCGTCGGCCTCGTCGAGCGAGTCACCCGCCGCATGCGGGTCGCCGGCCGCTGCGGCCGGACAGTCGTGCTCCGGCTGCGGTTCGACGACTTCTCGCGCGCGACACGCTCCCACACGCTTCGGCACCCGACCGCGAACACCGGCGTGATCCTCGCGGCGGCCGCGGAACTGCTCGAGCAAGCGGAGCCGCTGATCGAGCGGCGGGGGATCACGCTTGTCGGCGTGTCGGTGGGGAACCTCGAGGACGGGTCGGCCCTGCAGCTGGCGCTCCCGTTCGACCGACGCCACAGCGACGCGCTGGACGCCGCGCTCGACGAGGTGTGGCAGCGCTTCGGCTCGCGAGCCGTCACGCGGGCCGTGCTGCTCGGCCGGAGCCGAGGCGTGGAGATGCCGCTCCTGCCTGACTAGCCAACCTGGGTCGGACCCGTACGACTACGCTGAGCGCATGCCCGGCCGGCTGCGTGCATCGTTCAGCGACCGCCGCATCGCGGTCATGGCCTCGCTCGCCGCGCTCTCGCTGTTCGTGCTCGGAATGCTCGGGGCGCGCATGCTCTACACCGGCACGCCGGGCCACGGCTGGCTCGCGTGGAACCTGTTCCTCGCCTGGATCCCGTTCGTGCTCGCGCTGATCCTCTACGAGCGCTCGCGCGCGGGCGCGTCCTGGCGGGTGCTGGCGCCGCTCGGGGTGGTCTGGCTGGCGTTCTTCCCCAACGCGCCGTACCTCGTCACCGATCTGAAGCATCTCGGCGTCGGCGGCCAGGTGCCGCTGCTCTACGACGTGCTGATGCTCTCGGCCGCGGCCTGGCTCGGGCTGCTGCTCGGGTTGACCTCGCTCTACCTCGTCGACGGTGTCGCGCGGCGGTTCGTCAGCGTGCTCGACGCCTGGGCACTGGTCGTCGCGGTGCTCGCGTTGAGCTCGTTCGCCATCTACCTCGGCCGGGTGCAGCGCTGGAACTCCTGGGATCTCGTCGCCCATCCGGCGTCGCTCGGCGGGCAGGTCGGCGGCGGCCTCCTCCATCCGCTAAGCCACCCGCGCCCGATCGGCCTGACCGTGTTCCTGACGGCGTTCCTGCTCGCCAGCTACCTCGTCCTCTACTCGTTCGCGCGCCTGGGCTCGCCCCTGCGCGACTGACCGCTCCGCGCTGGCATCATGGCGCGCGTCGCCAACGCCTACACACCTCTCCCGCTGTCCTTCACGCGGCTCTCCGAGGAGGAGGCAGTCGAGCGCTCGCGCGCCTTCCTGCAGGCGATCGCCACACGGCGCTCGGTGCGCCACTTCTCGTCCGAGCCGGTTCCGCGCGAGCTGATCGAAAACGCGATCCGCGCGGCGGGCGCCGCGCCTTCCGGCGCGAACCAGCAGCCGTGGTCGTTCGTCGCCGTGTTCGACCCGAAGGTCAAGGCGGAGATGCGCGCCTCCGCCGAGCGCGAGGAGGAGCTGCTCTACACGCGGCGTGCGAGCGAGGAGTACCTCGAGGCGATCGAGCCCATCGGCACCAACTCGACCAAACCGCACATCACGGACGCGCCCTGCCTGATCGCCGTGTTCGAGCAGCCGTGGAGCTTCGACGCCGACGGCGAGAAGCGCAAGAACTACTACGTCCGCGAGTCGGTCGGGATCGCGGTCGGGTTTCTCCTGATCTCCCTTCACACGGCGGGCCTCGCGACGTTGACGCACGCGCCCTCCCCGATGGGCTTCCTCAAGGAGATCCTCGGCCGGCCGGAGAACGAGCGGCCGTTCCTGCTGATCCCGGTCGGCTACCCGGCGCCCGACGCGGAGGTTCCGGTGCTCGAGAAGAAGACGCTGGACGAGATCGCCGACTTCGTCTAGAAGCGCTAGCTCCGTCGGCACCGCTGCCGCAGCCTCGCGGCGGCAATCGCGGTGGCGGCGCCGATGAGGAACCCGCCAGCAACCGTCACAACGCCGTGGATTGCGGCTGCGGGAGCGAACTCGTCGACGTAGACGCCGGGGTACGAAACGCGAGCCATGTCGGCGAATCCTGCCTCGTCGAGCGGGGGACGCAGCAAGTTCGGAACGCCGCGGGCATCGTCTCCTATTGGAGCCGGGAGATGTCTCCGGGGAGGGTGGCGGCCTTTCGCCGGCTGCTCACCCGGCTCCCCTAGCGTCGCGCCGGCGTCGCTGTCGCTGGAAATGCCCCCGGCAAGAATCGAACTTGCGCACGCGGTTTAGGAAAC
>DASSQG010000048.1:0-14456 GCA_035702625.1 Gaiellaceae bacterium | reverse complement strand
TCCTCGACCTCGACGCCGCTGCGGTTCGACACCTCGACCGAAATCATCGCGCGCTCAGCGGCTGCGCTGGGTGCCCGTCTCCTCGGCGTGCAGCTTGTACGCCTCGACGATGCGCTGGACGAGCTTGTGCCGCACGACGTCCTCATGCCCGAACCGGATGAAGGAGATCCCGTCGATCGAGCCGAGGATGTCCTGCACCTGGATGAGGCCAGAGGCCTGCTCGCGCGGGAGGTCGATCTGCGTGACGTCGCCGGTGACGACGACCTTGGAGCCGAAGCCGAGCCGCGTCAGGAACATCTGCATCTGCTCCGGGCTCGTGTTCTGGGCCTCGTCCAGGATGATGAACGAGTCGTTCAGCGTGCGACCGCGCATGAACGCCAGCGGCGCGACCTCGATCGTGCCCTTCTCCATGTACGCGGACAGGCGGTCGGGGTCGAGCATGTCGTAGAGCGCGTCGAACAGCGGGCGCAGGTACGGGTCGACCTTGGCCAGCATGTCGCCCGGGAGGAAGCCCAGGCGCTCGCCGGCCTCGACCGCCGGGCGCGTGAGGATGATCCGGCCGACGTCCCGGTCGGAGAGCGCCGCGACCGCGAGGGCCATCGCCAGATACGTCTTCCCCGTGCCGGCCGGCCCGATCGCGAACGTGACCGTCTGGCGGCGGATCGCGTCGACGTACCGCTTCTGCGTGACCGTTTTCGGCGAGATCTTCTTGCCGCGGTGACGCCAGACGACGTCCTCGAACACCTCGCGGATGTCCTCGGCCTGGTCGATCGCGGCAAGGACCGCGTCGACGGTGCTCGGGCCGATCTCGTGACCGCCCTCGACGAGTTCCGCGAGCTCGTCGACCACGGCGCGTGCCTGGACGACGTTCGGGTCGTCGCCCTCGATCGTGAGGCGGTTCCCCCGCAGCTGGAGCGTGATCCGGAGCCGTTCGCGCAGCGCGTCGAGCACGCCGTCGCCGACGGTCGCGAGCTCGGCGGCGACGTCGTTGGAAACCGAGAGAACTTCCTGCATCCTGGCCCAGTGTAGGGGCTTCGGGCGCGGACACGGCCGCCGCAGAATTCACAGAATCGGCACGTTTCCGTGCGGGACACGCGCGCTCCAGCGCGGTACGCTCGCAGCGGGCGGCGGGCGGAACGTTCATCCCCACCCGGGTGGGGCCGCGCGCGCGTGAACCTTGAGTACGGCGGCGGCTCGGCGCGGTGTCAGGCGAGCTTCTCGCGGACGAGCTGGCTCACGGCGGACCCGTCGGCGCGCCCGGCGACCTGCGGCATGACGTCGGCCATCACGCGGCCGATGTCGCGCATGCTCGTCGCGCCGACCTCGGCGATCGCGTCGTCGACGATCTCCTCGAGCTCCTCCTCGGAGAGCGGCTCTGGCATGAATTCCTCCAGAACCTTGAGCTCGCGCTCCTCACCCTCGGCCTGCTCCTCCCGCCCGGCGGTGCGAAACGCGTCCGCCGCCTCGACCCGCTTCTTGCGCTCACGCTGGAGCACCTGCAGCTCCTCGTCGTCATGCAGCGGCCGCTGCAGGTCTTTCTCGGCCGAGCGCAGCTCAGCCAGGATCAGCCGGAGCGTGTCGCGCCGCTCGGCGTCGCGGGCGGCCATCGCCTCCTTCAGCTCACCCTCGAGCTCCTCGATCAGGCTCATCCCGCCATCCCCCAGACGCGGCCGCCGAGCACGTGCCAGTGCAGGTGGAAGACGGTCTGCCCGGCGCCCTCACCGACGTTCACGATCACGCGGTAGTCCTCGAGCCCGGCCTCTTTCGCCGTCTCGGCGACGAAGTCGAGCATGCGCTTCGACTCCTCCGCGGGAAACTCCGAGATCTCGCGGAAGCTCGAGACGTGCCGCTCCGGCAGCACGAGCAGATGCGTCTCCGCCTTCGGCGCGATGTCGCGGATGGCGACGAAGCCGTCGCCCTCGTGGACGTGGTCGCCTTCCCGCACGAGCTGGCAGAAGAGGCAGTCCTCAGGCAGCGCGGATCCCCTCCTCGGTGACCTCGGCGCCGCGCACCCGCACGAGCTCGCCGACCGCTGCGTCGACGAGCCACGGCGAGTAGTCGTCGCCGTAGCCGCGGCCGGGGCGGTCGACGAGCACGACGTCGTCGCGGCCAAGCTTCTCTCGCCAGCGCGCGAGGCTGGCCACCTGCGACGCCTCTCGTAGACGCGCGCTCCGCTCGCGTTTCGTCTCCAGGGGGACCGTGTCGGCCGCGGCGGTTTTCGTGCCGGGGCGAGGCGAGTACGGGAAGACGTGGACGCTGCTGATGCCGGCGGCGCGCACGACTTCGAGCGTGCGGCGGAACGCGGCCTCGTCCTCGGCGGGAAAGCCGACGATCACGTCGGTCGTGAGGTTGAAGTCGCGCAAGGGCTCGAGCCGCCGTAGGTACGTCGCCGAGTCGTAGCGCCGTCCCATCGCGCGCAGGACGGCGTCGTCGCCGGACTGGAGCGGCACGTGCAGGTGCCGCGCGACCGAAGGCGTCTCGCGCAGCGCCGCGGCGAGCTCGTCGTTCACGTGGTTGATCTCGATCGACGACAGCCGCAGCCGCGCGAGGCCCGGCGTCGCCCCGGCTTCGCGCACCAGCCGCGGCAGCGCGTATCCCGCCTCGCGGTCGCGGTAGCAGCCGAGATTGATCCCGGTCAGCACAACCTCGCGATGCCCATGCTCCACCCGGCGGCGCACCTCGGCGAGTACGGCCGCGGCCCGACGGCTGCGCGAAGAGCCGCGCACCTGCGGGATCACGCAGAACGCGCACGAGAAGCTGCAGCCGTCCTGCACCTTGACGAAGGCGCGGACTCGGTCGAGCCTGGCGTCCGCCCGGACGCAGCCGAGCGCGCCGACGTCGCGCGCGACCGCGGCGGGCGTCTCCTCGCTCCGGCGCGTCACGACGACCACGTTCTCCGGCAGGCCGGCGAAGCCGTCGGCGTCGAGGTTCGCGCCGCACCCGGTCACGTACACGCGCCGGTGCGTCCGCGCCGCCCGCGAGGCGGCATGGCGCGACTTGCGCACGGCCTCGTGCGTGACACAGCACGTGTTCACGACGGCGACCTCCGCGCCCTCCTCGAGCTCGGAGTGGCCGTCCGCGAGCAGACGCTCCCGGATCTCCTGCGCGTCGACGTGCGAGACCTTGCACCCGAGGAAGCGGACCGAAAAGGTCGCCACGGCGCGGGACTCTACTCTTCGCGCCGAAACAGGTCTGCCGCCCAGCCGTCGGCAGCGACGCGACGCTCGTGCCGGAAGCCCTCGCCCTCCGGCCGGTCGCGCTCGAGGTAGCCGGAGGTCACGACCGTGTGCGCGGCGAGCGCCGGCAGGATCTGCCCGACGGCCTCGGGCGAGATGTTGACGAGCGCGACGTCCGTCGCCGGGAGCTCTCCGGCGAAGGCGTCGGCGAGCCGGCAGTCGAGCTCGACGCCGTTCGCGGTGGCGTTTCGCGCGGTGGCCTCGACCGCAGAGGTGTCGTGATCGAGCGCGGTCACGGGCGCGTAGCCGAGCTTCGCGGCCGCGATCGCGAGCACGCCCGAGCCGCAGCCGACGTCGAGCAGGCTCCCGCGCTCGAGCTCGCCGAGCAGCCCGAGGCAGAGGCGGGTGGTCGCGTGCCCGCCGGTGCCGAAGGCGCGGCCGGGGTCGACGACGACCGCCTCGGCATCCGGCGGCGGCGTCTCCCACGGCGGCCCGATCCAAAGGCCACCGACGCGCACGGGCCTGTGGAAGTCGCGCCAGCGCTCCTCCCACCCCGCGCCGACGTCGTCGGCCGTCACCTGGCCGAACGCCGCCCAGAGCCGCTCCTCGCCCGACGCGTCGGTGTACGCGACGAGCTCGACGCCGTCGGGGCGGTCGAGTTCCTCGAAGCCCTCGGGGAAGAGCTCGAGCATCAACGCGCGCGCAGGCTCGGCGCGCTCGACCGGGACGGACGCGGAGACCCGGCGCAGCCGACTCAGCGGAAGGCGCTCTTCAGCTTCTGGAAGAACCCCTCGTCCGCCTCGTACGTCTCGGCGCCGGCGCTGCGCTCGAACTCCTCCAGCAGGCGCCGCTGCTCCTCGGTCAGCCGCCTCGGCACCTGGACGTTGACGAGCACACGCTGGTCGCCGCGGCCGAAGCCCTGCAGCACCGGCATCCCGCGCCCGCGCAGGACGCGCAGCGTGCCCGGCTGCGTCCCCGGCTCGAGCTCCAGCTCGGTCTCGCCGTCGAGCGTCGGCACCTTGACGGTCGTGCCGAGCGCGGCGTCGGTCATCGTCAGGTCGACGGTGCAGAAGATGTCGTTGCCCTCGCGCACGAAGCGCGGGTCGGGCCTGACGCGCACCTGGACGTAGACGTCGCCGGCGCGGCCGCCGAGCGAGCCGGCGTGGCCCTCGCCCGAGATGCGAATCTGCTGGCCGTCGTGGATGCCCGCCGGCACCTCGACGTCGAGCGTCCGCTCCTCGACCGTTCGGCCGGAGCCCTCGCAGTCGAGGCACGGGTCCTCGACGACCTGGCCGATGCCGCCGCAGGCCGGGCAGGTCTGCGTGCGGACGAACTCGCCGAGCACCGTGCGCGTCGCCTGCTGCAGGCGGCCACGACCGGCGCAGGTCGGACACGTGACCGGCTGCGTCCCGGGCTTGGCGCCGCTGCCGCCGCAGGTCGCGCACTCGACCGTGACCGGGAACGGCACCTCGCGACTCGTCCCGGTCGCGGCTTCGGCCAGCTCGATCTCGACCTGGGCGACGACGTCGGCCCCTCGGGCGCGGCCGCCCCGGCTGCCCGTGCCGAAGAGGTCGTCGCCGAAGAACGCGCCGAACAGGTCGGCAAGGCTGCCCAGGTCGAACGTGGTCGGCGTGAACCCGCCGCCGCGCAGACCGTCGTGGCCATAGCGATCGTAGAGCTCCCGCGTCTCGCTCTTCGAGAGCACTTCGTACGCCTCGACCACCTCGCGGAAGCGCTCCTCCGCGTCGGGCTCGTTCGAGACGTCCGGGTGCAGCGTGCGAGCGAGGCGCCGGAACTCCTTCTTGATCTCGGCCTCGTCCGCTGTCCGGGAGACGCCGAGAAGCTCGTAGTAGTCGCGCCTGCTGGTGGCCATCCTGGAGCTGAGCGTAGCTCTAGTTCTCGTCGTAGAGCTCTTCGACGAAGCGCGACAGCTCGGCCGCCGCGGCGCGCACGGAGCGGATCGCCTTGTCGTAGTCCATCCGAACCGGGCCGAGCAGCGTCACCGCGCCGAGCGTGCGGTTGGTCAGGCCGTACGACGCGCCGACGAGTGAAAGCTCGCGGAACGCGGGATGGACGAGCTCGGGGCCGACGCGGACGAAGGGCCGCCTCGGCTCGAGCGCCTGGCTGAGCACCTCGAGCAGCGCGGCGCGCTTCTCGAGCACCTCGAGCAGCTGCTGGTAGCTCGCGAGCTCCTCGCCGCGCAGGTCCTCGAGCAGGCCCGCCGTGCCGCCCACGTAGAGGCTTTGCTCCTCGGCCGCGAGCGCCTCCTCGAACAGCGGCCGCAGCGACGCGACGAACGCGCCCTCGCGCCGCCCCAGCTCCGGCTCGTCGAGGCGGCGGCGGAGCAGGTTGCTCCCGAGCTCGAGCCCCGAGACGCGGTCGTTCAGGTACTGCGTGGCCCAGTTGACGAGCCCGGGGTCGACCGGGTCGGCGAAGCGGAAGACGCGCTTCGTCACGCTGCCGGTCGAGGTGATGACGACGACCATCACGACGTGCGGCTGGAGCAGGAGCACCTCGACGTGGCGCACGGTGGCGGTGCCGAGGGGCGGCGCCGAGACGAGCGCCAGCAGGCGCGTCAGGTCGGAAAGCATCTCGGTCGTCTTCTGCAGCGCGGCGTCGACCTCGTTGCGCGCGGCCGTCAGGTCGAGCGGGAAGCCGCCAGGCTGCGGGTCGAGCCGCTCGAGCAAACGGTCGGCGTAGTAGCGGTAGCCCTGCTCGGTCGGGACGCGGCCGGCGGAGGTGTGCGGGTGCGTGAGCAGTCCGAGCCGCTCGAGCTCGGCGAGCTCGCTGCGGACGGTCGACGGCGAGACGTCGAGCCCGACACGTGCCAGGAGCGTCCGCGACCCGACCGGCTGCCGGCTCGCAACGTACTCCTCGACCACGCCGCGGAGAATCGTACGCTGGCGCTGGCTCAGATCCGGTTGCGCAACGTTTGGCGCCACTTGCAGGGATTTTACGCGAGCAGCTCTGCCGTGACGCCGCCGCCGAGGAAGCGGCCGCGTTCGGTCAGCGCCAGCTCTTCGCCGGAGCGCGCGACCAATCCGAGGCGCTCGAGCCGCTCGACGGCGTCTGCGTCGACCGCGTCGTCTAGCCCGGCGAGCGAGAGCGGCTCGTCCAGGCGCAGGCCAAGCAAGACGCGCTCCGAGCGTCTGACCGGCCGTGACAGCTCCTCGACCTCGCGCTCCGGCCGCTCGCCCGCCCGCAGCGCAGCGAGATAGCGGCCGAGCCGCGGCGTCGTCCGCCAGCGGCGGCTGTCGATCGTCGAGACCGCGCCGATCCCGAGGCCGAGGTAGTCGCGGCCGCGCCAGTAGGCGAGGTTGTGGCGCGAGCGCAGGTCGCGCGACTCGTCGCGGCAAAAGTTCGCGGTCTCGTACCAGCGGTAGCCGTTCGCTGTCAGCTGCGCGACGACCCGCTCGAAGTACGACTCCATCCGCTCGGCCTGGCGCGCGAGCTCGTCGCCGTGCGCGTGCGTGAACCGCGTGCCCGGCTTCGCCTCGAGCTCATAGCAGGAGAGGTGCTCGGGCCCGAGCGCCAGAGCTTCGGCCAGGTCAGCCTCGAGATCCGCCGCGCTCTGGCCGGGGATGCCGTAGATCAGGTCGAGCGAGAGGTTGTCGAACCCTGCCTCCCGTAGCAGTGCGAACGCGCGCCGCACGTCCTCGGGCCGGGCGCGCCGCTCGAGCACCTCGAGCAGCCGCGGCTGGAACGACTGGGCACCGAGCGACACGCGCGTGACCCCGCAGCGCCGGAGGAGCGCGGCCAGCCCGGCCGTGACCGTCTCGGGGTTCGCCTCCACCGTCACCTCCTCGGCCTCCGGGAGCGCGCGAAGCAAGCGCTCGAGCGCGTGCGACTCGGTCAGCGTCGGCGTGCCGCCGCCGAGGAAGACGCTCTCGAGCCGCGGAGCGAGCACGCCCCGATCGAGCTCGAGCTCCGCGAGCACCGCATCGACGTACGCGTCGTGCTGCCCCGCCCGGCCGACAACCGTGACGAAGTCGCAGTAGCCGCAGCGCGAGGCGCAGAACGGCAGGTGGACGTAGAGGTGGCGGGCGCTCACTTCTTGTTCCCGTCCAGGTTGAGCACCGCGAGGAACGCCTCCTGCGGCACCTCGACCTGCCCGACCTGCTTCATCCGCTTTTTGCCCTTCTTCTGCTGCTCGAGCAGCTTCCGCTTGCGCGTGATGTCGCCGCCGTAGCACTTCGCGAGCACGTCCTTGCGCTTCGCCTTGATCGTCTCGCGCGCGATCACGCGAGAGCCGATCGCCGCCTGCACCGGCACGTCGAAGAACTGCCGCGGGATCTCCTCGCGCAGCCGCTCGACCAGCGCACGCCCGCGGGCGTAGGCGCCGTCGCGGTGGACGATCAGCGACAGCGCGTCGACCGGCTCGCCGGCGATCAAGACGTCGACGCGCTCGAGCTTGCCCTCCCGGAACCCGGTCACGTCGTAGTCGAAGCTGGCGTAGCCGCGCGTCCGCGACTTCAGCTGGTCGTAGTAGTCGAGCACGATCTCGGCGAGCGGCAGCTCGTAGACCAGCAGCACCCGCTCCTCGGAGAGGTACTCCATGTGGTCGAAGCGCCCGCGGCGCTCGGTGTTCAGCTCCATCACCGGGCCGACGTAGTCCTTCGGGACGATGATCGACGCCTTGATGTACGGCTCGTCGACCTGCTCGATCTCGCGCGGCATCTCGGCCGGGTTGTGCACCTCGACCTCGTCGCCCGCCTTCGTCAGCACGCGGTAGGCGACGTTCGGCGCGGTCACGATCAGGTCGAGGTCGAACTCGCGCTCGAGGCGCTCGCGGACGATCTCCATGTGCAGCAGGCCGAGGAAGCCGCAGCGGAAGCCGAAGCCGAGCGCCTGCGACGTCTCCGGCTCGTAGAAGAGGGCGGCGTCGTTTAGCTTCAGCTTCTCGAGCGCGTCGCGCAGGTCGGGGTACTCGTCGGAGTCGGTCGGGAAGAGCCCGGCGAAGACCATCGGCTTGACGTCCTGGTAGCCGGGCAGCGGCTCCGACGCCGCCTCGCGCTCGGAGGTGAGCGTGTCGCCGACGCGCAGCCGGCTGACATCCTTCAGGCCGGTGATCACGTAGCCGACCTCGCCCGCGCCGAGCTCGTCGGCGGCGCGCATCGTCGGGGAGAAGAAGCCGACCTCCTCCGACTCGAAGCGCGTCCCCTGCGCCATCGCGCGCATCGGCTCGCGGGCGCGGAACGAGCCGTCGACGACGCGGACGAACGCGACCACGCCGCGGTACTGGTCGTACGACGAGTCGAAGATCAGCGCCCGCGGCGCGGCGGCAGGGTCGCCCTGCGGCGGCGGGATCCGCTCGACGAGCGCGTCGAGCACCGCGGCGACGCCGTCGCCCGTCTTCGCGGAGATCGGCAGCACGTGGTCGGGGTCGTCCCCGACCAGCTCGGCGATCTCGGCGGCGGCGCCGGCGGGGTCGGCCTGGGGCAGGTCGATCTTGTTCACGACCGGGACGATCTCGAGGTCGTTCTCGATCGCCAGGTACGCGTTCGCGACCGTCTGCGCCTCGACGCCTTGCGCGGCGTCGACGACGAGCAGCGCGCCCTCGCACGCCTGCAGCGACCGCGAGACCTCGTAGGTGAAGTCGACGTGCCCGGGCGTGTCGATCAGGTTCAGCTCGTGGCCCTTCCAGGTCACGCGCACGGCCTGGGCCTTGATCGTGATCCCGCGCTCGCGCTCGAGCTCCATCGAGTCGAGCACCTGCGCTCGCATCTCGCGGCCGGTGACCGTCTCGGTCAGCTCGAGGATGCGGTCGGCGAGCGTCGACTTGCCGTGGTCGATGTGCGCGATGATCGAGAAGTTGCGGATGCGGTCGAGCTCCATGGCTACGGAGCGTAGCCATGCTCGAGGCGCATCAGGCGGTGCGGGAGACCGTCCTCCTCGACGTCGCGGACGTGCCGGAAGCCCGCCTTCTCGAACGCGCGCCACGAACGGCGGTTCGGCTCCTCGACGGTGGCGACGACGGCGTTCGTCGCCGGGTTCGCGAAGACGATCTCGCCTGCGAACTGCTCCAGCACGCGCGGGCCGACGCCGCGCCCGACGGCGTCCTCCTCCCCGATCAGGAAGTCGACGCCCGCCCCGTCGGCTTCCTCGCCGATCAGCGCCGCCCATTCCGGCTCGTCGCGGAGCAGGTAGGTCTCGATCATCCCGACCGGCCGGGCGTCGAGCACGATCACGAAGTACCGCGTCCGCTCGCGGCCGGCGAGGGCGTCCTCGGCATGGTGGAGGCTCTGGCCGCCCTCGCGCCACCAGCGCCGTACGTGCTCGCGGCCGAGCCACTCCCGGAGGAGCAGGAGGTCCTCGGCGCGCAGCGGCTCGAACGCGATCACGCCCCGCGCCGGCGCAGCGAGAGCAGGGCACGGAGCTCGTGCACGTTCAGGGTGCGGCACGCGAGCGCGTACGCGACGACGCCGCCGGCGATCGCCAGGCCGAGCGACACGATCTGCGCGGCGAGCGAGCGCCCGAGCTCGGTGTCGAGCCCCCGCCAGACCGCGTAGGAGACGACGGCGACCACGGCCGACGCGGCGACGATCTTGACGAACGCGACCGCGGTCTCGCCGAACTCGATCCCGCCGAGACGGCGGCGCAGCAGCTCGAGCAGCGCGGCCGTGCCGGCGATGTTCACGAACGTCGTCGAGAGCGGGATGCCCCAGACACCGAAGCGGTAGAAGGCGGCGTCGAGCACGGCGTTCAGGGCGAGGTTGCCGAGCGCGACGACGGTGGGGATCCACGGCGACTGCAGGCTGAAGAAGGCGCGGTTCAGCATCAGCATCGTCCCGTTGAAGGTCAGCCCGGCGGCGAAGGCCGCGAGCGCGCCGGCGACGACGGTCGTCTGCGACGGCTCGAACTGTCCGCGCTGGTAGACCAGCCGGATGATCGGCTCGGCCAGCACGGCCGTGAAGACGCTGGCGGGCACGAGCAGGAAGGCGATCTGCCGCAGGCCCATGCCGACGGTGTTGCGGAAGCCGTCGTAGTCGCCGCGCGTGGCGAGCCGCGAGAGCGACGGGAAGAGCACCGTCGCGACCGCGACCGAGAACATCCCCTGCGGGAGCATGTAGATGCGGAACGCCTTGTCGATCGCCGTCGGCGCGAGATCGGGGTTGATCAGCCGGGAGGCGAAGATCGAGTCGACGACCAGGTTGAAGTTGATCAGGCCGAGGCCGATCGTCACGGGGACCATCAGCACGAAGACGCGCCTCACCGCGGGATCGCGCCAGTCGATCGCCATGTGGAGGCGCCCGTCGAGCCCGCGCAGCCATGGCACGGGGAGCAGCACCTGGATGATCGTCCCGATCACGATCGAGACGGCGTAGACGTAGAGCTTCGCGTCCATCGTCTGAGCCCTGGGCACGCCGAGGACGAGGCCGGCGATGATGGCGAGGTTCCAGAAGACCGGCGTCAGCGCCGGCACCGTGAAGTGCTCGTAGCTGTTGAGGATCCCGACGATCACGCCCGAGACGCCGAGGAGCGCGACGATCGGGAAGAGCACGCGCGAGAGCCCGATCGCGAGCTGCTTGTCGCCGCCCGGGTCGCCGAACGGCGCGATCACCCACGGGGCGAGGACGATCAGGAGCGCGACGAGGCCGCCGAGGCCGAGCAGCATCAGCCA
Source organism: Gaiellaceae bacterium (assembly GCA_035702625.1). Lineage (GTDB taxonomy): Bacteria > Actinomycetota > Thermoleophilia > Gaiellales > Gaiellaceae > AC-32. The sequence goes on along the minus strand of DASSQG010000048.1, from coordinate 3,659 downwards.
GAAGAGACTCGAGGCGACGCGCCAGGCGCGCTTCCGCTCGCCCTTCTCGAGGAGCTCGCTGAAGACCGGTACGAACGCCGACGAGAGGGCGGCGTCGGCGACGAGCGCGCGGATCAGGTTCGGCACCTGGAACGCGACCGTGAACGCGTTGATCTTCCCCTGTGCGCCGAAGTAGTAGGCCGCGACGACCTCACGGACGAGGCCGAGGACGCGCGAAAGCCCGGTGGCGAGCGCGAAGATCGCCGTCGACCACGCGAGCCTCCGGCCGCGGGCCGCGGTTGCCTCGTCCACGAGCCGAGTATAGGAACGCGCTCCGCCGGTGCCGCTCGGCCGCGGCGGCTGCGGCGCCGGTTGTTCGGACCGCGAGCGCGGACGCGTCGGTTTCGGCCATGTCCGCGGGCTGGAACCCGTGACCTCCTCCCCGCTGTGAGCCTAGTCGCCGGCGACGCGAATGTCTGTCACGGATGCGTGCCGGGTGTGTGACCGGTGGAAGTGCGTGCCTGCTGCTACCATCGCCGGGCCCGCAACGCGGGCATTTTCACGCCATGCCGAACATCAAGCAGCAGAAGAAGCGCGTTCGCATCGCCGCCGACGAGCGGATCGAGAACCTGCGCTACGCCTCGACGGTGAAGACGTTCACCCGTCGGCTCCGCGCCGCCATCGAGGATGGCGACAAGGAGCGCATCGCCACCGAGCACAAGCAGCTCGTCCGCTGGATCGACAAGGCTGCAGCCCGCGGTGCGCTGCACCGGAACGCCGCGGCCCGCAAGAAATCGCAGGCCGCCCGGCTCGTCGCCGGCTCCTAGACCGCGGCCGCCTTCCCCGCCTCGGGCCGCCGCGTGATGTCGATCAGCGCGCGCGCGAACTCGAGCTCGCCGGGCAGTTTGCTGCCGCCCTTGAGCGCGTGGTCGAGCTGCGCGAGCCGGACGACGGCGTCGCCGAGCTCGTCGGCGCTGAAGTTCCCGGCCTGCTCGTAGAGCTTCTGGACGTAGAACCGGTTCCTCTTCAGCCGCTCCGCGGCCGCTCCAGGCGGAACGCCCTCCGCGTCGAGCACCTGGCACTCGCGGACGCGGGCGACGTGGTTGGTCAGCAGGCCGGCGGTGCGCAGGAGGACGTCGCGCGAGGCGTCGCCCGAGCGCTCGACGAGCCGCTCGCTCGCGGTCAGCACGCCGGAAACGTCGCGGCGGCCCCAGGAATCGGTCAGGTCGAACGGCGGGACCTCAGCGCGCGCCGGAACGAGCTCCGCGACCTCACGCTCGCCGATCCGCTCGCCTGCCGACCAGGTGGACAGCTTGTCGACCTCGGTGGCAAGCTCCTGCGCGTTCTCGCCGGCGAGCTCGACGAGCGCACGGGCGGCGTCGTGGTCGATCTCGATGCCGCGTTCGTGGAACTGCTGCTCGACCCACTTCGGCAGGTCGGCCTTGTTCCCACGGCCGCGGGTCGGCAGGTCGTAGACGAGAACCTCCCCCGCCTTGACCACCGCCTTGGCCAGCGCCGAGTCCCGCTTCACGCCGACGCCGACGAGCGCGAGGACCGTCGTCGGGGACGGCCCCTTCAGGTATGCCTCGACGACCTTGACGTCCGCGGCCTTCCAGCTCTCGACGTCCTCGACGACGACGAGGCGCCGCTCGACCGTGAACAGGCCCAAGGCGTTGCAGGCCGCCGCGGCGTCTTCGCCGCTCGCCTCGTTCGCGCTCAGGTGCTCGGTGGCCTCCTGACCGACGCGGTCGCGGAGCCGGCGCAGGGCACGCGTCACCTTCGGGAGGTCGGTGCCAGTGATCAGGTACGCGGAACGGAGGTCAGCCACCGGCGCCAAGCATAGGCGCCGGCCAGGGCCGTAACGGCGAGGACGACCAGTAGCCCACGGGTCGAGCTGACCTGGGCGCCGGGAAGGCCGCCGACGATGCGCGCACAGGCGGCCAGGTAGGCCGCGCACCAGCCGTTCAACCACGCGATCGCGGCTGCGGCGGGCGGCGAGACCGGCGCGACCAGTGCCGCGGCGAACGCGAGGCCGAGCAGCGCAGGCATCGCCGGCGCCGCAAGCGCGTTCGCCGGGACGGTCAACAAGGGGAGCGAGTGGAACTGCAGCCAGAGGATCGGCGCCGTCGCGAGTCCGCATGCAGTCGAGACGGCGATGACGCCGGCGAGTGCGCCAGGCAGCGGGTACCCGTCGAGGAGCCGCAGCAGGCGCGGGACGGCGACGAAGATCGCCACCACGGCGGCAAACGACAGCTGGAAGCCCGGGTCGAGCAGCGTGTAGGGGTTCCAGGCGAGGAGGACGAGCGCGCCGAGGAGACAGAAGTGCCACCGGTCGGCCGCGCGCGCGGCTAGCCAGGCGAGCGAGACGAGCGCGCCCGAGATTCCCGCGCGGATCACCGACGGCTGCGCACCGACGGCGAGCACGTACCCGGCTATCGCCGCGAGTGCGCCGATCTGCCCGAGCCAGCGCGGCAGTCCGAGTAGCCACGCCAGGGCGAGGGCGCCGCCGGCGACGAGCACCACGTTCTGCCCGGACACGGCCAGCAAGTGGTAGAGGCCGGAGGCGCGAAACCGCTGCCTCAGCGTGTCCGAGAGTGACTGCTCGTCGCCCAGGACGACGCCTTCGACGATCCCTCGCCGCTCGCCGCGTAAGCCGGGTGCAATCGACGACGCGAGGCCTCGCCGCAGCCGATCCGCGACGCCGCCGAGGCCGCTGCGTCGGCCGACGAGCCTCCAACGGTCGGCTCGCAGGACGACGTGGATCCCGTGCCGGCGGAGGAACGTCGCCTCGTCGAAGCCGTTCCTCAGGCCACGCGGCCTCCGAACGGTCGCGATCGTCTCGATGACAGCGCCTTGCGGCGGGGAACGGCCGAGCGGGAGCTCGAGCAGGACCGGCTCGTGTGTCCCGAGCCGGCCGAACTGACGGACCTGCGCCGAGATACGAAGCTCGAAGCGCGAATGGCGCGGCTCGCCCGTGACGACCAACACCGCGCGCTCCGACGTGTCGACGTATGCCGCCAGGGCGCTCTCGTCGAGCCGGTCGAGTCGAACGCTGCCCCACCACCAACCGAGGACTGCAAGTCCGACGACGAGCGCCAGCGGCCGGTTCCGCGCGGCCAGTCCCGTCGAGCCAACCGAGACGACGACAAGCAAGGCGAGCGCGAGAACAGCAGGAGCGCGCTCGACGTTCGCCCCCGCGAGCCCGGCGCAGACCGCCGCTGCGTAGACGTGCGGAGAGCGCGTCGCCAAGCTCACGGGACGACGAGCTTGCGCAGCTGATCGAGCCGTTTCGGGCCGATGCCGGGAACCGCGTCGAGCTCGTCCACTGAATGGAAGGCCCCGTGCTCCTGGCGGTAGTCGAGGATCTTCTGGGCCGTCACGGGCCCGACGCCGGGCAGCGAGTCGAGCTGCTCGAGCGTCGCCGTACTCAGCTGGACGGGTGCACTCGGCGACCCCGCACCCGTCGCAGCACCGCCGGAAACGGAAGCCCCTCGTTGCGGAATCACGACCTGCTCGCCGTCTGCGAGCGGCGCTGCGAGGTTGACCTGCGCCAGGTCGGCTTTGGCCGTACTGCCGCCCGCGCGGGTGACGGCGTCGGCGATGCGTGCGCGCTGCGGGAGCCGGTAGAGACCCGGCCGTCGCACCGCGCCCACCACGTCCACCACCACCCGCGAGGACGA
>DASSQG010000047.1:0-2716 GCA_035702625.1 Gaiellaceae bacterium | reverse complement strand
ACGGCCCGTCCTGGAAGCGCGAGAGCTCCCAGCGGTCGATCGCCTCGCCGAGCTCCGGGTCGTCGTCCACCTCGTCGAGCTTCAGGAGGATGTCCGCTGCGAGCGTCGCGCGGAACGCGTCGAACCGCTCGGGTTCGCCGGCCGGTTGCGTCGCCGCGATCGGGACGACCGGGCGGATGCCGTACGGGCGCCAGTCGAGTCGCTCGAACAGGACGGGCCCCGCCGCAACAGGCGCCGAGGTCGCCAGGCGGATCGCGGTGATCGCGTCGGCGAGCTCGCCGGGTGCGTCAGGCGCGTCGCTCGCGCCGCTTTCGAGCGTCCGCTCGAGCTCGAGCACGCACAACCGGTCCGGCTCGCGGCCGAAGTCCGAGGGCAGCAGTCCATTCGCCTCCGGCCACAGCTTCGCGAGCTCGCCGGGTGAGAAGAGGCGCAACCGCAGGCCGCGGCCCAGCTCGATCGTCGCGCCGCCGGTCGTCAGCCCGATGACCGGCGCGACCGCACCGTACTGGTGGCGCTCGCCGAAGAGCGAGCGCTCGAGCGCCGCATAGGCGCGGTCGAACGCGCTGTCGTCCCAGTCGAAGCCGCCGCACACCTCGGCGGTGTCCATCAGGAGCGGCAGGAGCACGCTGCCGAACAGCGCTTCATCTTCACGCGCGCGAGGACCCGCATGGGCGCGGGCGAAGATCGTCGCCGCCGGCTGCCGCATCAGCTCCTCGACGGCGAGCTGCGCGTCGGGACGCTTCCGCAGCGTGTGCACGCGATGCTCGATGAAGGGCTTCACCAGCGGGCGGTACTCGTACAGCGCCGGCTTTGCATACGACGTGTGCTCCTCGAAGGCGAACTGCAGTTCGTCGCCCCGCTCGATGTCCGCGAGTAGCGCGCGGAAGCTCCCGAGGCAGAAGGCCCTGAGATCCGAGTACAGCTGTGGAGCACGCACGACCACAGCTCCCGTTACGCCGCAGGCGGGTCCTCTCCTTTTTGACACTGCGGGCACCAGTACGTCATGCGCGCGTCGTCGCCCTGGGGCCATGACTTGATCGGCGTCCCGCAGCGGGGGCACATGTGGCCCTTGCGGCGGTAGACCTGTCTCGTGCCTGGCACCCCGTCGAGGCGCGCGCGCATCAGCTCATGGGCCGACACGAAGACGGCGCGCAGCTCGCCGTCGGAGACGGCAGCGAGCGGGCGCCACGGCGAGACCTTCTCCGCCCAGAGCGACTCGACCTTCCAAACGTTGCCGATACCCGACACGAGCCGCTGGTCGAGAAGGGCGTCGCCGACCGCGCGCGCCTGGGGCGTTACCCGGAACCGCGCGAGCATCGCGTCGTAGTCGGGCGGCTCGGCGAGGATGTCCGGGCCGAGCTGCCGGGCGACGCCGCGATCCAGCTCGAGGATAGGTCCGTTCCAGAGCACCCCGGTGTGCCTGGCACCGCGAAGGACCAGCCAGGGCATGCCGAAGACGGCCGCGTCCCGTTCGAGCACGCGCCAGCGTCCCTTCATCCGCAGATGGCTGCGGAGGACGAGGCCGCCGTCGAAGTGCAGGAGAAGGTTCTTGCCGATCGCCTCGACGCGCTCGAGCCGCCGGCCGTTCAGCCGCGGCGCGAGCTGCTTGACAGCTGCCCGCGGGTGCGGCGTCTCGACCTCCAGCTCCTGGCCCACGAGCACCTGCAGCCGCCGTGCGGCGCGGTGGAGCGCGTCCCCTTCGGGCATGCTGACAGGGTATGCGCGCGGCCTTGGCAGGAGCGATCGCCGCGACGGTCTGGGGGCTGCAGGAGCCGCTCGACCGTCGCCTCTTCCGCTGCGACTACTCCGACGTCAGCCTCGTCGGCGGGCTACACGTGCACGCGCTCAACGGAGCGCTCTTCGGCCTCGCGTTCGACGCAGTGCGGCGCCGCACTCGCGTCGACCAGCAGCGGCTGGCGATCGGACTCGCCGTTGCGGAGCACACGGTCCTCTGGCCGCTGCTCGGCCTCTTCGAGCCGGAGGTCGTGAAGCGCCCGCGCGCGTTCGCGCAGGGCGTCTACCGGCACGCGCTCTTCGGCTACGTGCTCGGCCGGCTGGCGTAGAGAGCGTTCACCCCTTCAGCTCGAGCCCGTGCCCGGGCCGCGAGCGATCGGGCCGAAGCGCACCATCCTGGGGCACGAGCACGCCGTCGAAGAGCTCGTGCTCGACGCGGATGTGGTCGTGGAAGTACTCGATGTGCCGGGAGTGCGGAACGGCGCAGCAGACGTGCGCGCTCGCCTGCGGCGCGCAGTGCGCGGAAACCTGGAGGCCGTGCTGCGCGGCGAGCGCGGCTGCGTTGAGGAACCCGGTGTAGCCGCCGCAGCGCGTGACGTCGGCCTGCAGGCAGTCGACGGTCTCGGCGTCGAGGAGGTTGCGGAAGTCGGCCGGGACGAATGCGTACTCGCCGGCGGCGACGTCGAGCTTCGCCTGCTCGCGCACGAGGCGCAGCCCGGCGAAGTCGGCGGAGGTGACCGGCTCCTCGAACCAGCGCACGTCCCACTCGTCAGCGTAGCGGTGCGCCCATTCGACCGCCTCGTCGCGGTCGTACGCGCCGTTGGCATCGACGAAGAGCTCCGTGGCTTCGCCGATCGCCAGCCGCGCCGTCTCCAGCCGCACGGGATCCTCGTCGGGGTTGCGGCCGACCTTCATCTTCACGCGCGGGATGCCCTCGGCCGCCCAGCCGCCGAGCTGCTCCGCGAGACGCTCGAGCGAATAC
>DASSQG010000046.1:0-14376 GCA_035702625.1 Gaiellaceae bacterium | reverse complement strand
TCGTGAGCGCAGGAGAGCTCGTCGACGAGGTCGGCGATCGACTCGACGATGCGCGACGGCCGGTAGGGGTACGCCTCCGCCTGCTCGCGGTGGGTGGAGCCGGTGAGGACGAGGATGCTGTGCATGCCGGCCTCGAGCCCCGCGACGACGTCGGTGTCCATCCGGTCGCCGACCATCGCGGTCGTCTCGGAGTGCGCGTTGATCGCGTTCAGGGCGGAGCGCATCATCAGCGGGTTCGGCTTGCCGACGTAGTACGGCTCGACGCCGGTCGCGCGGGTGATCAGCGCAGCCACCGAGCCGGTCGCCGGAACGAGTCCCGCCGGGCCGGGGCCGGTCGGGTCCGGGTTGGTTGCGATGAAGCGAGCGCCTGCCGCGACGAGGCGGATCGCCGCCGTGATCCGCTCGAAGCTGTACGTCCGCGTCTCGCCGAGCACGACGTAGTCGGGCGCGCGCTCGGTGAGCGTGTACCCGACGTCGTGCAGCGCCGTGGTGAGGCCCGCCTCGCCGATCGCGAAGGCGGAGCCGCCCGGGCGCTGGTCGTCGAGGAAGCGCGCGGTCGCGAGCGCCGACGTCCAGATCGCGTGCTCGGGGACATCGAGCCCGCTCTGGGCGAGCCGTGCGGCGAGGTCGCGCCGCGTGTAGATGGAGTTGTTCGTCAGCACCATGAACGGCAGCTGCCGCTCGCGGAGCCGCTGCACAAACTCGGCGGCGCCGGGGATCGCGTGCTCGTCGTGAACCAGGACGCCGTCCATGTCGATCAGCCAGGAGTCGATCGTCGGCCTCGTCACGCGCCCGATCCTCGCAGGCAGCACCGTCTGTGAGCAGCGTTACCGTCTCCGAGCAGCGTGTTGTTCTCGCTGAGCAGCTGGGAGCTCGCACTCCTCATCTTCGGCGTGATCGGCGGGTCGGCCGCCGTCGGCATCCTCGTGGGACGCTTTCTCCGGTCGTCGGAGCACTATCGCGAGCCGATCGGCGTCCTGCAGGGCGCGCTGCTCGGCCTCGTCGGGCTGATCCTCGCCTTCGCGCTCACGCTCGCGGTCGGCCGCTACATGGACCGGCGCGCGGACGTCGTGGCGGACGCGAACACGATCGGCACTGCGTACCTCCGCGCGCAGACGCTGCCCGAGCCTCAGCGGAGCAGGTCGCTCGCGCTGATTCGCAGCTACGACGACCTCGCGATCCGCGTGACGCACGAGATCCCCTCCAGCGCCTCGCTGCGCGCGACGACGGCTCGTCAGGGCCTGATCCAGCAGCGGCTCTGGCGTCTCGCCGGTGAGGCGCTTAACGCGGGGCCGCGGGACACCGCGCCTAGGCTCTACTTGGACAGCCTGAACGCGATGATCGATCAGCAGGGCGTGCGCCTCGCCGGGCTGACCAACCGCGTGCCGGACGAGGTCGTCTGGCTCGAGCTGCTCGGGGCGGCGCTCGCCGTCGGGCTGCTCGGGCTCCACCTGTCCGTTCTCGGGCGCGGCCTGATCCCCGTGGCCGCCGCCGCGATCCTCGTCAGCCTCCTCGTCCTGGTGACCTTCGACCTCGACCGGCCCACGCGAGGGTTCATCACGATCCCCACGGCGCCGCTCGTCGCCGAGCGGGCGACGATGAGCCTGCCGCCGGCGGCGCCGGCCCCGCGCTGATGCGCACCTGTCTCGGGCTACTCGCCGTCCTGGTCGCGTGCGCCGCCGCTCCGGCGGCGTCGGCCACGACCGGCGACGAGCAGGCGCTGGCGGCGCGCTACGCGCCGGTCGTGCGGCTCGTCGAGCACACCGGCTGCCCGCCCGGGAAGCCCTACCTGCCGATCGACGTCAACCTGCTCTTCGACGAGTCGACCGTGGCGCTGCGCGGGCCGTGGGGGAACGACCTGGTCAAGATTGCGCCGAGCGCGAAGGACCTCGCCGGCCTCTTCGAGTACCACCTCGACTTCCCCGGCAGCGCGCTCGACCCGGGCTGCAGCTACCTGACCTGGGAGCGGCGGCTGGTGGAGGGAAGCAGCCCGACGGTCTACGCGCACCTCGCAACCGATCCGGCGCGCCCGGGCAAGCTCGCCCTCCAGTACTGGCTCTTCTACGTCTTCAACGACTGGAACAACCTGCACGAGGGCGACTGGGAGATGGTGCAGCTCGACTTCGACGCGCCGACGGCGGCAGACGCCCTGAAGCATCACCCCGTCCAGGTCGGGTACAGCCAGCACGAGGGCGCAGAGCGCGCGGCCTGGGGCGACGAGAAGCTCGAGCTCCTCGGCGGCACGCACCCGGTCGTGCACCCGGCCGCCGGGTCGCACGCGAACTTCTACGGCGAGTCGCTCTACCTCGGCAGCTCGGCCTCGGAGGGCGTCGGCTGCGACGACACGCGCGGCCCGACGTTCGACGTGCGCCCGGTCGTCCGCACGATCCCGAGCGACCCGCAGGCGGCGGCGCGCGAGTACCCGTGGATCGGCTTCGAGGGCCGCTGGGGCGAGCTGCGGCCGGCGTTCTTCAACGGGCCGACCGGGCCGAACCTGAAGGAGCAGTGGACCGAGCCGATCACGTGGTCCGAGGGGTGGCGCGACCGGAGCTACACCGTGCCCGGCGGCAGCGTCTTCGGCACGAACGCGACCGACTTCTTCTGCGGCGCGGTCGGCCGCGGGTCGAGCGCGCTCGTCCGCCTCGTCGACCAGCCGCTCGTCTTCACGCTCGTGCTCGCGGCGATCGTGCTGTTCCTGATCTTCCTGCTGACCCGGACGCGCTGGCGGCCGAGGGCGCCGCTGCACCTCGCGCGGCGGCGCTCCTGGGGCCAGATCCTCTCGGCGTCGGGTCGGATGTACGCGACGAGGTTCCGGTTACTTGCGGGGATCGGCGTCGTGTTCATCCCGATCCTGCTGCTCGTCAGCCTGCTGCAGGCGCTCGTCCTCCACGCGACCAGCATCTTCGGCGTGCAGACGAGCGGCGGGAACGGCCCGGTCGCGTTCGTCGTGCTCGTCGTCGGCACCTCGCTGACGCTGCTCGGCCTCGGGATCGTCCAGGCGGCCACGGCGCGGGCGCTCGTCGAGGTCGACGCCGGGCGTCCGACCGGCGTGATCCACGCGTACCGGCTCGCCGCGGACATCGTCGTCCCGCTCCTCGTGGCGCTCGTGATCGCCTCGATCCTCGTCTCGCTGTTGGCCAGCTCGTTCTTCCTGATTCCGGTCGCGATCTGGCTCGCGGGCCGCTGGTGCCTGATCGCGCCGGTGGTCGAGCTGGAAGGTGCCGGCGCGCTGGCCGGCCTGCGCCGGAGCGGCCGGCTCGTTCGCGGCCACTGGTTGAAGGTCGCGTCGCTGATCGTGATCGGCGGTGGGCTCGCGCTCGTGGCCGGGCCGCTGATCGGCGCGGTGCTGATCCTCGTCACGGGGGCGCCGTTCTGGCTCGTGAACGTGACCTCCGGTTTCATCTACGCCATCACGATGCCGTTCGTCGCCGTCACCACCGTGTACGTCTACTTCGACGCCCGGGTGCGCACCGAGCTCGAGACCGAGCACGAGGAGGTCGTCTTGCCCGCGGAGATCACCCTGGCGCCGTGAGCGCCCCGCGACTCAAGCAGTGGCGCGACCGCGGGGAGACTGCGAAGGCGCGCCTCGAGGCGGCCCGCGAGCGCCACGTGTCGATCGAGCTCTGCTGGTCGCTCTACGACGGCGACTCGGCGATCGGCGGCGGCCTGCTCGCCGGCGCGCTCGCGTACCGGCTCTTCGTGCTGCTCCTGCCGACGTCGCTCCTGCTCGTCTCGGGCCTCGGCCTGTACGCGGGCGCCGCCGACAAGAGCACCCGACAGGTGACGCGGGAGGCGGGGCTCCACGGCCTGTTCGCGTCGAACGTCGCGGCGACCGCGTCGAGCAGCGCACGCTGGCTGATCTTCATCCTGATGGTCCCGGCCGTGCTCTACGCCGCCGCCAAGATGTACCGGGCGCTCGCGATCGTCAACGGGATCGTCTGGCACAGCACCGGACGCGCCGGCCGCACCACCCGGCGCGGCGTCGGCATCCTCGTCGCCGTGCTCTTCACCACGGTGGTGGCGACGGAGATCGTCAGCTGGATCCGCCGGCACAACCAGCTCGGCGGGCTCTCGGTGCTCCTGGTCTACGCCGTGCTCGTCGGCGGCGCATGGCTCGCGCTCTCGCTGGAGCTGCCGCACGGGGAGTCGAGCTGGATCGCGCTCCTGCCCGGCTCGCTGCTGTTCGGCGTGGGCCTGCTGGCCGTCAACGTCTTCAACGTTTTCGTCACCGCCCGCCTGGTGGAGGACCGGGCGAACACGTACGGTGCGCTCGGCGTCGCGACCGCGCTCCTGTTCTCGCTCGTGCTCGTCGGCCGCGTCGCCGTCGTCTCGTCCGAGCTGAACGCCCTGCTTTTTCGCCATCGCGCCCAGGTGTAGGAGACTTCGCCCGTGCCGCTTTCCATGCTCGAGTCGATGCAGCTCGACGAGGTGCTCGAGCACGTCAACGTGCCGAGCTACGTGATCGACACCGCCGGTGTCGTCCGCTGGGTGAACGAGGCCGGCCGCAAGCTCGTCGGAGATGTGCGGGGCAGGCAGTTCACGTCCGTCGTCGCACCGGAGGAGACGCTGCGCGCGCGCGAGTTGTTCGCCCGCAAGGTCGTGGGCGCGTCGAAGGTGACGGATGCGGGGGTCGTGCTGCTCGATCTGGATGGGAAGCGCATCTCGGTCGAGATCAGCTCGGTGCCGCTTCGCGACGGCCAGCACGTGGTCGGCGTCTTCGGCCAGGTGTCGGAGGTCGTCGAGGAGCCGCACGAGCACCCGGACCTCGACCTGACGCCGCGCCAGGCCGAGGTGCTCGACCTGCTCGAGCGCGGCCGTACGACCACCCAGATCGCCCAGGAGCTGCACCTCAGCATCGAGACGGTTCGCAACCACATCCGCGGCATCCTGCGGGCGACGGGCACGCACTCACGGCTCGAAGCCGTCGCGATCGCCAACGGCATGCACTAGGACGAGAGGCCGGCGATCGAGTCGCCGACGAGCTTCGCGCCGATCAGCAGGAAGAGGACGGCCATGATCACGGCGTTGTTGCGCGCCATCCAGCCGCGGATCCCGTCCAGCACGTCGCGGGAGCGATCGCCGAGCGCCAGCGCGAGGACGAGCGGCGTCAGCACGCCGACGGACGCGATCACGACGAACGCCGCGAGAACCACGGCCTCCTTCGAGGCAGAGAGGCCGACGTCGGCGATCTCGGCCGCCGCGGCCCCGGTCAGCAGGACGTTCTTCGGGTTGAGCGCGGAGAGCGCGAACCCGGCGCCGCCTGCCTTGGCGATGCTGAACCCGTCGATCGTCCGCATCCAGCCGGGCGCCGGCGTCTCTTCGCCCGCCCCGGGACGGCCGCGCCACTGCTTCGCCGCCAGCACGAGGAGGAGCAGGCCGAGGCCGAGCAGGAGCACGTCGACCCAGGTCGCGGGCTCGCCGCCTTCGCTCGCATCCGCGGCTCCCGCGAGCACGAGCACGATCGCGCCGACGGCGGCGAGGCCGACCGCCCACGCGACGATGAACGCCAGCGCCTTCGCGCGGCCGTTCTGCGAGCCAAGCACGAGGACGACGGCGATCACCGGCACCGGGAAAACCGCGATGGCGACGGCGAGCGGCAGCACGTCTCCTAGCGCTCGCCCCACCCGCCGAACCTACAGCACCCCCGTCAGGCGGACGACGTGCGCTGTGCGCTGTCCGGCCGGGCGAGGAGCACGGCGCCGATCGTCACGGCGGCGAACGCCAACAGCCGGAGCGCGCCGAACACGCCCGACGGCACGGGCTCGCCGAGCACGACGGCTCCCGCGGCGATCGGGAGGGCGTTCGTGACGAGCGTGGCGAGGCCGGCGACGGTGAGCGCGCCGCCGCGCTGGTAGCCGAGCTGCAGCAGCGCCGTGCCGAGCGAGTAGCCGGCGATCACGCCGACGGCGAACGCGTAGCGCGCGCCGCCCTCCGTGGCGACCTTCACCGAGATGTCGCCGATCGAGAACAGCAGCCCGCCCGCGAGACCTTCCGCGACCGCGAGCTGCCCGAAGCGCCGGCCCAGCGCGAGCGCGATCACGGCGGCGCCGGTCGTCGCTCCGAACCACAGCAGGATCCCGCCGGTCGTGCCGCCGTTGCCCTCGCCGCTCCCGCCGGCCAGCGAGATCCCCAGCGCGACGAGGCCGAGCGTCGACATCAGCACGCCCGCGAGCTCGTGCCTGCCGAGCCGCCGGCGGCCCATGCGGGCGGACGCGAACGCAAGCACGCCGATCCCGCCGGCGGCGATGCTCTGCACGAGCGCGAGCGGTGCCAGCGCCAGCGCAACGACGTAGAGCAGGAAGCCGCCGCTCTCGAGCGCGAAGCCCATCAGCCACGAGCGGTCGGCCAGCAGGATGTGGGCCGAGTGGAGCGGCCGCCGCAACGAGAGTGCCGGCAACGCGGCCGCCGCGTCGTGTTCGCGCAGGTACGCGACGTTGATCATCGCCGTGGACACCAGCGCCAGCACGAACGCGAGCCCGGTCTGCGCGGAGACGTCTGCTGCGAGGATCATCACCGGCAAATATGTCCGTCGAAGGGACGATCAGCGACCTCGCGCGCTCCCGCTTCGGGTTCGCCGAGCTGCGTCCGGGCCAGCTGCGCGCGGCGGCCGCCGCCGTCGGAGGCCGCGACGTGCTCGCCGTCCTGCCGACCGGCGCCGGCAAGTCGGCGATCTACGAGCTCGCCGGCCTGCTGCGCGACGGGCCGACCGTCGTCGTCTCGCCGCTGATCGCGCTGCAGGACGACCAGCTCGCGCACCTTCGGGCGGCCGAGCTCGGTGCGATCGTGCTCAACTCGCACCAGTCGGCGCGCGAGCACGCGGCGGCGCTGGACGCGTCGTGCCGGTCGGAGACGTTCGTCTTCCTCTCGCCCGAGCAGCTGGGCAACGCCGAGACACAGGAGGCGCTGGCGCGCGCCCGGCCGGGACTCTTCGCCGTCGACGAGGCGCACCTGATCAGCCAGTGGGGTCACGACTTCCGGCCCGACTACATGCGGCTCAGCGCGCAGGCCGACGAGCTCGAGGTGCCGGTGCGCATGGCGCTGACCGCGACCGCCGCGCCGCCGGTGCAGGCCGAGATCGTCCGCCGGCTCGGGCTGCGCGACCCGGAGGTCGTGATCGGCGACTTCGACCGCCCGCAGCTGCGGCTCGCCGCTCGAGGCGTACGGTCGGTCGACGACAAGCACGACGAGCTGCTCGCGTCGGCGGCCGAGCTCGCCGGCGCCGGCATCGTCTACGCGGCGACGCACGCAGAGGCGGAGGCGGCCCACGACCTGCTCGCGGACGCCGGGCACGCGGTCGCGCTCTACCACGCCGGGCTCGGCGCGAAGGCCCGGCGCGAGGCGATGCGCGCGTTCCTCGACGGCTCGGCCCGCATCGTGGCGGCGACGGTGGCATTCGGGATGGGCATCGACAAGCCGGACGTCCGCTGGGTCGTACACGTCGACCCGCCGCCGTCGCTCGACGCGTACTACCAGGAGATCGGCCGCGCCGGCCGCGACGGGGAGGTCGCGCACGCACGGCTGCTGTACCGCGCGGAGGACTTCGGCGCCGCCGTCCACTTCGCGACGGGCGGCGTCTCGGCGAAGACCGTCGCCCGGGTCGCCGCCGAGCTCGCGACCGGTGCAGGGCTCGAAGGCTCCCGCGCCGAGACTTCGGCGCTCGTCCGCCTCGTCGACGTCGGCGCGGCGGCGTGGGAGGCGGGCGGCGAGGTGCGTTGGACGGGAGCGCTCGACGTGGCAACCGCGGTCGCGGCGTCGGACGCGGAGACGGCGCGCGAGAACGAGGTCGAGCGCTCGCGCCTGGAGATGATGCGCCGGTACGCCGAGCACACCGGCTGCCGGCGCTCGTTCCTGCTCTCGTACTTCGGACAGGACTACCCGGGCCCGTGCGGCACCTGCGACACCGACCTCGCGGGCGCGAACGAGGAGTCGGCTGCGCGCCCGTTCGAGGTGGGCGAGCGCGTCGTCAGCGACCGCTGGGGCGAGGGAACGGTGCAGCGCTACGACGGCGACCAGTTGACCGTGCTGTTCGACGAGCACGGGTACCGCGACCTGCTCGTCCCGCTCGTCGTCGAGCGGAAGTTCCTGCGCGGCGCCTGAGCCTTGCAGGGCGGCGCGGGGAGGAGGACACTCGCTCCGTGCTCCCGCTTTCGGACGGCTTGCGGGCGAAGCGGGTCCCGTTCGTCAACTGGGCGATCATCGGCGCCAACTTCGCGGTCTGGCTCTTCTACGAGCTGCCGGACCTCAACCAGGCCGTCTTCCACGCGTCGTTCTACCCCTGTGCGGTGAACGGCACCTGCCACGCGCCGGAGTCGTGGGGCGTCGCGTGGATCACCTCGATGTTCCTGCACGGGAGCTGGGATCACATCCTCGGGAACATGCTCTTCCTGGCCGTCTTCGGCAAGAACGTCGAGGACGCCTACGGGCACGTCCGGTACCTCGTGTTCTACTTCGCCGGCGGCTTCGTGGCCACGCTCACCCAGACGGCGGTCACGCTCTGGTTCGGCACCAACGCCGCCGCGGAGGTGCCGAACCTCGGCGCGAGCGGGGCGATCGCGGCCGTGCTCGGCGCCTTCTTCGTGCTCTACCCGAGCAGCACGGTGTTCGGCCTGATCGTCTTCTGGCCCGCCTGGCTCCCGGCCTGGGTGTTCCTCGGCTTCTGGTTCCTGTACCAGCTGTTCGAGGGCGGCTTCGGCCTCGTCTCGGCAACGGCGAACGGCGGCGGCACCGCGTTCTTCGCCCACATCGGTGGCTTCGTCTTCGGCGGGCTCGTCACCTGGGGGCTGATGCAGCGGGGGCTGATGGCGCCCAAAGGCTCGAACGACCTACCGAGCCCCGCCGTCTACGGCATGCGAACGTAGGACGGCGATCACGTCGTCCACCCAGCGCCGGGCGCGGTCGACGTTCGGGCCGCTCGGAGCCAGCGCCAGCGTGTCGGCCTGCAGCTCGCTCAGCACGAGCGCCGCGCGCAGCAGGTCGGGCTCGGTCAGCGCCTCCTCGATGCGCGCCGCGAGCCGCTCGGGCTTGACAGGGAGGGCCTCCAGGCGGACCGCGAGCCGCTTCGTCGTCGGCTCCCAGACGCGGTTCAGCGCGTAGACGATCCGCAGCACGCGCAGGACGTCGTCGAGCACTCGCTCCACGAACGACAGCCGCTCGCCGGCTCGCACGATCGTGAGCATGCCCGCCGGCGCGTACCCGCCCCAGGTCAGCGCGGCGTCCTCGATCCGTGCAGCGGCGAGCGAGTCGGGATAGGCGCGCAGGCGGGTCTGCCAGTCCTCGAGCAGGCCGACCGTGCGGAGCGAGACGCCGTTCGCGAGCGCGTCGCCGGAGCCCGACGGCTCGCCGGCGAGCACCGCCGCGACGGCTGCCTCGGCGACGTCGCGGGACCACCAGATCAGCTCGATCGGCACGCCCTCGAGGTAGCCGAAGACGCGCGAGGTCTCGCCGCCCTGCGGGCCCCACGTGTCGAGGCCCTGGAGCCCAGCGCGGCGAGCATGCTCGAAGCAGTCGTCGAGCTCGAGCCGCTCGGTCGTCACGAGCAGCAGCTCGATGTCGGAGACGTCGTCGGCGACCCCGCGCGAGACGCTGCCGGTCAGGACTACGTCCTCGACGACGGACGGCAGCGTGGCGACGATCCGCTCCGCGAGCGCGCGCAGCTCGAGGGTGCGGGCCGTGGGCACCCGCCGACCCTACCGCTCGGCGACAATGCCCCATGGTCAAGATCACCGACACGAGCGACTACAGCCGCTTCGTCCGCCCGGACGGCGAGGACGAGGGCATCTGGCTCGACCACGTCGAGGTGCACCTGGTCACGCATCCGGCCGGGCAGGTCAAGGAGCTGCACGTTCACGACCCGCCGCAGGACCACGTCGTCGTCATCCGGTCGGGCCGGATGCGCTGGACGGTCGAGGGCGAGTCCCTGGACGCCGGGCCGGGTGACGTGATCGTCACGCCGGCCGGCGTGGGGCACAGCTACGAGGTGCTCGGCGACGAGCCGGCGAAGGTCGTCTGCATCGACTCGCCGAAGCGCCCGAAGCCGGACGCCTAGGCCGCGAGCGAGCGGCGGCGGTTGAAGCGCTCGATGCGGTCGCCGCGGACGGCCGTGTTCTGCCGGCCGGTGTAGGCCGGGTGACAGTTCGAGCAGACCTCGACGGGGAGCCGCTCGGCGGTCGAGCGGACCTCGAACGCCGCGCCGCAGGTCGCGCAGACGGCGTGGACGAGATGAAGCTCAGGATGCCGGGTCAAATGTGCACCTCCTTCGGAGCTCCAAGGATAGCAACTGAGTTGCGTGATGAAACTGACTTGCTACAGTCGACGCAGTGCTACACCGACGCTACGAGGGCCAGGACTGCCCGATCGCCCGAGCGCTCGAGGTGGTCGGGGAACGCTGGACGCTGCTGATCGTCCGCGACGTGCTCGACGGGCTGCGCCGGTTCGACGAGCTCCAGGCGAGCCTGGGAGTCGCCCGCAACGTCCTCGCCGCCCGGCTCGACCGCCTGGTCGAGGAGGGCGTCCTCGAGCGGGTGCCGTACAGCGAGCGGCCGCTGCGCTGCGAGTACCGGCTGACGGCGAAGGGGCGCGAGCTCGAGCCGGCACTGGCGGCGCTGCGCCGGTGGGGCGATCAGCTCGTGGCGTAGTGCGCGGCGAGGAAGGCGGCGCCGATCAGGAGCAAGACCACGACCAGCACCACCAGGCTGACGGCGACCACCACGATCAGCGGCGTCGACGGGCTCTGACCCTCCCTGGCGACCTCGGCCAGGTGCTCGACCTCGTGCTCCGCGGCATGGATCGGGTGCCGGAGAGGGCTCTCGTGCTCCTCGCTGTCCATCGCTCGATACGAGCCCTACCCGAAAGCGTCTGCGATAGTCGTGCTCGAGATGGCGGAGCACGAGCACATCGGCCCTGAGCCGAGCCCCGAGCACCCGCTGGGCGGCTCGTGCCTCTGTGGCGGCGTCCGGTTCGAGATCACGGCGCCGTTCGTCTGGGCGAGCCACTGTCACTGCTCGCGCTGCCGCAAGCACTCGGGCGCGTTCGGGCTCACCCAGGGGCGCGTGCCGCGGGACGGCTTCCGGCTGCTCCGGGGCGAGGAGCTGATCACGGTGTACGCACCGCCCGACGACGGCCGCGTGAAGGCGTTCTGCAAGGTCTGCGGGTCGAGCCTGTTCGGCAATGTCTGGCCCGAGGGCGAGCAGATCGGCGTGCGGCTCGGCGCGCTCGACGGCGATCCCGGCATCCGGCCGTCGTTCCACACGTTCGTCGACTCGCGCGCGCCGTGGGACGAGCTCCCCGACGACGGGCTCGAGCGCTTCGACGAGAACGCGGGCTAGCTACTCGTCCTCGTCGGGGCGGATGTCGTCCGCGACGAGGTCCTTCAGCGGCTTGACCTTCTCGAAAAACTCCTCCGGCGGCACCTCCCGCTCGACTGCGTCGCCGCCGAGGATGTACGGCGCCGCCCCTCGGCTGCGAGCGCCTGCCTCGCGATCGGCTCCTTGAAGGTGGTGAACTGGCGGCCGCTGTCGTCGACGAGGAAGAAGCGCGTGTTCCCGGACTGCGTTTCGCGGGCCTCGACCCGCTCGACGGTGACGGTCTCCTCCGGCATGCGCGGGTGGTTCCCGCCTCCGGCCCGGCCGAAAACGCGGGCTAGCGGGCGAAGCTCTCGGGGCTCGGGCGCTCGACCGCGAACACGCCGTCGCGCCGCGCCTGCGCGACGACGGCGCTGAAGCGGGCGAGCCGTTGGCCCTGGTAGCGCGAGACCGCGCGTGCGTGGGCGTCGGGGCCGGTCACCGTGTGGCCGCTGACGAACGACGCGCCGTACGGGTTGCCGCCCGCGGCGAAGACCTCGCCGACCGTGTAGCCGAGCGGCAGGATCAGCATGCCCCAGTGATAGAGCGTGTTGTTGAGCGCGAGGATCGTCGTCTCCTGGCCGCCGTGCGGGTTCTGCGAGGACGTGAACGCCGTGCCGACCTTGTCCGCCAGCTCGCCGGCCTGCCAGAGCGCGCCGGCCTGGTCCATGAACTGCTTCAGCTGTGCGGCGACGTTCCCGAAGCGCGTCGGCGTCCCGAAGGCCACGCCGTCGGCCCACTCCAGGTCGTCGAGCGTCGCGACCGGCGCGTCCGCGACCTCGGAGCGGTGGCGGCCCCAGTACTGGTTCTGCGAGATCAGCAGCTCCGACGCGAGCTCCTCGACGTGGCGCAGCCGCACTTCGGCGCCGGCCCCCTCGGCGCCCTCGGCGACCGCCTGCGCCAGCCCGTGGACGTTGCCGGTCGCGCTGTAGTAGACGACGGCGATCTTGGCGGCTGCGGCGGCGGCCATGCGCGGAGCCTAGTCTCCTGCGGTGTGGCGGGAGTCGTCCTTCGCGGTGCGGTCGAGATCGAGGATCCCCTCGGCGTGGCGCTCGGGTTCCTCGAGGCGTACGGGCCCGACGACTCCACCGGCACGATGGCGCCGAACACGTTCGACGAGCTCGACCTGAAGCGCGCGAACCGTGGCGGCGCGCGAATCTCCGCGGCGGAACAGGCCGCGGTGCTCGCCCGACGCCGGCGGATCGAGGCCGCGTTGCGTGAGATCCCGGTCGGCGCGTCGCTGGCCGCGCCGACCGTCGCGTGGGCGTCGTTGACGCGGCTCTTCGGCGGGTTCGGCGAGATCCGCGGGCTCGGCTTCGCCAAGCTGACGAAGGCGCTGCACGGCAAGCGTCCGGCGCTGATCCCGATCCTCGACAGCGTGGTGCAGGCGTACCTCGCGAGCGACGAGCCGGCGCCGCCGGAGTTCGGCGAGCGCGCGACCGCGCTCGTCCGAAGCTACAAGCAAGACCTCGACCGGAACTGCCCGGCGCTGCGCCAGGTCGCACGGGGGCTCGCGCAGCGCGACTACGAGCTGACCGAGGTGCGGATCCTCGACGTACTGATCTGGTCGGCGCTGAGCTAGACGGCGGAGTCGAGGAACTCGGCGTTGCCGCTCTGCGGCGGCGCGCCGTAGATGAAGACGAGCAGGTCGGCGTCGCCGTGGTTGGCCACCTGCAGCTCGGTTCCAGCCTCGACGTGAACGACGCCGCCGGGCTCGACGTCGACCCGCTCCGGCGGCTCGCCGAGGTACATCGTCAGCGTGCCGGCGACGGGGACGAAGGTCTCCTCCTGCACCAGGTCGCGGTGCCGGCGGCCCTTCGCGCCCGGCTCGTAGCGCCAGAGGTTCGCGCGGGTGTGCGCGAGGCCGGCGCGGTCGGTCAGGCCGGCGACGTGCCGCGGCGCCTCGTCCGGCGCGTGGTCACGGGTCGTCCACTCGAGCTCGGAGCGCTGCACGACGTGGTGGGCCACGACGGCAACCCTACAGCGCCGACTCGAGCAGCTCGGCGTGCTCGTCCTCGGGCGGCAGCCCGTAGACGTAGACGAGCAGGTCCTCGTCGCCGTGGTTCGCGGTCTGCAGCTCGGTGCCGTGCTCGACGTGGACGAGGCCGCCGACGGAGACGTCGACGCGCTCCGGCGGCTCGCCGAGGTACATCGTCAGCGTGCCCGACACCGGGACGAACGTCTCGTCCTGCAGCCGGTGCCGGTGGCGCCGCCCCTTCGCGCCCGGCTCGTAGCGCCAGAGGTTCGCGCGGCTGCGATCGAAGCCGGCGGCCTCGCTCAGCTCCGCGACGTGGCGCGCGGGCTCGCCCGGCTCGTGCGGGCGGGTGGTCCACTCGAGCTCGGAGGAGTCGATGCGCCGGAAGGCCATGCCCGGGCTAGCGCCGCTGCGCGCCTGGGCGGTCGACGTCGACGCGGCCGCGCCCGAAGGCGTCGATTCGCCCCCAACGGCCCGGAATGTCGAGCAGCTCCAGGTGGCCGATCGTGCTCGGGAGCGCCGGGTCGACGATCAGATGCTCACCCTGCGGCTCGAGCCCGAGCATCGTCCGCAGAAGCAGCAGCGGCGCCCCCGTCGACCAGGCCTGCGGGCTACAGGCTGTCGGGTACTGCACCGGATACCTCGTCTCCTCGCGGTCGTAGCCGCCGAACGCCTCGGGCAGGCGCCCGTCGAAGAACTCGGCCGCCTCGAGGATCCCGGCCGCGATCCGCGCCGCCTCCTCCTTGAAGCCGTAGCGGCGCAGGCCCCATGCGATGAAGGAGTTGTCGAACGGCCAGACCGTACCGACGTGGTAGCCGATCGGGTTGTACCGGCCCTCGCCCACTGCGAGCGTTCGCACGCCCCAGCCCGAAAAGAGCCGCGGCCCGAGCAGGTGCCGGGCGACGGCCTTCGCCTTCGACCTGTCGACGATGCCGCTCCAGAGCAGGTGGCCGTTGTTCGACGTGAGCGAGTCGACCTGGTCGCCGTGCGCGTCGAGCGCGAGGGCGAAGTACTCGCCGTCCTCGACCCAGAAGTCGCGGTTGAATCGGCGTTTGAGGTCGG
>DASSQG010000045.1:0-12601 GCA_035702625.1 Gaiellaceae bacterium | reverse complement strand
CCCGTCCGTCATCAGGTAGTCCGCGCGGCCGTCCTTGTGGATCTGCCAGTGCATCGCGGTCGTCCGCTCGTCGAGCACCTGCAGCCGGTACATGCCGACGTTGCGCCCGCCGGTGCGCGGGTCCTTCGTGATCACGGCCGGCAGCGTGATGAACGGCGCCGCGTCGCCGGGCCAGCAGGTCTGGACCGGCAGCCGGCGCAAGTCGACCTCGTCGCCCTGCAGGACGACCTCCTGCACCGGGCCGCTGCGCACGGTCTTCGGCTGCGAGTCGGCGATCGACTTCAGCTTCTTCAGGCCGCGCACCTTCTCGGCGAGCCCTTGCGGCGGCTGCATCTCGAGCACGTCGCCCAGCCGCCGGCCGACGTCGTCGAGCGTCGGCGCGTCGAACGCGAGGCACATACGCCGCTCGGTGCCGAACTGGTTGATCAGCAGCGGGTGCTGCGACTTGGGGTTCTCGAACAGGAGCGCCGGCCCGCCGCTCTTCACGACCCGGTCGACGATCTCGGTGATCTCGAGGTGCGGGTCGACCTCGGCCGAGACGCGGCGCAACTCGCCCTCGCGCTCCAGGAGCGCGATCCACGCGCGCAGGTCGGCAGGTGGCGCCATCCGCGTCAGTCTATGGCGGCCAGGGCGTACTCCACCGCCGCCTCGAGCGAGAGCCTGCGGCCCTGCGCACGCCCCTGTTCGAAGTCCGCTCCGCCGACCGGCGTCACGTAGGGCTCGTACTCGCGGAGCGCCTCGGAAGTCGTGGGCCTCGAGTCACGCTCACCGGCCGTCTCCACGGCGCCCCAGAGCATGCCCGCTCCGACCGCGTCGCCCTCGCCGGCCGCGATCGCCGCGCCCGCCGCGAGCGCGATCGGCAGATTCACGAGGTCCGGCACGTCGGCCAGGGTCTGGAGCCCCTCCCGGTACTCCGGCTTCGCAGCCTGGAGATTCCCCGCGGCGATGAGACGCTCGGACGTGGCGAGGAGCGTCACGCCGCGCCACCAGGCGAAGCCGACGCTGTCCGCGGCCGCCGCAGCCTCGTGGGCCAAGCGGACGCCCTCCTCCTGCTCGCCCTGCTCGAACGCCACCATCGCCAGGTTGTGCAGCGCCATCGCCTCGTCGCTTCGATCGCCGCGGGCGCGCGTGCGCTCGAGCGCCTCGGACGAGAGCCGTGTCGCTCGCTCGAGGTCTGCCTGGTACCGCGCGACGATGGCGATCCGGATCAACAGGTGATCGGCCTCCCGTTCGTCCCCGAGCTCGCGGAACACGTCCAGGGCGCGTTGGTAGTCCGGCTCGGCCAGCGGAGACTGGCCGGTCATGTCGTAGGTGGCTGCGCGAACGCGCCGCGCGCGTGCGTACACCTCCCGGTCGAGGTCTTCGCCGGCGAGCTCGAGGAGCGCGTCGATGCGCGCACGAGCACCGATTGGATCGTTGGTCGCCCAGTAGAGCTCCAGCGTCGAGATCAGGTCGAGCCCTGCCTCGGCCTCACGATGCGCGGTCGCCCACTCGAGCGCGACGTCGACGTTCGGCCGCTCGTCGAGCGCGAGCTCCATCAGCGCCGTCTCCGACGCGACGTTTCGGCGGTTCGGCTCGAAGGTCTCGGTCAGCAGCTCCCGGAGCCGACGTATGAGCTCGTCCCGGCGGGCCGGCTCCAGCTGGTCGGCGGCGAACTCGCGGATCGTCTGGAGCATGCCGAAGCGCCCCGGCTTCCAGCGCCGGACGAGGCTCTTGTCGACGAGCGACTGCAGCAGCTCGACGTCGGCGTCGCACACGCGTTCCGCCGCCGCGAGCGTCCAGCCGCCGCGGAAGACCGACAGCGACGCGAGCAACCGCTGCTCGTCGGGTGTCAGCAGCTCGTACGACCACTCGATCGTCGCCTGCAGCGTCCGCTGGCGCAGCTCGGCGTCGCGGGCGCCGCGCAGGAAGTCGAGGCGACTCCCGAGCCGCTCGAGCAGTTGCCCCGTCGTCAACAGCGTCGTTCTCGCCGCGGCGAGCTCGAGCGCGAGCGGCAGGTCGTCGAGCCGGGCACACAGGTCGTCGACATGCTCGTCCGGCTCGAAGTCCGGCTGCACCGCGCGCGCCCTCGCCGAAAAGAGCTCGCGTGCCTCCGCACGGTCGAGCGCGGGCACCGGATAGACCTGCTCTCCCTGCAAGCGCAGCCGTTCCCGGCTGGTCACGAGGACGTCGGCGTGCGGGCACTCGGAGAGCAGCCGGCCGACTTCGGGAGCGGCGTCGACAACGTGCTCGAAGTTGTCGAAGAGCAGGAGCAGCCGCCGGTTCCCGACGATCTGCTCGAGCGGGCCTCCGCCGCCCAGCTCACGCGCCGCGGCCGGCATCACCTCGGCTGCGTCCGACACCTGGGCGAGCGGCACCCACCACGCGCCGTCGGGATACGCCCCGGCCGCGAAGCCCGCGGCCTGAAGCGCGAGCCTCGTCTTGCCGGAGCCGCCGGGCCCCGAGAGTGTGAGCAGCCGCACGTCGTCGGAACCGAGCAGCTGGTGCACCTGGGCCAGCTCGTCGTTGCGGCCGAGGAACGGGGTCGTCGGGATCGGCAGGTTCGTCCGGTAGAGCGTGTTCAGCGGGGGGAAATCCTCGTCGCCGAGCTGGTAGATCCGCTCCGGCGCACTCAGGTCCCTGAGCCGGTGCTCGCCGAGGTCGCGCAGATCGTCGTCGCCGAGCAGCGCGGCCGCCGCCGCCGAGACCAGCACCTGGCGGCCGTGACCCGCCGCGGCGATGCGTGCCGCGCGATGGACGTCCTCGCCGACGTAGCCCTCGACGCCGCGGAACGGCGTGCCGGTGTGGAGACCCATGCGCACCGGGAGCTCCAGACGTTCCTGCGCGTCGGCGGCCGCCTGCAGCGCGCCCTGTGCGGTGGGGAACGCGACGAAGAAGGCGTCGCCCTGCGTGTCGACCTCGACCCCGTCGTGACGTGCGAACGCCTCGCGCAGCACGCGTCGGTGCTCGTCGAGCGCGGCCGCGTACCGATCGGTGCCGAGCTCGTTCAGCAGGCGCGTCGAACCCTCGATGTCGCTGAAGAGGAAGGTGACGGTGCCGGTGGGGAGGTCGCGCATGCCGCAATGATGTTGTCCCCGCGCGCCCCGCGGCGGGCAGACTGTCGCCGTGGAGGCGCCGGAGGTTCGCTACGCGAAGAGCGGCGACGTCAACATCGCCTACTCCGTGGTCGGCGACGGGCCTTTCGACCTCGTGTTCGTGCTGGGCTCGGTCTTCACGGCGCTCGAGTACGCGTGGGAGGGGCCGCCCGGCGAGTTCTTCGCCAAGCTGGCGACGTTCTCGCGGCTGATCGTGTTCGACAAGCGCGGCACCGGGCTCTCGGACCGAGTGGCCGACTTCGCCTCCGCCGAGGTGCGCATGGACGACATCCGCGCGGTCATGGACGCGGCCGGGTCGGAGCGTGCGGCCATCCTCGGCGTCTCCGAGGGCGGCCCGATGGCCGTCCTCTTCGGCGCCACGTATCCGGAGCGGACGGCGGCGCTCGTCCTCTACGGCACCGGCGCGTCGTACCGGATCGCCGACGACTATCCCTGGGCCGGGAGGCCCGAGGACTACGAGCGCGCGGCGCGGATCCGCGAGGAGCGCTGGGGCGACCCGGAGTACCTCGCGCAGCTGCTGCACACCTTCGCCCCGAGCGTCGCCGACGATCCCGAGATCGGCCGCTGGTGGGCTCGCTACGCGAGGACGAGCGCGAGCCCGCGCGACGCCGGGCACCTGACGCGCATGAACGCCTCGATCGACGTGCGGCACGCGCTGCGGACGCTGCAGATGCCGGTGCTGATCCTGCACTGGCGGAACGACCGCGTCTTCGAGGTCGAGGGCGCCCGCTACATGGCCGACCGCATCCCGCTCGCGGAGCTGGTCGAGCTCGACGGCGCCGACCACGCCTGGTTCGTCCGGCCCGAGCCGATCGCCCGGGAGATCGAGCGCTTCCTGACCGGGATCTGGGAACGCGGCGAGTGGGACACCGTCGCGCCGGAGCGCGTGCTCGCGACCATCCTCTTCACCGACATCGTCGATTCGACGGCGAAGGCCGCCGAGCTCGGCGA
The DNA here is from genome assembly GCA_035702625.1 of Gaiellaceae bacterium. GTDB lineage: Bacteria > Actinomycetota > Thermoleophilia > Gaiellales > Gaiellaceae > AC-32. The sequence goes on along the minus strand of DASSQG010000045.1, from coordinate 8,555 downwards.
CGCGCGCTGGCGCGAGCTGCTGCAGCAGCACCACGCGGTCGTCCGCCGGCAGCTCGTGCGCTTCCACGGGCAGGAGGTCGACACCGCCGGCGACGGGTTCTTCGCGAGCTTCGACGGGCCGGCGCGGGCGATCCGCTGCGCCGACGCGATCACGAAGGCGGTGCCGGAGCTCGGCCTGCAGGTGCGGGCGGGCCTGCACACGGGCGAGTGCGAGGCGGTCGACGGCAAGATCGGCGGCATCGCCGTCCACATCGGCGCCCGCGTGGCGAAGGAGGCCGCGCCGGGCGAGGTGCTCGTCTCGAGCACAGTCCGCGACCTCGTCGCCGGCTCAGGCCTTGCGTTCGAGGAGCGCGGCGTCGCCGAGCTGAAGGGCGTTCCGGGCGAGTGGCGGCTCTACGCGCTCAGTGCCGGCGGTGCCTGAGCCACTTCGAGAGCTCGCCGAGCAGGATCACGCTGAGGAAGATCAGGCCGACGATCAGCATGGCCGTGATGACATCCTTGCCCTCTTCGGCAGCGGTCTTGGCGAGCGGCAGCATCGGGGCCGATCCTACTCCACCCGCAGCCGATGCTTCTCGATCGCCTGCTCGCTCGCCGGCGACGACTGCCACTCGAGGCGCGCCGGCTCGCCATGGCCGAGGGTCGCGGCGGTCGCCGCCCACGCCTCACCGTCGCCCGGAAGGCCGTCGGCGCGCAGCTGCGCGCAGCGGGAGATCAGCTCCGCAAGGTCGCACACGGCCTCGACCGGCCCGACTTCGGCGACGCGGACGAGCCCGTGCGCGTACAGGTAGTCGCCGAGCAGCAGCGCCGTGTCCTCGTCGCCCGGCGCGAACAGCCGCGGCCGCCCGTAGTGGAGCAGGTAGCCCTCGTAGATCGTCTCGAGCCCGAGCGCGTAGCGCTCCTCGCCCAGGGGCGAGAAGACCGGCTCGCGCTCCGGCTCGTCCGCCAGCGCCTCGTGCCAGAGCCGGCTCTCCCGCGCGGCCTCCTGCACGATGGTGTCCCACAGAGGGACCGCTACAGCCAGCCCGCCAGCTCCTTCGTCCAGTAGCTGACGACGAGGTCGGCCCCCGCGCGGAAGATCGCCGTCAGCGACTCGACCGCGGCCTGCCGCTCGTCGAGCCAGCCGCGCGCACCCGCGGCCTTGAGCATCGCGTACTCGCCGGAGACGTTGTACGCGCCGACCGGCAGCTCGAACCGCTCTCGCACCGCGCGCAGGACGTCGAGGTTCGGCAGCGCGGGCTTGACGAGCAGCGCGTCGGCGCCCTCGTCGACGTCGAGCGCGCATTCGCGCAGGGCCTCGCGGACATTTGCCGGATCCATCTGGTAGCCGTGGCGGTCGCCGAAGGCCGGCGTCGAGTCGGCCGCCTCGCGGAACGGCCCGTAGAACGCGGAGGCGTACTTCGCCGCGTACGAGACGATCGGCGTCTCGCCGTGGCCGTGCTCGTCGAGCGCCGCACGGATCGCCGCGACGCGGCCGTCCATCATGTCGCTCGGGCAGACGGCGTCGGCGCCGGCGGCAGCGTGGCTGACCGCGGTGCGCGCGAGCAGCTCGACGCTCGCGTCGTTGTCGATCTCCTCGCCGTCGAGGACGCCGCAGTGGCCGTGCGACGTGTACTCGCAGAGGCAGACGTCGGTGAGCAGCACGAGGCCCGGAGCCGTCTCGCGCAGCGCCCGTAGCGCGCGCTGGATGACACCGTCGTCGTCCCACGCGCCGGAGCCCTCCGCGTCCTTCTCGTCGGGGATCCCGAACAGGATCACGGCGTGCACGCCGAGCCGGGACGCCTCCTCGGTTTCGGCCACCAGGTCTTCGACCGAGTACCGGCCGAGAGCCGGCAGGTCGGCGTTCGGCTCGGTCTGCGGCCCGACGAAGTACGGCAGGACGAAGTCGTCGAGGTCGAGGCGCGTCTCACGCACGAGCGCGCGCAGCCGATCGCTCCGGCGGAAGCGGCGCAGCCGCGTGGCTGGAAACGCACTCACGCCAACAATCTACGCGCTCCCAGCCGGGCGAGACCGCCGAAGACGGCGCCGAGCACGAGCAGCCAGAGCCCCTGCAGCGCGACCTCGCGCCACGGGCTCAGGTCGTACAGCGCGGAGCGGAAGAAGTCGACCGCGTGGGAGAACGGCAGCAGGGCGCTGATCCACCCTGCGGGCGGAACGATCTCGGCCGGGATCAAGCCGAGGAAGACGATCGGCATCACCACGAGCACCGCGATCAGCGACGCCGAGCGGGCCTCGCGGGCGAGCGCGCCGAGGAACGCCCCGAGCGCGCCGACGGAGCCGCCGGCGAGCACGAGACCGACGACGAGCAGCGGCAGCCGCCGCCACGGCTCGCCGCCGGTGACGCCACCGACCTGGATCACCAACCCGAACGCGAGCGAGATCGCGAGCCCGAGCGCGAGCGCCACCGCGGCGGCGAGCGCGACCTTCGACCAGACGAGCTGTCCGAGGCCGACGAGCCCGCGCGCGAGCCGGCCGACCACGTTTTCGTCGCGCTCGGCCGCGAGCGACCCCGCCGCGAGGAGCAACGCGAGGAAGGTGATCGTCAGGCCGAGCGCGTACGCCTGCACCTCGGCCGAGAGCGCCCACGTCCTCCCGCGCGCCGGCGCGCGCACGAGCTCGATCGGGTGCGCCGTCGAGCTGAGCGCGTCGTTCGTGTTCGCGAGCGCGAGCCGCGCGTCGCGCAGGAAGTCGAGCAGCGCGGCCGTCCGCGGGGTCTGCGGCATCCCGCGCAGGATGTGCTGCGCCTTCTGGATCCCGAGCACCGTGATCGGGGCGCCGAGGAAGCTGCCGTCCCCGCCGTGCAGGATCAGCTGCACGTAGCGCAGGTTGCTGGCGATGTACGCGCGCTGGAGCTGGCGGTTGAGCGAGTAGACGAGCGCCTGCACCTGCTGCTCGACGCGTGACGAGATCGTGCCCGTGGAGAGCTCCAGCCGCAGCTGCGGGCTGCGCACCATCCCGCGTAGCGTCGAGATGAACCCCGGCGGCACGGTCACGACCCCCACGACGCGGCCGTCGTCCAGCTGCCGGGCCGCCTCCTCGGGTGAGAGCCGCACGAGCGTCACGTTCTTGCTCACCTGGTCGATCGTGCGCTGGACGTCGAAGCGGTGCCCGCCGAGGACGACGGTCGCGGGAAGGTTGTCCTCGTCGACCAAGGCGACCCGCGGCTTCGAGCTGCCGTAGCTCGCGACCATCCCGACGAGCACCGCGAGGGCGATCGGGTAGGCGATCAGAATCCCGAGCAAGAGCGGCGAGCGCCGCAGCACGAGCACGTCTTTGCGCAGCAGGAGGAGGACTCGGGTCATGCCGAGAGAGTCTCGACGTGTGCCCGGTCGTATTCACCTGCCGAGCCGGCGTAAACGAGGCGGCCGTCGCGCAGGGCCGCGACGCGGTCGGCGATCCGCTCCACCTCCTCGAGGTTCTGCGTCGCGAACACGACTGCGCCGCCGGTCGCGCGGAGCTCGGCGACCCGCTTCCAGAGACGCGCGCGCTGCTCCGGGTCGAGCGCTGCCGTCGGCTCGTCGAGCAGGAGCACCTGCGGCCGGCCGAGCAGCGCGATCGCCAGGTTCAGCCGCTGGCGATTGCCGACGGAGAGGTTCGCGCTCGGCTCGGCCTCGTCTGGAAGCTCGAACTCGCCGAGCAGTCGCTCGGTCACGGCGTGCGAGTCGTGCTCGCCTTCGAGGCGCGCGAACAGCTCAAGGTTCTCGCGCGCCGAGAGCCGCCCATACTGCGCGGGCCGCTGCGGCGCCCAGCCGACGCGCGCGCCCTTGCGCCGCTCGATCGCCCCGACGCTCACCTCGAGCGCCCCCGCGAGGAGCGCGAGCAGCGTCGACTTGCCGGCGCCGTTCGGCCCGACGAGCGCGACGGCCTCGCCGTCCCAGACCTCGAGCTCGACCGGCTCGAGCGCAGCCCGGTGGCCGAACCTGCGGCCCGCGCCGCGCGCGGCGAGCAACGGTGTGGCGGACGTCAACGCCGTGCCGCTGCCGGCGGGTCTTCGGGCGGCGGCAGCGGCGTGATGGGCCGCGTCTGCTCCACATCCACCCCGACGGGGACGGCCGCTCCGTCCTCCCAGGACTCGAGTGTCACGCGCTCGCCGAAGAACTCCCAGATCGCGCGGCCCGCGGCGAGCAGCGGCAGTGCGACGAGCGCGCCGGGCAGCCCGTAGATCTCCCCGCCGGCGAGCAGCCCGAAGATCACGAGCAGCGGGTGGAGCCGGAGCGCGCTGCCCATCACCTTGGGCACGACGACGTGCCCCTCGATCTGGTGGATGCCGAGGAAGAGGAGCCCGACCCAGAGCGCCGAGATCGGGTGCACGACGAGCGCGTAGATGAACGGGGGGATCGCGCCCAGCCACGGGCCGATGTACGGGACGAGCTCCGTGACGGCGACCCAGGCGCCGAACAGCACGGCGTACCTGTCGGCGCCGGGCACCCAGCCGAGCGTGCCGAGCAGCCACATGCCGAGGCCGGCACTCGTGCCGATGATCAGCGATAGCAGAAACTGGCCGCGGACGTAGCTCGCGAGCGAATGCTCGATCCGCGTGAGCAGCGGCTGTGAGCCCGGCGTGGGCGGAAAGCGCCGGTCGACCACCCTGGCTAACCGCGGCATGTCGAGCAGCATGTAGATCGAGACGACGATCACCAGGACGAGGGCGAACAAGAACTTCACCGTCCCGATCGCGGCGCCCTCGACGAACGAGACGACGTCGCCCGTGTACTTCGAGACGTCCTTGTTGCGGATCTGCTTGACGAGGTCGTGGCCGCGCTGCCGGATGTCGATCCCACTCAGCCGGTGCGTGTCGAGCCAGCGCTGGAAGCGGTCGACGTCGCGGTCGGCGTCCGTCCGCGGAGGGTGTCCGTGGACGACCGTAAAGTAGTCGTTCACGCGGTGAGCACTCGACTTCGTCTGGTCGACGACCACGGAGCCGATGGCGACGATCACCGCGAGGAGGATGGCGAGGAAGCTGAGGTACACGAGCGCGACGCCGAGCCCCCGGGGGACCCAGACCCGCGTCAGCGTCCGCACGAGCGGGTTCAGCAGGAAGGCGATCAGCGCGGCGACGAGGAACAGGAAGACGACGTGACGAGCCGCCCCCGCGACGACCCACAGGAAGAGCAGCAGTATCGGCAAGCCGACCAGCTGGATCCACCGCGGGATCTGCAACTTCGCGGCCCCGGCAGGCGCCCCGGCCATGTCGCCCATCGTACCTCCCGGGTCGTACCGCTCAGACCTCCTGCGTGGGACTGGGACTTCGGCGTCGAGGGGTCGCTCGCGCTCGACCCGCGCCCGCACTCGTTGCAGGAGGAGGCCGGCTCCATTACCCTGCCGCGGATGCCCAGCGCCTCCGCGCACGCGCATGCGAGGCGGCGGCGGGCGGAAACGGCCGCTGCTGCACGTCGGAAGAGGCGATTGGCGGGGCTTCTCCTGCTCGCGTCGGTCGCGCTCGTCACCCTCCTGCTCACCGCTTTCGGGTCGGGTGGCCACGCCGTGGTCCCGACCGCGGCGCCGGCGCCCGCCACACGGCTGCTGCCCGCCGGGCCGCCGCGGCCGCAGGTGCTCGCGCTGCAGGGGTCGATCCGGCTGCTCGAGCCGGTCTCGCGCGTGACGGCGATCGGCTACCACGCCTCCGGCGACGGCGCGCTCCCGATGCGGCCGGTCGGCCGCCAGGTGAACCAGGGCCTCGTCGGGCGCGTCGCGCGCAGCCTGTTCGGGAGCGGCAGCGGCAACCTCCGCTACTACGTGCTCGGCGGCGGCACCGGTCCGGCGACGACCTCCCTCGACGTCGGCGCGCCGGTCGGCACGGACGTCTACTCGCCGGTCGACGGGACGGTCGTCGGGATCACGCCCTACATCCTCGCCGGCAAGCACATGGGCGCGCGGATCGACATCCAGCCGAGCGGCAACCCGTCGCTCGTCGTCTCGCTGACGCACCTCCGGCCCGACCCGAACCTGAACGTCGGCACGACGCTCACCTCGACGAGCTCCAAGGTCGGCTCGATCATCGACTTCTCGGGCGTCGAGCGCCAGGCGCTGGCGCGCGTGACCCAGGACGCCGGGAACCACGTGTCGATCGAGGTCCACCCGGCCACGCTCTCGCTTCCCTGAACATCCTCTTCATAGCCGACGTGTTCGGCACGCCCGGCCGCAAGGCGGTCGAGGAGCGGTTGCCGTCGCTGAAGGAGGAGCACGGAGTCGGCTTCTGCGTCGTCAACGGCGAGAACGTCGCCGACGGCGCCGGGATCACGCCGCGGCTCGCCGAGCGACTGCTGGCGGCCGGCGCTGACGTGCTCACGCTCGGCAACCACGTCTGGCGGCGGCGCGAGATCGCGCCGTACCTCGAGACCGCCGAGCGGGTGGTGCGCCCGGCGAACCTCGCCTCGGGCACGCCCGGCCGCGGGCTGGCGGTGGTCGAAGCGGAGGACGGCACGCCGGTCGCGGTGCTGAACCTCCAGGGCCAGCTGTTCCTGCAGACGCACGTCGGCCCGTTCGAGGTCGTGGACGAGCTCGTGGAGCAGGCGCGGGCGGCCGCCAAGATCGTCCTGGTCGACTTCCACGCCGAGGCGACGAGCGAGAAGGTCGCGCTCTCCCGCGTGCTCGACGGCCGCGTCACCGCCGTCTTCGGGACGCACACGCACGTGCAGACGAACGACGCCCGCGTCCAGCCCGGCGGCACCGCGGCGATCACCGACGCCGGCATGACCGGCCCACACGACTCCGTCATCGGCGTCAAGGCCGAGCTCGCGATCTCGCGGATGCGGACCGGCATGGGCGTCCGCTTCGAGCCGGCCGACGGCGGCGTGCGCATCGAGGGCGCGCTCGTCGAGTGCGACGCCGACGGGCGGGCGCTCAGCTGCGAGCCGGTGCGCGTGCCGGTGCCGTGAGCACGACGAGCAGCGCGACCAGCACCAGGTCGCGTGCGAGCAGAACCCACGACGGGAACCCGTCGAAGTGGACGAGGTCGAAGTAGCGAATCGGGAACCAGACCTGCGTCAGGAGCAGCGCGAGCGCGAGCAGCCCTGACGCGACGAGCCCGCGCCGGCCGGCGACCAGCGGCACGATCGGCAGCAGCCAGATCAGGAACTGCGGCGAGAGCACCTTGTCGAAGGCGATGAACGCCGCGAGCGACGCCGCCGTCCACCGCACGAGACGCTCCGGCGTCGCCGGGCCGCGCGCGGCCGCGACCCAGATCCCGAGCAGCGACGCGAGCAGCAGCGCGCTCGAGATCGCGCCGGCGGCGTGCGGCGCGGAGCCGACGAGGTTCTGCGAGCCGTGGCTCGAGACCATCGTCAGGGCGAGCCCCCAGGTGTGGTGCGCCGCCAGCAGGAGCGCGGAGCCCAGGCTCTCGATCTGCAGCGGCCGCGTCGTCTGGTCGACGATGCTCTTCCAGACGCCGTGCGGCGCGAGCGCCAGGAACGGGACGACCACGATCGCGACCACCGCAACTGCTGCGCCGAGGCAGAGGAGCGCCTCCCGCCGGCCGCGCGTCCGCCAGACGTAGACGAACGCCGGCGGCAGCACGACCGCCGGGAACGCCTTCGCCGCGACGCCGAGGCCGATCGCCGTGAAGCCGAGCCGCTCCCGGCGGGCAAGCACGCAGGCCAGACCCGCCACCGTCAGCGCCGCGGGCCAGAGGTCGTAGCGGTAGAGGATCACGGAGCCGAGCACGAGCGGCGCCAGCGCGAAGAAGCAGAGCGCCGCCGCCGTCCGCTCGAGCGTCGCGCCGAGCGAGCGCAGCGCCCACCACATCGCCGCCAGCGCGCCGATGCCGCAGAGTGCGATCAGGAGCTGGAACTCGCGGTTGTAGAGCGAGAGCGACGGCCGGTTGAGCGCGGGCACGACGAACGCCGGCAGCGCGCCCGGCGGGTACTCGACGGGGAAGTCGCGATACGGCAGGAAGCCGTGCATCATCGCGTCGCCGTAGCGGTGGTACTCGACCGTGTCGAGGATCAGCGCGTGCTGGTACCAGCCCCAGTGCAGGAGCGTCAGCGCGACGAGGAAGAGGCCCGCGGCTCCGACGAGGAGCCGTTGCGGGTCACTCGACGCCGACCAGCTCTTGGCGAGGACGCTCAAGCGGTGCTCTGACTGCGGCGCGCAGCGGCTCGGCGGCGGGCGCGAGCACGGCGATCGCGGCGAACGGGAAGAACCACGGCAGGTACGCGTAGTACCAGTGCGTCAGGACGATCTCGAAGCCGACGAGCAGGGCGGCGGTCAGCGCGGCGAGCTGGAGCGGCGACTTGCGCCGCGGGAAGAAGTAGACCGCGACGGCGCCGACGAGCAGCAGCCCCTCGAGCACGCGCTGCAGGACGTGCAGGTCCGGCAGCCCGGCGTGGTACTGCCGCCAGTCCCAGATCGAGAACGGCGACTCGCGGTCGACCTGCCACGCGAGCGTCCGCCGCCAGAACTCGTGCGCCGCCGCGAGTGGGTGCCCGTCGAGCAGCAGGATCGAGAACGCGGCGAGGCTCGTGAGCACGAACGCCGCGCCGAAGACGAGCGTCGGCCGCAGCCGCCGCTCGGGGTACGACGCCCACAGCGGCACGAGCAGCAGCGAGGCGAACTTGCTC
>DASSQG010000044.1:0-10686 GCA_035702625.1 Gaiellaceae bacterium | reverse complement strand
CTTCTCGAGCCCCGTCGGCCCGTCGCTCGCCTCCAGCACCTCCATCCCCTCCGCTTCGAGGTTCACGCGGCAGAGGAGGCGGATCGGAGCCTCGTCGTCGATCACCAGCACCCTGGTCATACGCCCTTCCGGTCGAGGTGAGCCGTATACCCGCGCACGAGTGGATTCATTCCCGCTCGCTCACCACGGGCCTGGCCGCGAGCGGTAGCGAGAACGAGAAGGTCGAGCCTTCGCCTTCGACCGACCGCACCCAGATCCGGCCGCGCATCGCCGCCAGCAGCTCCTTCGCGATGAAGAGCCCCAGGCCGGTGCCGCCGCCCGCGAGCTCTCGGCGCCCGGTCTCGGCGCGGTAGAACTTCGCGAAGATCCGGCCCTGCTCGGCCTGCGGGATGCCGATGCCTTCGTCCTGCACGCTCACCTCCACGGCGTCGTCGCGCCGGCGGGCGGAGACGGTCACGGTTCCGCCTCCTGGGGAGTACCTGACGGCATTCTCCACGAGGTCGGTCACGATCTGCCGGAGCTTCTCGCGGTCGGCGTCGGCGGCCAGCGGCTCGGGCGGCAGGTCGAGGACGAACTCGTGGCCATCCAGCACGAGCGACTGCTTCGCGGCCGCGACGACCTCCGAGACGAGCTCGCCGACGTCGGTCGGGGCCACCTGCACCTGCAGGTCGCCCGAGTCGAGCTGCGCCACGGCGAGCAGCCGGTCGACGATCGTCGTCAGGCGGCCCGCCTCCGAGGCGATGTAGCCGAGGAACGTCCCGCGCTCGTCCTCGCCGAACTCGACGTCGCCGCGCAGCAGCGTCTCGGCGAAGCCGTAGATCGAGGTGAGCGGCGAGCGCAGCTCACGGGAGACGTTCGAGACGAACTCCGACTTCATCTCCTCGACCACGCGCTCGGACGAGATGTCGCGGAAGGCGAAGATGCGGCCGGCGACGACGCCCGCCGGGTCGCGCATCACGGCCTCCGTCAGCGAGAGCCAGATCTCCTCGCCGCCGCGGCGGATCGAGACGAGCCGCTCGCCCGCCGGCGCCTCCTCACCGGACTCGAGCTCTCGCTGGAGCACCTCCTCCGGCGGCCGACCGAGCGCCTCCTCGCCGGGGACGCCGGTGATGCGCTCGGCGGCGGCGTTCCAGAGCACGACCTTGCCGTCCCGGTCGACGGCGACGATGCCGTCGGCGATGTTCGACAGGATCGCCACGCTGCGTTCCTTCTCGAGCGCGACGCTCTGGTAGAGCTCGGCGCTGGACAGCGCCGCGGACGCGTTTCCGGCGAAGGCCGCGAGCGCCTCGATCTCCTCCTCGCGCCAGTTTCGAGGCGGCCGGCCGTAGACCGAGAGCACGCCGTGCACGGCGCCTTCGGGGCCGACGAGCGGCACCGCGACGCACGAGGCGTAGCCCGCGGCGAGCATCGGGTCGGCCTGCAGCAGCCGCTGGTCGTTGCGCGCGTCCACCACGGCGACCGGCGAACGTGACTGCACCGCGTCGCCGGCGAGGCGAGCTGTGGACGCGACGCGAGAGTCGAGCACCTCCGCGCCGTGCTCGCCGACGGCCGCGCCGGCGATCAGCTCGTCCCCCTCGAGCAGCCGGAGCACGGCGGCGTCGGCATCGAGCAGCGACGGCGACTGGCGCACGACCTCGTCGAGCAGCGATGTCGGGTCGAGCTCGGTCGCGAGCAGCGTGCCGGTGCGCGCCAGCTGCTGCGCGAGGCTGCGCGCCCGCCGTTCCGCCTCGAACAGCTCGCTCCGCTCGAGCGCGCCGCGCGCGGCGCCGGCAAGGTTCCGCGCGAGCTCGAGGTCGTCGTCCGTGAAGCGCCGCTCGTCGACGAAGAAGACAAGGACGAGCGCACACTCGTCGAGCCGGGGCGCTTCGACCGGGACCGCCAGCAGCGCGGCGAAGCCGCACTCGGCGGCGACGCGCTGCCACTCGTCGTCGAAGCGCTCGTCGTCGGCGAGGTGCGGCGCCGCGAGGACGCGGCCGTTGCGGGCGGATGCGCGCAACGGGCCGGACGGATCGCCGAGCCCCTGCTCGAGGAACTGCACCAGCAGGCCAGGCAGCCCGTGCAGGCCCTCGAGGTGGAGGTCGTCGTCGCGCGGCATCAGCACCGCGGCGCTGCCGCTGCCGAGCGCCTCGGCCGCGGCCTGCGCGAGCGCGTCGAACGTGTCCTTGCGGGAGATCGGCTCGCCGAGCACGGACGCGATCCGGTAGAAGCCGCGCTGGATCCGCGCCTGGCGCGACCGGTCGGCGAAGCTTTCGGCGTTGCGCAGTGCGAGCGCGGCGAGGTTCGCGAACGCCTCGAGCAGGCTCGCGTCCGTGTCGGTGAAGCGCCGGCCCTGCTCGCGCGTGCCGACGCCGAGGATGCCCATCACCTCGCCCGACCAGCGCATCGGCGCGACGAGCGCGCTCTCGAAGCCCTCGTAGCCCGGGTGCCCGACGCCGTCGCTCAGGCTCGCGTAGTCGTCGGAGAGCACGGGCCGCCCACGCGCGATCGCCCGGCCCGAGAGCCCGCGGTCGGCCGGGAACTCGAAGCCGACGATCCCTTCGAGCGCGCCGTGCACGGCGGCGCAGCGGAGGACGTTGCGGTCGCGGTCGAGCAGGAAGCAGTCGACCGCCTCGGCGTCGAGCAGATCGGCCACCTCGTCGACGAGCCGCTGCAGCACGGCGTCGAGCTCGAGCTCGCTCGTGACCGTCTGCGCGGCCTTCAGCAACGCGGACTGCTCGCCGAGGCGCCGCTCGTTCTCGTCGAGCAGGCTCGCCGTGTGCATCGCGAGGCCGAGCTCGCGCGCGACCGACTCGGCCAGGAGCACGTCGCTGTTCGGCCACGGCCCAGGCGCGGCGCGGTGGAGCGCGAGCACGCCGATCATCCGGTCGAACACGAAGACCGGCGTCGCGAGCACGGACCGCGAGCCGAGCCGCCCGAGCGCCTCGACGTTGCCGAGCGACGGGTCGACGAGCTCCTGCGCGTTCTCGACGTCCGAGACGGTGACGGTGCGACGGTCGCGCGCCGCGAGGTTCGAGACCGGCAGCAGCGACGCGAGCCCGCCGACCGGCTCGAGCCCTTCGACGAACCACTCGGCGCGCACGGGCATCTCGTCGTTCGCGTCGCCGAGGCGCACGAAGCAGCGCGACGCGCCGAGCGCCCGGCCCGTCTCGGTGACGGCGATTCGCGTGACCGCGTCGAGGTCGTGGGCGGAGCGGACGCGCCGTGAGATCTTGGCGACGAGCCGCTCACGCGCGAGCGCCTGGTCGAGCGCCGAGGCCGAGCGCGTGCGATCGAGCGCGATGGCGGCTTCCCCCGCGAGCGCCTCGACGAGGCGCAGCTCCTCCGCCGCGAACATCCGCCGCTCGTCGATCGTCGCCGCGACCAGCACCCCGATCACCCGCTCGTCGACGATCAACGGCACGAACGCCGCGCTCTTGGCTTTCGCACGCTGCGCGAGCCGCTGGTTGATCAGCGGCGACGAGTCGCAGTCGAATACCGACACCGGTGCCGCCTCGAAGAACGCGCTCGCGATGCCGGACGGTTCGTTGTGGAGGTGCACGCGCATCTCGCCCCACCAGGCCAGGTCGTTGCCGTCTGAGCGCGCGAGCAGGCCGGTCGCCTCGTCCTCGTCGGCGCCGACGAGCGCGAGCGCGTTGAACTGCGTGCCGACGAGCGCCTCGACCTCGTCGAGCAGCAGCCGTGCCGCCTCGGACGGATCCTGGATCCGCGCCAGCGCGTTGACGAGCCGCGCGACGGTGTCGAGCTCCCGGTCGCGGACGGTGACGAGCTGCTCGGCCTCGCGGGCGCGCGGACCGCTCATCACCACGACGGCGGGCTCGCTCCAGCGGCGGAGGAACACGATCGCCGGCACGATCGCGACGAGCGTGGCGGCGAACGGCGGCCACACGTGTCCCCCGATCGGCGACTTGTCGTGGAGGACGACCGCGCCGAAGATCGCCGCCGGGATCGCGATCGCCGGGAAGACCGACGCGAGCGCCACGTCCGTCACCGTCACGCGGTGCCGCTCACGCCAGAGCGTCGGCGCCAGCGCCGCGGCCACGAGCAGGTACGCAGCCGCGAGGACGAACAGCGGTAGCGCGTTGAAGTAGACAGCCTTGTCTGCTTGGCTCACTAGGCGATCCGATGATACGGAGTCACGCGGATTCGGCTCGGAAACGCAGTTCCCTACCACTTCCAAAGATGGGCCGGACGGCCTATTGGAATACGGCCGTGGCCGGATTAGCGTCTGGGGCACTGGGCGATGCGAGCCGCGGCGCCTTGTACCTGGCCTTAGGCCCGCGGCGAGCAATGGGGAGAGCCCGTCGCCACCACCCCCCGAGCGGCGGGCTCCCTCCGATCTCTAGAAACATTACCCCGCGCGTTCCGCGCTGCGCAGCCCGCGCACGGCCCAGATCGAGAAGAAGAGGACGAGGGCGAGCCCGGTGCCGTACGCGAGGCCGACCTCGGTCGGCTGGCCGGCGAGGAAGCCGCGGGCGGACTCGAGCACGCGCGTGACCGGGTTGACGGTCGCGACGGAGTGGATCCAGCCCTGCAGCAGCGCGAGCGGCACGTACACCGGCGCGAAGAACAGCACGAGGAACACCGGCAGCTGCATGATCGGGCCCGCCTGCATCGTGCGCAGCCGCATCGCGACGCCGGCCGACCAGAGCACGGCCGCGCCGTTCATCAGCAGCGCCAGGGTGTAGAGGCCGAACAGGTCGACGCCGTTGCCGCCGACGCGCATGCCGACGGCGAACGCGATCACGGTGAGGAAGCTCGCGGTGATCAGCCAGCGCCCGGTCGCGGCGAGCGCGTAGCCGAGGACGATCCCAAGCCGGTTCGGAGCGGCCAGCAGCAGCCGGCGGGCGAAGCCGTTCTCGAAGTCGCGCGCGATGCCGAAGCCCGTGAATACGCCGCCGAAGACGGCCGACTGGAGCAGCACGAAGACGAACTGGAACGCGGTGTAGCCGTACGGGTAGTCGAAGCCGGGGACGTCGCTGATCCGCGAGAGCCCGCCGGCGAAGGCGGTGAAGAAGAAGAGCGGGAAGATCAGCGACGGCAGCAGCAGCGACGGGTTCGTCACCACGTTGTGGAGCGTCCGCCAGGCCACGCCCTGCGCGACCTGGAGCGTCCGCATCAGCGGGCCATCCTCACGCGCAGCGCCCAGCTCGCGAGCGCCAGAGCCACAGCGGCGATCGCCGCGGCGATCCCGAAGCCGTACGCGAGCGCCTGGCCGTCCCAGCCGATGATGATCAGGCTGCGGACGGCCTCGAGCAGGTACGAGACCGGATTCGCGGTCGCCGCGTCGCGAAACCAGGAGACGGCGATCAGGTTCCGCGGGATGTTCATCGACGAGATGAACAGGAAGACGAAGAAGACGGGGAACAGGCTCTGCACCGCCTCACCCGAGCCCGTGCGCAGCGCCGCGAACGCGCCGAGTGCTCCGAAGCCGAGGCCGACGAGGATCGCGAAGAGGACGATGACGACGAGCCCTGCGAGGCCCGACTGGAGGCGGACACCGACGATGTAGCCGACGGTCAGGTAGACCGCGACCTGGGCGATCGTCAGCACGACGACGCCGCCGAGCTGGCCGCAGAGGAGCGCGATGCCGCGCATCGGCGTCAGCGACAGGCGGTTGAGGAAGCCGGTCTGGATGTCGCGCGCGAGGTCGGTGCCGGTATTCATGGTCGCGAACAGCGCGCCCTGGATGAACGGCACCGCCAGAGCGAAGGCGATGAACGAGTTCGTCGGGAAGCCGGGAAGCTGCGTCTCCGCCTTCAGGCCGCCGGAATTCACCGCGAGCAGCAGCATCGGGAAGATCAGCGGCCCGACCACGTTCGCCGGCTGGCGGACCGTCCGCACGACCGACCGGCGACCGAGCAGGTAGACCTGGTCGGCGAACGCGCTCACGAACGCGCGGGTTCCATCACCAGCCCCGACTGCGGCTCCTCGTCCTCGTCGCCCGCGCCCTCGAGCGACCGGCCGGTCTTGGCGAGGAAGACGTCGTCGAGCGACGGCTGGTGCAGCTGGATGTTCTCGCAGCGCAGGCCCTCGGCGTCGAGTGCCCGCACCACCGCGGCGAGGCCCGCGTGGCCGTCGTCCAGGCGGACGGCAACGCCCCTCGGCGAGTTCACGCGCTCGCCGAGCCGCTCGAGGATCGCCGCCGTCCGGTCGAGGTCGGCCGCGTCCTCGGGGATCGCCTCGACGGTCGGCTTGCCCACCTCGGCCTTGAGTTCCGACGGAGTGCCCTCGGCGACGATGTGGCCGTGGTCGATGATCCCGACGCGGTCGGCGAGGACGTCGGCCTCCTCGAGGTACTGCGTCGTCAGGAAGACGGTGACGCCGTCGTCGCTCGCGAGCCGGCTGACCTCCTGCCACAGCGCGGTGCGGCTCTGGACGTCGAGGCCCGTCGTCGGCTCGTCGAGGAACAGGATCTGCGGGCGGTGGACGAGCGCCAGCGCGAGGTCGAGCCGGCGCTTCATCCCGCCCGAGTAGCCGCGCACCCTCCGGTCGGCCGCCTCTCGTAGGCCGACGCGCGTGAGCAGGGCGTCGGCGCGCTCGCGGCGCTCCGCGCGCGGGATCCCCTGCAGCGAGGCCTGCAGCCGCAGGTGCTCGCGGCCGGTCAGGAGCGGGTCGAGCGCCGCCTCCTGCAGCGCCGCCCCGATGTGCCGGCGCACCTGCGCCCCCTGGTGGACGACGTCGAACCCGGCGACGCGGGCAGTCCCCGACGTCGGCGGCAGCAGCGTCGTCAGCATGTGGACGGTTGTCGACTTGCCGGCGCCGTTGGGGCCGAGGAAGCCGTAGATCTCGCCCGGCGCGACGGCGAGGTCGATCCCGTCGACCGCGCGCGGACCTTTCTTGAACTCGCGGACGAGCTGCTCTGCCTGGATCGCCGGGCCGGTCACGCGCCGTACCCTACCAAAAGCTTGAGGTTGTCAAATACCTACTGCCTCAAGTATGATGGGAGAGGAAATGGCGACGAGCGCGGCCCACGAGGCGCAGAAGCTCTTCTTCGAGATCGGCATGGTGCAGCGCGCGAAGGCAGGCTCGGCGCTCAACGGCCTCGGCCTCAGCTTCGCGCAGGCCCACGCGCTGCGGATGCTCGACCCCGACGAGCCGATGCCGATGAGCGCGCTCGCCGAGCGCCTCTTCTGCGACGCCTCGAACGTGACCGGGATCGTCGACCGGCTCGAGGCCCGCGGGCTCGTCGAGCGGCGCGCGTACGAAGGCGACCGTCGTGTCAAGGCGTTGACGATCACACCGGCCGGCGTCGAGGTTCGCGACCGCGCGCTGGCGATCATGAGCGAGCCGCCGGAGGCGATCGCCGCGCTCCCGGCCGCCGACCAGCAGGCGCTGCGGGACATCCTCGCCCGCGCGGTCGAGAACCTCCGCGCGGCCGTCTAGAGCTTCGCGATCGCGAGCTCGCCGCCGGCCTCGACGCGGTCGGCCAGCGTCTCGCGCGCGATCCATTGCTCGTGCTCGGCGAGCTCGGCCGGCAACGTCAGGACGATCCGGTCGGTGATCTCGAGCCCGGCGTCCTTGCGCATCGTGTTCACCTGGTGGATCGCCTCGCGCGCGCGGCCCTCCGACTCGAGCTGCGCGTCGAGCGCCAGGTCGAGCGCGACGGTCAGCCCGTCCTCGCCGGCGACCGCCCACCCCTCCTTGCCGCGGCGCTCGACGAGCACCTCCTCCGGCGAGAGCTCGTGGCCGTCGACGCGCAGCCGCCCGCCGTCGAGCTCCTCGAACTCGCCGGCCTCGAGCTTCGCGCGCACCTGCGCAAGCTCCCTGCCGAGCTTCGGGCCGAGCACCGGCAGATTCGGCTTGACGCGCAGCTCGGTCGCCTCGACGGCGCCGAACTCGACTCCCTTCACGTTGAGCTCCTCGGCGATCTCGCCGGCCTGTGACCGTGCGCTCTCCGCACCCTGGACGACGAGCCGGCGCAGCGGCTGGCGGAGCTTCATCCCCGAGGCGTCGCGAGCCTGGCGCCCGAGCTCGACGACCCGGCGCACGGCTGCCATCTCCTCGAGCAGGTCGAAATCCGGCGCCGCGAGGTCGGGCCACCCGGCGAGGTGGACGGACTCGGGCCCGTCGAGGACGAGCGTGCGCCAGAGGTGGTCGGCTAGGAACGGCATCACCGGCGCGATCACGCGCAGCGCCTGGACGAGCGACCACCAGAGCGTCTCGAGCGCGGCGCCGTCGCCGTCCCAGAAGCGGCGGCGCGAGCGCCGGATGTACCAGTTCGAGAGGTCCTCGACGTACGCCTCGAACGCCGCCGTCAACGCCGGCGTCCAGTACCGCTCGTAGGCCGCCTCGGCGTCCGCGACCAACTGGCGCGTCCGCGCTACGAGCCAGCGGTCGAGCCCGTGCTGCGGCGCCGGCTCGGGGCCCCACTCCGGCTGCCAGCCTGCGATGTTCGCGTACGTGACGAGGAAGCCCGCCGAGTTCCAGAACGTGAGCAGCCGACGCTTGACGTCCTCGGCGAGCGAGTAGCCGAAGCGGAGATCCTGGGCCGGGTTCTGCTCGCAGTAGACCCAGCGCATCGCGTCGGCGCCCATCCGCTCGAGCGCTTCGTTCAGCTCGATCGCGTTCCCCCACGACTTGTGCATCTCGCGGCCGGTCTCGTCGAGCACGTTCTCGTACGTGAGCACGCGCCGGTACGGCTGCCGGCCGTCGAGCGTCACGGCCATGAAGCACTGCGCGTAGAACCACAGCCGGATCTGGGCGCGGCCCTCGCAGACCCAGTCCGCTGGGAACCACTGCTGCCAGTACTCGTGATCGGGAAGGTCTGCGTGCGTCAGCCCGCGCGCGGCGCCGGTCGCGTTCCCCTCGGGCACCCACTCGGGGCTCTCCCAGCCGAGCGTCGAGAAGTGGACGATGCCGGCGTCGAGCCAGGCGTCGCCCACCTCCGGGATCCGCTCGACCTCGGCGCCGCACTGCTCGCACGAGATCACGACCTCGTCGATCCACGGGCGGTGCAGCTCCTCCAGCCCGTCGAGCCCGCGCACCGCGCGCTCCTCGAGCTCGGCCCGAGAGCCGATCACGTTCAGGTGGCCGCAGTTGCACGGGTAGAAGGGCAGCGGCAGGCCGAAGTAGCGGCGCCGCGAGATGTTCCAGTCGTCCATGTTCCGTAGCCAGTCGTCCATCCGTTTGCCGTATTGCGGCGGCGTCCATTCGCAGGTCGCGTTCTGGTCGAGCATCGGCTGGCGGATCTCGTCGGCGGAGATGAACCAGTCGTCGACGACGCGGAAGACGAGCGGCGTCCGGCAGCGCCAGCAGACGGGGTACCGGTGGACGATCGTCCCCGCCTCGACGAGCAGGCCGCGCTCACGAAGCGCGTCGGTCACGGGCTCGACGACCTCGTCCGTCGACAGCTCCTCGAACGGGCCGTAGCCCGCGACGAACCGGCCGGAGTCGTCGATCGGGACGAGCACCGGCAGGCCGTGGACGCGCGAGAGCTCGAAGTCCTCGCCGCCGGCGCCGGGCGCAATGTGGACGATGCCCGTCCCCTCGTCGAGCGCGACCTCGTCCCACGGGATCACGCGGTGGACGTTGCCCTTCTGCGCGGGGAGGTCGTCGAACGGGCCCTGGTACTCGAGCCCGACGAGGTCCTCGCCCTGGACGACGTTGTCGTAGTCACCGCCTTCGATCGCAAGCCGCCAGGCTCCCTCGCTGAGGCCGTACTCCGCGTCCGGCTTGACCGCGGCGGCGACGTTCGCCGGGAGCGTCCACGGCGTCGTCGTCCAGACCACGAGCGACTCGCCCGCGCGGTCCTTCAGCGGGAAGCGCACGTAGAGCGACGGGTGCTCGAGCTCCGCGTAGTTCTCGTCGCCCGCCTGCTCGTGCTTCGAGAGCGACGTGCCGCAGCGCGGGCACCACTGGGTGGCGCGATGGCCCTTGTAGAGCCAGCCGCGGCGATTGCACTCGTGGAGGAAGCGCCAGATGTACTCGATGTTCGTGTCGGAGAAGGTGAAGTAGTCGTTGCCCCAGTCCATCCACTGGCCGAGGCGCTTGAACTGCGCCGTCTGGATCGCGGCGAACTCGGCGACGAACGCACGGCAGCGGCGCGCGAACTCGGCGACGCCGAACTCCTCGATCTCGCGCTTCGAGTTGAGGCCGAGCGCACGCTCGACCTGCACCTCGACGTGCAGCCCCTGCGAGTCGAAGCCGTTCTGGTAGCGGAGGTGGTGACCGCGCAGGGCCTTGTAGCGCTGGAAGACGTCCTTCAGCGTCCGGCCGATTCCGTGGTGGACGCCGGCGGGCGCGTTCGCCGTGATCGGCCCGTCCATGAAGCCGAACGTCGGCCCGTCGGCGTTCTGCTCGCGCAGCTTCCCGAAGGTCCCCTCGTCGTCCCAGCGCGCGAGCATCTCCCGCTCGAGCGCCGGGTGATCGGGCACACTGGGCAACGGCTTGAACATGCGCCGATCGTACCGAGCGGGAACATCGGCACCCGCTCAGGCGTTTGGACTATCTGGACACTGAGGTAGAAAGGACTTCATGGCAGACGCAGTCACCGAACAGACCTTCGAGCAGGAAGTGCTCCAGAGCGACAAGCCCGTGCTCGTCGATTTCTGGGCCGAGTGGTGTGGCCCGTGCCACGCGATCGCGCCCGTCCTCGACCAGATCGCGGAGGAGCGCAACGAGCTGAAGGTCGTCAAGCTCAACATCGACGAGCAGCCCGCCGTGGCCCAGCGCTACGGCGTGATGTCG
>DASSQG010000043.1:0-16668 GCA_035702625.1 Gaiellaceae bacterium | reverse complement strand
GGACATCCGCGAGAAGATCGCGCTCTTCGCCGACCTCGAGCCCGAGGCGGTGATCGCGAACCACGACGTCGACGACCTCTACCTCGTGCCGAGCGCGCTGCAGGCGGAGGGCTTCGACAACCTCGTCTGCGAGAAGCTGGGGCTGCCGGAAGGCGAGGCGCAGCTCGGCGAGTGGCTCGAGCTCACCGAGCGCATCCTCGCTCCGCGGGCCGGCGAGGTCGAGATCGCCCTCGTCGGGAAGTACGTGAAGCTCCAGGACGCGTACCTGTCGGTGCACGAGGCGCTCAAGCACGCGGGCGTCCACCACGGCTGCTCGGTGCGCGTGCGCTGGTTCGACGCGGAGGGGATGTCGCTCGAGGAGGCGCAGGCCGAGCTCGAGTCGGTCGACGGCGTGCTCGTGCCCGGCGGCTTCGGCTCGCGCGGCTGGGAGGGCAAGATCCTCGCCTGCCGCGTCGCCCGCGAGCACGACATCCCGTACCTCGGCATCTGCCTCGGCATGCACGTCGCCGTCAGCGAGTTCGCGCGGCACGTGGTCGGGCTCGAGGGCGCGAACTCGACCGAGATGGATCCGGAGACGCCGTTCCCGGTGATCGACCTGCTGCCAGAGCAGAAGGAGATCGAGGATCTCGGCGGCACGATGCGGCTGGGGGCGCAGGCGGTCGAGCTTGCCGAGGGCACGCGCGCGATGGCCGCCTACGACGAGCTCACGATCCACGAGCGGCACCGGCACCGCTACGAGGTCAACAACCACTTCCGGCCGCAGCTCGTCGAGGCCGGGCTCGTCGTCTCGGGAACCTTTCAGGAGGGGCGGCTCGTCGAGATCGTCGAGCTCGAGGACCATCCGTGGTTCGTCGCCAGCCAGTTCCACCCGGAGTTCAAGTCGCGCCCGACGCGGCCCGCGCCGCTCTTCCGCGACTTCGTCGGTGCGGCCTTCGCGCGCTCGCGCGAGCGCGCCGGCGCTGCGGTCGTTACCTCCTAGCCCTCGGGCCAGAGCACGGCCACGTAGTACTCGAGGCCCGCGATCGTGACCTCGGACGAGCGGTGGCGCAGGCTGCGTCGTGAGCCGTCCTTCAGCGTCACGGTCGTGCGGCCGACGAGCTGGCCGGACGTGATCATCGCCTCGAACTCGCCCTCGGCCTCCGGGTACGTGGCCACGTCCGTGACGCGCAGCCCGAGCAGCTCCTCCCGCGTGTAGCCGAGCAGCTCGCAGGCCGTGACGTTCGCGGCCACGTAGCGCATCTCGTCGTCGGCGACGAGGATCGCCACGGGCGCGCGCTCGACCGCCTCGCCGAGGAGTACGGCTTGCACGAGGCGATCCGAGGTGCTCACCGCTCGAATGTACCGCGCGGCTTCCGCATGCTCAATGGGCCGAACGGCCCACGGTTGCGACCACTACGATCGCGCTCGTGCCCAGGCCGGAATGGGGATCCGACGCACTCGCGTGCTTTCTCGAGCTCGTCGCGCTGCCGAGCCCGCCGGGCGAGGAGCGGGCGGTCGCCGACCGCGTCCTCGACTACCTCGGCGCGCTCGGGCTCGAGGCCGACGAGGACGACGCCGGCGCGAAGGTCGGCTCCACGATCGGGAACATCTACGCGCGGCTCGAGCCGAACGGCGGCGAGGGCGAGGCGCTCTTCTTCTGCGCGCACCTCGACACCGTGCTGCCGGAGGGGGCGATCGAGCCGGAGGTCGGCGAGGACGAGATCGTGCGGAACGCCGCCGGCACGATTCTCGGCGCTGACGACAAGTCCGCCGTCGCGGTGATGCTCGAGGCGGCGGCGCGCCTGGTGGCGGACGGCCGGCCGCATGCCGGGGTCGAGCTGCTCTTCACCCCGAAGGAGGAGGTCGGCCTGCTCGGCGCGGCGGCGTTCGACCAGTCGCGGTTCGCAGCCCGGGTCGGGTACGTCTACGACCACGCCGGGCCGATCGGCGAGATCGTGCTCGGAGCGCCGTTCCAGCAGAAGCTCGACGTGCGCTTCCACGGCCGCGCCGCCCACGCCGGCATGTACCCGGAGGAGGGTCGCTCGGCGATCGCCGCGGCGGCGCGCGCGATCGCCGACCTGCGGCTCGGGCGGCTCGACGACGTGACGACGGCGAGCGTGGGGCGGATCCAGGGCGGCACCGCGCGCAACGTGATCCCTGAGTGGTGCACGTTCGCGGCCGAGGCCCGCAGCCACGACGAGCGGAAGCTCGCCGACCTGATCCGCGAGATGGTCGACGCCGTGACGTTCGCCGCGAGCCTCGAGGAGTGCGAGGTCGAGACGGAGATCTCCGGCCTGTCGCCGGGCTACCGCTTCCGGCAGGACGCCGTGCCCGTCCGGCTCGCGGCCGCCGCGCTGGAGCGGGTCGGGCGCGAGCCGTCGTACATCCTCTCCGGCGGCGGCGCCGACGCGAACGTCTTCAACGAGCGCGGACTGCAGTGCCTCAACCTGGCGAACGGGATGACGGACATCCACACGCCGGACGAACGGATCGCGGTCGCCGACCTGCACGAGATGGTCGAGGTGACGCTCGCGCTCGTCGACGCCGCCGATGCCGCTTAGCCTCAGGCGAGGTCGCGTCTCCGCAGTGAACGAGCGCGTCGGCGGGCTCGTCCGCCTGGAGGTCGACGGCGGCGCGTGCGTCGCGTACCCGTCGCTGACCGGGCCCGTCGCGCTCGGCGACGAGGTGCTGGTCAACGTCCAGGCGCGCGAGCTCGAGCTCGGGTCGGGCGGCTTCGACGTCCTCTACGCAAACCTCACGCGAGGACTCAACCTCGCCGTCGAGGAGGGCGCGCACGTGATGGTGCTGCCGTACACACCGCTCCAGCACGCGCGCCTCGTCGAGGAGGAGCGCGCCGAGCCGCCCTCGCGGCTGGACGGGATGCCGGTCGTCTGCTGCTCGCTGCACAGCCAGGTGGCGCCGGTATGCGCGGCGCTCGGCGGGCTACGCGTCGCGTACGTGCAGGTGCCGGGGGGCGCGCTCCCGGTCTCCTTGTCGGACACGCTGCGCGTCCTCCGCGGACGTGGGCTCGTCGCCGCGACGGGCGCCGTTGCTCCGTGCTTCGACGCCGACGCGCAGTGTGTCTCCGTCGCATCGGCGCTCGGGTGGTCGCGCGAAGGCCACGATGTCGCGGTCTGCGCGATCGGCCCCGGGATCGTCGGGACCGGGACGCGTTTCGGGCATGGCGGGCTCGCCGCCGCGGAGGCGGCGAACGCTGCGCTGGCGCTCGGGGGGAGGCCTGTCGTCGCGGCGCGCGTGTCGGGCGCCGACGAGCGGGAACGCCACCGGGGCGTGTCACATCACACCGAAGCCGTGCTCGCGCTCGTCCGCGGCGACGTCGTCGTCGGCGAGGACGGCACGGGCTGGCGCGAGGCGTGCGAGGGCCTGCCGCTGTCGCACATGGGCCGCGGCCCGGACGACGACCCGCAGTTCTTCGAGGCGGCGTTCGCGGCCGGAGTGGCGGCACGGAGGCTGCTCCCCTGATGGAGGAGCGCCGCCTCGGGCCCGTGGTCGGGCTCGGGACGTGGAACACGTTCGACCGCGACGCCGCGCTGGCCCGCGAGGTGGTCGACGCGGCGTTCGACGCGGGAACGCGGCTCGTCGACTCGTCGCCGATGTACGGCGGCGCCGAGGCGTCGCTGTCCGAGGTGCTCGTGGGCCGCCGTGACGAGGCGATCGTGGCGACGAAGATCTGGTCGCGAAGCGTCGAGGAAGGACGGGCGCACTTCGCGCGGCAGCTCGAGTGGTTCGGGCGCGTCGACGTCGAGCAGGTGCACAACCTCGTTTCCTGGCAGGAGCACCTTCTGTGGCTCGAGGCCGAGCGGGCTGCAGGTCTCGTCGGCCGGATCGGCGTGACGCACTACTCGTCGACGGCGTTCGGCGAGCTCGAGCAGGCGCTGCGCACGCGCCGGTTCGAGACGCTGCAGGTGCCGCTGAACCCGCATGAGCGGCAATGCGAAGAGCGCCTGCTGCCGCTGGCCGAGGAGCTGGACGTCGCGGTGATCGTGATGCGACCGCTCGGCGAGGGCTCGCTGATGCGGCGGCCGCCGGCAGCCGACGAGCTCGCGCCGCTCGAGCCCTTCGGCGTGCGGACGTGGGCGCAGGCGCTCCTGAAGTGGGCGCTCTCGGACCCGCGCGTCGACGTCGTCATCCCGGCGACGACGAACCCCGAGCACGCGCGCGCCAACGCCGCCGCCGGCGAGCCGCCGTGGCTCGGCTCGGAGGAGCGCCGCCTCGTCGAGCGCCTCGCCGGGCGCTGAGGCGCGCGGGCCGCGCCGACTTCCGGCGGTCCCGTAGTTCGGTTCGCCCGGCCTCCTCCCCGAGGCGAGCATATGCGCGAGCGGCGCGCTGGTCTGTGACGCTTCGTGCCGAGAGCGTGTCGGGTTGCCCACAGCGTCTCGGCACGTCCGGAAGGCGCCGAGAAGCTAGGGTTTCTCGCCCGTGAAGGTTGGCGTCGTCAAGGAGATCAAGCCCGACGAGTACCGCATCGCGCTCACCCCTGCCGGTGCGCGCGAACTCGTCCAGGGCGGGCACGACGTGCTCGTCGAGGCCGGCGCCGGCGACGGCAGCTCCTTCCCGGACGACACGTACCGCGCGGTCGGAGCGACGATCCATTCGGTCGACGACGTCTGGAGCGACTCCGAGCTCCTGTTGAAGGTCAAGGAGCCGCTTCCGGAGGAGTACCCGCGGCTGCGCGAAGGGCTCGTCCTCTTCACGTACCTCCACCTCGCGGCCAGCGAGGAGCTGACGCGCGCGCTTGCCGATAGCGGCGCCGCCTGCGTCGCGTACGAGACGGTCGAGACCGACAACCGCCAGCTGCCGCTGCTCGCGCCGATGAGCGAGATCGCAGGGCGCCTCACCGCGCAGGCGGGCGCCTATTTCCTCGAGAAGCCGCTCGGCGGCCGCGGCCTCCTGCTCGGCGGCGTCCCGGGTGTCGCGCCCGGCCGCGTGCTCGTGATCGGCGGCGGGATCGTCGGCTACAACGCGGCGGTGATCGCGCTCGGTCTGGGCGCCAACGTCACCATCCTCGAGCGCTCCGTCGACCGCATGCGGCACCTCGACGAGGTGCTCTCGGGACGCGTCAGCCTCGTCATGTCGAACACGCTGCAGATCGAGGAGTCGATCGTCGAGGCCGACGTCGTGATCGGCGCGGTGCTGATCCCCGGCGCGGTCGCCCCGAAGCTCGTCACGCGCGACATGCTCGGGAAGATGAAGGACGGCGCGGTGCTCTGCGACGTCGCGATCGACCAGGGCGGGATGGCGGAGACGTCGAAGCCGACCACGCACACCGACCCGGTCTACGTCGTCGACGGCGTGACGCACTACTGCGTCGCGAACATGCCGGGCGCTGTTCCGATCACCTCGACCAAGGCGCTGACGAACGTGACGCTGCCGTACGTCGAGGCGATCGCCGACCACGGCCTCGCGGAGGCGGTGGCACGCGACCACGCGCTCGCGTGCGGCGTGAACGTGCTAGACGGGAAGATCACCTACGAGGCCGTTGCCGAGGCGCACGGCCTCGACTTCTATCCGCTCGAGGACGTCCTCCCGCTCTCGCCGGTCTAGCGCTTGGAGGGACTGACCTTCACGACGAGCCACGTCGTCGCGGCTGCGAGCAGGATCACGCAGACGATGAAGACGATCAGTCCGAGCAGTCCGAGGACGGTATCCACGACCGCCCTAGAATAGCCGGGTGCCGCGCGCCTGCGTGATCGTGTTGGACGCCGTGGGCGCTGGAGCGCTCCCGGATGCCGACGCATACGGCGACGAGGGCTCCGACACGCTCGGCAACGTGGCGAAAGCGGTCGGCGGGCTCGACCTCCCGAATCTCGAGGCGCTCGGGCTCGGGAACATCGAGCCGCTCGAGGGTTGCCCGCCGCAGCCCGGCGCACCGGCGGTCGCGGGGCGCCTGCTCGAGCGGTCGAAGGGCAAGGACACGACCACGGGGCACTGGGAGATGATGGGCATCGTCACGGCGCAGCCGTTCCCGACGTACCCGCACGGCTTCCCGCACGACGTGATCGACCCGTTCATGCACCGGACCGGCCGCGGCGTGCTCGGGAACAAGCCTGCGTCGGGGACGGAGATCATCCAGGAGCTCGGCGAGGAGCACCAGCGCACCGGCAAGTGGATCGTCTACACGTCGGCCGACTCGGTCTTCCAGATCGCGGCCCACGAAGAGACGATCCCGCTCGAGGAGCTCTACGAAGGCTGCCGGATCGCCCGCGAGATCCTGACCGGCAAACACGCGGTCGGCCGGGTCATCGCGCGGCCGTTCATCGGTGAGCCGGGCAACTACGAGCGGACCGCGAACCGGCACGACTTCTCGCGCGAGCCGCGGCGGCCGAACTACCTGACGCTCGTGCGCGAGGGCGGCAAGGAGGTCCACGGCGTCGGGAAGATCGGCGACATCTTCGCAGGCCAGGACATCGACACCTCGCGTCCGACGCAGTCGAACATCGACGGGATCGTGCAGACGGAGGCGCTCCTGCGTGAGGTCGACGACGGGCTGATCTTCGTGAACCTCGTCGAGACCGACATGCTCTGGGGCCATCGCAACGACCCGGTCAACTTCCACCGCTGCCTGCAGGACTTCGACCGGCGCCTGCCCGACCTGCTCGACGCGCTGCGCCCGGGCGACCTGCTGATCGTCACATCCGACCACGGCTGCGACCCGACGACGCCCTCGACCGACCACTCGCGCGAGTACGCGATGCTGCTCGCCTACGTGCCCGGACGGAACGCCGCCGGCCGGATCCACGAGGACGGAGAGTTCGCTGACGTCGGGGCCACCGTCAACGCGTGGCTCGGCGGCAAGGGGCCGAGCCGCGGTATCCCCGGCAGCCCGATCCTGGAGCCGTGATGGCGATCGCCCGCTACCTCGTCGACGACCTCGATGCCGCCGTCAGCTTCTACACGGAGCGGCTCGGCTTCGCGGAGGGTCGTTCCTTCGGCCCTGTCACGCTCGTGCGGCGGGCCGACCTCGAGCTGTGGCTGAGCGCGCCCGGAAGCTCCGGCCGCGACCAGGACGGCGCCGAGCCGGGCGGCTGGAGCCGGATCGTGCTTCCCGTCGACGACCTGGAGGTGGCGAGCCAAGGCCTGGAGCGGGACGGCGAGCGCGTCGACGGTCCCACCGGCAGCTGGTGCCTCGTGCGCGACCCGTGGCGGAACCCGATCGAGCTCTTCCAGCCGCGATGATCAGACCGGCGGAGTTGATCGAGCGCAAGCGCGACGGCGGCGCGCTGACGCCCGAGGAGTGGAACGAGCTGATGGCCGGCTACGCGCGCGGCGAGGTGCCGGACTACCAGCTCGCGGCGCTCTCGATGGCGATCTTCTTCCGCGGACTGACGAGCTCCGAGACGTACGCGCTGACCCGCGCGATGATCGCGACCGGCGACACGGTCGACCTTCACTCTGCGCTGGGGCGCAAGGTTGTCGACAAGCACTCGACGGGCGGGGTGGGGGACAAGACCTCGATCGCGGTCGGGCCGATCGTGACCGCGTGCGGCGTCCCGTTCGCGAAGATGAGCGGCCGCGGGCTGGGCCACACCGGCGGCACGCTCGACAAGCTCGAGTCGATTCCGGGCTTCCGGGTCGAGCTCTCTACAGACGAGTTCGTCGCCCAGGTGCGCGACGCCGGCATGGCGATCATCGGCGCGAGCGCGAACCTCGTCCCGGCCGACAAGAAGCTCTACGCGCTGCGCGACGTGACGGCGACCGTCGACAACTACTCGCTGATCGCAGCGAGCATCATGTCCAAGAAGATCGCCGGCGGCGCAGACGCGATCGTGATCGACGCGAAGGTCGGCGACGGCGCCTTCATGAAGTCGATCGAGGACGCCCGTGCGCTCGCCGAGGCGATGCTCGACCTCGGCGCGCGTGCCGACCGCGAGGTCGTCTGCCTGCTGACGGACATGGACCAGCCGCTGGGACGAGCGGTCGGGAACGCGCTCGAGATCCGCGAGGCGATCGCCACGGTCAAGGGCGAAGGGCCGGCCGACTTCTTCGAGCTGGTGACCGCCGCGTGCGCGCGGCTGCTGACCGTCTCCGACCTCGGGATCGACCAGGACGAGGCGCGCGTCGGCATCGCGCAGGCGATCGCCGACGGCTCGGCCTTCGCAGCGTACGAGCGCTGGATCCGTGCGCAGGGCGGCGACCCCGACGAGGCGGCGCTCCCGACCGCGCCGGTCGTGCGCGACGTGCCCTCGCCGGAGACCGGTTACGTCTCGAATCTCGGCGCGGTCGCGGTCGGCCAGGCGGCACTCCATCTCGGCGCGGGCCGTCGCACCAAGGAGGACGAGATCGACCACGCCGTCGGGATCGTTTGCCTGCGCAAGCGCGGCGACCGCGTGGCAGCCGGTGAGCCGCTCGCGGAAATCCACGCCGCGAGCGACGCGGCCGCCGACGAGGCTGCGCAGGAGCTGCTGGCCGCGTACGCGTTCGCCGACGAGCCGCCCGCGACGCGGCCGGTCGTGCTCGACGTGCTCGCCTGAGCCGCGCGACCACGGGCCACGGCCGGACTACGCTGGCCCGGTGCCGGAGCTGCCCGAGGTCGAGACCGTCCGCCGCCGGCTCGAGCCTGCGCTCGTCGGCCGTCGTTTCGAGCACGTCGAGATCCTCGACTCGCGCCTGACCCGCCCGCACGATCCGCTCGAGGTCGCCGCCGAGCTGAGCGGCGAACGCATCGGCGCCGTGGACCGGCGCGGCAAGTATCTCGTGGTTCGCTTCGACTCCGGTCGCGCGCTCCTGATCCACCTCCGCATGACGGGCAGCCTGCTCCATGCGTCTGCCGGATCGGCTCCGGAGCCCGATCCCTACCGACGGGCGGTCGTCGAGTTCGACGACGGCTCGCGCCTGCTCTACCGCGACGTCCGCCGCTTCGGCACCTGGCTGCTGACGGAGCCGGACGAGGTCGAGCCGTACCTCGCTGCTCGCCTCGGCGGCGAGCCGCTGGCGCCGGCGTTTACGACCAAGCGCCTCGCCGCGGCGCTCGGCGGGCGCCGGGCGCCGGTGAAGGCCGTGATCCTCGACCAGCGCCGGCTCGCGGGCGTCGGGAACATCTACGCAGACGAGGCGCTCTGGCGCGCGCGCGTCCATCCGCTGCGACCTGCCGGCGAGCTCGGCGAGGAGGAGCTCCGGGCGCTTCACCGCGGCATTCGCTCTGCGCTGAAGGCCGGCATTGCACGGCAGGGTGCGACCCTCCGCGACTACCGCACCCCGGACGGCGGCTCGGGCCGGATGCAGCACGAGTTCAAGGTCTACGGGCGGGAGGGCGAGCCGTGCGAGCGTTGCGGCCGGCCGATCGAGAAGATCCGCGCCGGCGGCCGCGGCACGTGGTTCTGCCCGCACTGCCAGCCGCTCGACGGTATGGCGGACAACTGATACGGCAACGGGTTTGAAACCACACGCGAACGGCGATAGCCACAACGAGGACGAGGGGGTCAAGCCGGAGGGCGGGGCGCAGGCCCCGCTCTCGCTATGCGGCGAGACGTTCGAGCTCGCCGCTGCGATCCAGCTGCCAGAGCTCGGTGTAGCCGCCGATCGGGCGGCCGTCGATCAGGATCTGCGGCACCGTCCAGCCGCCGGTCAGGTCCATCAACCGCCGGCGGAAGCCGGGGTCGTCGTCGAGTGAGATCTCCTCGAACGGGATCCCACGGGATTCGAGCAGCGTCTTGGCGCGGACGCAGTAGCCGCACCAGCGCGTCGTGTACATCTGAACGGTGGCCATGACGGGTTGAAACGCGGGAACAGCGGCCGGGTTCCCGGCCAGCGGCCGCTCTACACTTGGCCGCGATGGCCGGGCGCACGTACACGACCGAGGCGGTGGTGCTCCGCTCGTTCCGCCTCGGCGAGGCCGACCGCGTGCTACACGTCTACACGCTCGACCGCGGCCGCGTCGGCGCCGTGGCGAAGGGCGTGCGCAAGACGAAGTCGCGCTTCGGCGCGCGGCTTGAGCCGCTCAGCCACGTCGAGCTCGTCCTGCACCAGGGCAGCGGCGAGCTGCAGACGGTGACCGGTGTCGAGCTCCTGCGCTCCCACCGCGCCGTCCGGGAGCAGCCGTACCGGCTCGGCGTCGGGCTCGTCGCCGCCGAGGCGATGCTGCGCCTGTTCCCCGAGCAGGAGGCGAACGACCGCGCGTTCCTCGCGCTCGCACGGTTCCTCGACCTGCTGGACGAGCTCGAGCCGCGCGACGGCGAACGGCCGCAGGCCGACCCGCTCGTCCTCTCGTTCCAGCTCAAGCTGCTCTGGCTCGCCGGGTACCTGCCGCACGTGACGAGCTGCGCGGAGTGCGGTGCCGAGACCGGCCTCGCCGGCTACTCGCCGCGGGCAGGCGGGGCGGTCTGCGGGAACTGCGCGAACGGAGCGCTGCCGCTCTCGCGCGAGGGTCTGCTCGGGATCGAGGGCCTGCTGCGGCGTCCGCTCGCCGAGGCGCACGAGGCCGGTGTCACATCGCGCGGCGCCCGCGAGGCGCTCGGCGTGATCACCGCCTCGTACGAGTACCACGGCGGCTTCCGCCTGCGGACGCTAGCGTCCTAGGTCTGTCGCGAGAACAGGAAGGAAGAGCGGGCCCGGCCAGAGGCCCGCTCTTGTCGCGGTAAGCCGCGTCCACGGAACGGATTACCTACAGGACGTCTGGGCGGCCGATTTTCTTCCCTAGGATGAGCGCCTTGGCCGCCCCGACCTTCCAGGACACGATCCGCGCGCTCCAGGACTACTGGGCCGACTACGGCTGCGTCCTCATGCAGCCGTACCACACCGAGCTCGCCGCGGGCACGATGAATCCCGCGACGTTTCTCCGGAGCCTCGGGCCGCGTCCGTGGAAGACGGCGTACGTCGAGCCGGTCATCCGGCCCCTCGACGGGCGCTACGGCGAGAACCCGTACCGCTTCCAGCACTACTTCCAGTACCAGGTCGTGATCAAGCCGGCGCCGGCGGACGTGCTCGATCTCTACTTCAGCTCGCTCGAGGCGATCGGGATCGACCTCCGGCGCCACGACGTGCGGCTCGTCGAGGACGATTGGGAGCAGGCGACGCTCGGCGCGTGGGGCCTCGGCTGGGAGGTCTGGTGCGACGGCATGGAGATCACGCAGTGGACGTACTTCCAGCAGCTCGGCGGGTTCGACGTCGAGCTCGTGCCGGCGGAGATCACCTACGGCCTCGAGCGCCTGGCGATGTTCCTGCAGGGCAAGCGGAGCGCGTTCGAGCTGGAGTGGGCGCCCGGCGTGACGTGGGGCGACGTGTACCGCGAGAACGAGCGCCAGTGGTCGGCCTACAACTTCGAGCTCGCGCCCGTGGAGGTGCTGATGCGGCAGTTCGGCGACTTCGAGGAGGAGTGTCGCGTGCTGCTCGAGCGCCGGCTGCCGTTCCCGGCGTACGACCAGGTGCTCAAGTGCTCGCACACGCTCAACCTGCTCGACGCACGCGGCGCCGTCTCGGCGACGGAACGCGCGGCCTACATCGGGCGCGTACGCAACCTCGCGCGGGCAGTGGCTCAGGTCTACCTCGAGCTGGAGGCCGATGGCGTCGCTGCTGCTTGAGATCGGCTGCGAGGAGCTGCCCGCGGCCGCCTGCCGCGAAGCCGGGGCGCAGCTGCCGGTGCTGGCCGAGCGCGAGCTCGGGCTCGCGCCGACCGACGTCTTCGTCGGCCCCCGCCGACTGGCCGCGTTCTTCGAGGACGTGCCGGAACGGACACCGGACGAATGGGTCAAGGGCCCGCCCGTCGCGCTCCGCGAGAAGGCGGCCAAAGGGTTTGCGAAGAAGCAGGGAGTCGCGGTCGAGGACCTCGCCGAGCGCGACGGCTTCCTCGGCTTCGAGCGTCCCGGCCGCGAGCTCCGCGACGTCCTGCCGGAGCGGCTCGACGCGATCGTGCGCGACCTCGCGTTCTCGAAGTCGCTGCGCTGGGACGACCGCGGGATCCGCTTCTCGAGGCCGATTCGGTGGACGCTGGCGAAGCTCGACGCCGACACCGTCGTCGGGAAGAAGACGTTCGGCCATCGCTTCTCGGCCGGCGCGGTCGAGGTCCCGCGCGCCGGCGAGTACGCGGAGCGGCTCCGCGCGGCCGGGGTCGAGCCGGATGCCGAGGCGCGGCGCCGGGCGATCGTCGCCGGGCTCGATTCGATCGGGGACTGGGGCGATCCCGGCGGCGTGCTCGAGGAGGTCGTGTACCTCGTCGAGAGCGTGCAGGTGCTCGAGGGGAGCTTCGACGAGCGCTTCCTGCAGCTGCCCGAGCTCGTCGTCGTGACCGCGATGCAGTCGCACCAGCGCTACTTCCCGCTCGGCGGCAACCGCTTCGCGTTCGTCGCGAACGGCGGCGACCCCGAGATCGTCCGCGTCGGGAACGAGAACGTGCTCGAGGGCCGGCTCGACGACGCGAGCTTCACCTTCGAGCGAGACGTCGCGGTCGGGATCGACGCGCTGGCCGAGCGGCTCGGTGCGATCACCTACTTCAAGGGCGCCGGCTCGTTCGCGGACAAGACGGAGCGGCTGCGCAAGCTGGCGGCCGAGCTCGGCGGC
Organism: Gaiellaceae bacterium; assembly: GCA_035702625.1. Taxonomy (GTDB): domain Bacteria; phylum Actinomycetota; class Thermoleophilia; order Gaiellales; family Gaiellaceae; genus AC-32. The sequence goes on along the minus strand of DASSQG010000043.1, from coordinate 4,176 downwards.
GGGGAGGCGACGCTCGAGGCGGCGCGCCTCGCCAAGGCCGACCAGGCGTCGGAGCTCGTGCGGGAGTTCACCGACCTCGAGGGCTACATCGGCGGCCAGTACGCGCGCCTCGCCGGCTACCCCGAGGCCGTCGCGGCCGCGATCGAGGAGCAGTACCTGCCGGATGCGTCGGGCGGGCCGCTGCCCCGGACGGAGGCGGGGAAGGTGCTCGCCGCCGCGGACAAGCTCGACGCGCTCGCGACGTCGTTCTCGCTCGGGCACAAGCCGTCCGGCTCGCGTGACCCGTACGGGCTGCGTCGCGCCGCGATCGGGCTCGTCCGCCTGGCCGTCGAAGGCGGCCTGGTCGTGGCGCGGTCGCTGCTGCCGGACGGGGTGCGGGAGTTCGTCGAGGAGCGGCTCGAGGGCCTGCTCGCCGTGCCGGTCGAGTTCGTGCGGGCGGCGCGGGCGTCGGCGGCGCCGGATCTGGCGGCGGTCGCTCAGCTGGCGGAGGCGCTGTATGCGGCGCGCGACTCTGAGGCGTTCGACGGCGTCTACACGGCGTACGACCGGGCGCACCGGCTGGCGGGGAAGTCTGCCGGCGATGCCGCTCCGGAGCTCGACCGGGCACTGTTGAAGGAGGAGGCCGAGCGCGAGCTCGCCGAGGGCCTCACGCGGGTCGAGGTCGACGGCGACGTCCAGCGTGCACTGGAGTCGGGCGCGACGCTCGCACCGCTGATGGAGCGCTTCTTCGACGAGGTGCTCGTGATGGACGAGGACGACGCGGTGCGGGCGAACCGGTTGCGACTGCTGCTCGACGTCCGCGACGTGCTCGGGCGCCTCGGCGACTTCTCGCAGATCCCGCGCTGATCCGGCTCGCCGCCCGTACAAGGATCACGCGCGCGCGGCCCCACCCCGTGGGGATGAGAGGTCCACCCGCCGCCCACTTACGAGCGTACCGCGGAAGCTGCGCCGTGTCCGTGAAGGAACGGTGACGAATGTGTGTCGAGCGCCCGGCGTGGCCAGGCTAGGCTCCTGCGCGTGAATGCGGCCAAGCCTCCGGTCGAGCTGCACGTGATCTCGGACTCCACGGGCGAGACGGCGGTGCGCCTGGTGCACGCGCTCGAGGCGCAGTTCCCCGAGCAGGAGTTCGAGGAGATCCGCCACCCGCGCGTCGAGACGGTCGACGACCTCCACCTCGCGCTCAGCCGCGCGAAGGGCCGTGCCGCGGTGATCGTCTACACGCTCGTGCACCCGGAGCTGCGCGAGGCCGCGCGCGCCCTCTGCCGGCGCTACAAGCTCCACTACTGCGACCTGCTCGGCCATCCGATCGAGGCCGTGGCCCGCGTCGCGGGCGTCGCCGCGAAGATGACGCCCGGCGCCCGGCCGCCGCTCGACTCGCAGTACTTCAAGCGGATCGCGGCGATCGAGTTCGCCGTCAAGTTCGACGACGGCGTCGGCGCCGGGCTGTACGACGCCGACATCGTGCTCGTCGGCGTCTCGCGCACGTCGAAGACGCCGCTCTCGATGTACCTCGGCTACCTCGGCTACAAGACGGCGAACGTGCCTGTCGTAAAGGACATCGCGCCGCCGGCAGCGCTCTTCGAGATCGACGGCACCAAGATCGTCGGCCTGACGATCGAGGCGGAGCGCCTGCAGGAGATCCGCAAGCAGCGGGCGCGGCGGCTCGGTGGAGGCGAGCGCGCGTACGCAGAGCTGCTCGAGATCTACGCCGAGCTCGAGGAGGCCGAGGCGCTCCATCGTCGGCTCGGCTGCCCGGTGATCGAGATCTCCGACCTGTCGATCGAGGAGACGGCGGCGCGCGTCATCAGGCTGGTCGAGCAGCGGCGCGCCGAGAACGGCATTCGCTCACGGGCGCGGGCGACGTGAAGCCCAAGCCGCCCGTCCCGCTGTGGCGCTGGGCCGCGTGGTGGCTGACGCTCGGCGCCGCGATGGTCGTCTTCTACGTGCTGCTGACGCCGGTGTGGATGGGCTTGCGTGCCGCCGCCTGGCTCGCGGACTTCCGCGCGCGACGCCGGCCAGGCTACCGCCCGCCGGTCACGTAGAGCCGCGAGGCGATCCACGGCGCGAGCTCGTCGAGGAAGCGCGGGTCGACCGCGTGCGGGAGCGGGTATTCGCGGTAGAGGACGTCGGCGGCGGCCGCCTCCAGCGTCTCCCTCGCCCGGCGCCCCCAGTCGACCGTGATCACCGAGTCGAGCGTGCCGTGGCCGATCGCGAACGGCGGGAGCGGCGGCTCGAGGTCGAGCTCGAAGCCCGGCACGGTCGGCATGAAGCCGCTCAGCGCGACCGCCGCGGCCGGGCGGGCGCGGCCGGCGCCGAGGCTCAGCGCGTACGTCATCACGGCGCCCTGGGAGAAGCCGCCGATCACCGTCCGCTCGGGGGCGAAGCCGAAGCCGTCGAGCCACTCCGACGCGGCCGCGTAGGTCGGTAGGAACGTCGCCGGATCCGGATAGCCGATCTCGTGCACGACGTACCAGTGCGCGCCCCCCGGCGGCAGCGACAGGGGCCCGCGCGGCGTGACGCCGAGCAGCCGCCGCTCCGGGTCGAGCAGGTCGAGCAGCGGGAAGAGGTCGCGCTCGTCGGCCCCGCGGCCGTGGATCAGGACGAGCAGACCCTCCGGCTCGCCGGCCGCCGGGCGCTCGAGGTGCGCGATCACCCGCCGGCGCGGATCGCGCGGATGTCCGGCAGCGGCGTCAGCACGCCCTCGAGCCGGTCGCGGAGGTGCTCGTAGTTCGGCGGGAGCGAAAGCTTCTCGCCGAGCGTCTCGAGCGGCTCGTCGGCGGTGAAGCCCGGGCCGATCGTCGCGATCTCGAACAGGACGCCGCTCGGCTCGCGGAAGTAGACCGACTTGAAGTAGAAGCGGTCGATGATCGGCGTGGGGTGGGCGCCGCTCTCCGTGACGCGCTGCTGCCACGCCGCCTCGTCGTCCATCGGCGAGGCCCACGCGACGTGGTGGACGGTGCCTGCGCCGGGGACGCCGCGCTCGTCGGTCTGGTCATAGAGATAGAGCCCGCCGCGCTCGTCGCCGCGCACCTCCCACCCCATGTCCCCGCGCGGGTCGAACGACAGCGTCTCCTCGAGGAAGCGCCGGCTCTGCTCGGGGTCGTGCGTGTACGCCCGCACGCCGTCGAAGCCCTGCAGCGCGAACTCCTGCGGCACCTCCGGACTGTCGGCCGTCAGCGGCTCGTCCGTGCTGTCGCTCGGGATCAGCGCATGCCGGAGGCCTTCGGGGTCGCGGAACGCGAACGCGCCGTCGGGGTAGCGCTCGCCCGCGATGCCTTCGTCCGCGAGACGGTGCTCCCAGAAGTCGACCGCGTCGGGCGACGCGACCCGCCAGCCGACCGTGTGCACCATCCCGGCGCCCGCCTTGCCCTGCCGCGCGCCCGGGTACTCGAAGAAGGTGATGTCGTTCCCCGGCGCGCCCTCCTCGTCGCCGTAGAACAGGTGGTAGACGGTCGGGTCGTCCTGGTTGACGCTCTTCTTGACGAGGCGCAGGCCCAGGACGCGCGCGTAGAAGTCGACGTTGCGCGGCGCGTCCCCCGTGATCGCCGTGACGTGGTGGACGCCTTCGAGCTTCACGCGGCCAGCCTACCGGCTTCGCCTCAGCCGACGCCCGCCGGGCTCCACGACGGGTCGAGCACGCCGCCGAACCGGCCGACGCGCGTGGCGCGGCCGCCGGTCGCGTGGATCACCATCAGCCACGGCGAATGGCCCTGGCCGTGGAAGTCGAAGCCGCTTGCGAACGCGAGCCGCGTCCCGTCGGGCGACCAGCTCGGATGCTCGTCGTCGGCCGTGCTGCGGGTCAGGCGCATGAGGCCGCTGCCGTCGGCGCCGACGACGTAGAGCTCGCCGTTCGGCGGGCACGACGCGAGTGGGCACGGCGGGTCGCTCGCGTCGTCGAACGAGACGAAGGCCAGGCGCGCCCCGTCCGGCGACCATGCCGGCGAGACCCCGTGCAGCGGGGCCGAGCCGAGCTGGCGCACGTTCGAGCCGTCGGCGTCCGCGACGTAGAGCGTCGCCTGCCGCAGCGGCGTGTCGGCGCTCGCGAGGCGCGAGAAGGCGATCCTGCTGCCGTCGGGCGACCAGGCCGGGCTGAGGTCGAGCCCGTTCGAGAGCAGCGGCGCGAGGTGCTTGCCGCGGCCGTCGATCGTGAATAGCCCCGCGGTCGGCGCGACGACC
>DASSQG010000042.1:0-5390 GCA_035702625.1 Gaiellaceae bacterium | reverse complement strand
GTGATCACGGCGCTCGTGCTGTTCGCGGTCGCGACCGCGGGCGTGAAGGGCTTCGCCCTGATGCTGATGATCGGCACCGTCATCTCGCTGATCACCGCGGTGGCGGCGACGCGCGCGATGCTCGGCCTGCTCGCAGGCTTCAGCTGGTTCGAGAACCCGCGCTTCATGGGCGCCGCCGGCCAGCAGCACGGACGCTGGCTGCAGATCGACTTCATGGGCAAGCGCCGCATCTGGTTCTCGATCGCCGCCGTGGTGATCGCGATCTCGATCGGCGCGCTCGCGGTGAAGGGGCTCAACCTCGGCATCGACTTCAAGGGCGGCACGCAGGTCACGTTCACGACGCCGCAGCCGACCTCGCTGTCGGCGGTCCGCACCCAGACCGAAAAGTACGGCCAGGAGCCAGTCGTCCAGGGTCGCGGCAAGACGTTCGGCTCGGAGGACTACAAGAGCTTCCAGCTGCGCCTCGGCACGCTGAACAGCGCGCAGACGAGCGCGCTCAAGTCGGACATGGAGGCGAACTTCGGGACGAAGTCGATCCAGATCCAGACCGTGTCGGCGAGCTTCGGGAAACAGATCGCGCGCTCGGCGATCATCGCGATCCTCTTCTCGCTGCTCCTGATCATCCTCTACATCGCAATCAGGTTCGACTTCAAGTTCGCGGTGCCGGTGATCGTCGCCCTACTGCACGACATCATCATCACCGTCGGCGTCTACGCGCTGCTCGGGCGGGAGGTGTCGAACTCGACCGTCGCCGCGGTCCTGACGGTTCTCGGGTACTCGATCTACGACACGATCATCATCTTCGACCGCATCCGGGAGAACGTCCCGTTGATGCGGCGCGCGCCGTTCGCGACGATCGCGAACGTCTCGCTCTGGGAGACGATCCGGCGCTCGCTGGCCACGACCTTCATCACGCTGCTGCCGATCGTGTCGCTGCTGATCTTCGGCGGCGCGACGCTGAAGGACTTCGCGTTCGCGCTGCTCGTCGGCATCCTCTCCGGTGCCTACTCGTCGATCTTCATCGCGGCGCCGCTGCTGACCACCTGGAAGGAGCGCGAGCCCGAGTACGCCCGGCGGGTCGGCCAGGAGCCGGAGGGCGGTCCCGACGGCGGCGGCTTCGCGGCGCGTCTGCGGCCACGCGCGCCGAGCGGCGCCCCGGCCGGCGCGACCGACGGTGGCACGCTGGCGCTCGAGGAGGCCACACAGGCGGCTGCGGCGCAGCCGGCACCGTCGCTCGGCGATGCCCTGCCGCAGCCGGCGGCGTCGGCGGCGAAGCGCGAGCGGCGGCGACAGCGGCGAAGCTCGAGGCCTCATGGCCGCACCCGCTGACCTGCGCGAGGTCGCGGAAAAGTTCGTGCTCGCCGGCGTCGGTGCGGTGGCGCTGACGGCCGAGCGGATCGACACGCTGGCCGAGGAGCTGGCGGCCCGCGGCGGGATGGGCCGCGAGGAGGCGCGCGCCGTGCTCGAGGAGGCGGTCGGGCGCTGGCGGAACGAGTCGCTCCGGCTCGGCGAGCGAACCGGAGCGGGGCTGTCCGGCCTCTTCCGCGAGCTCGGTCTCGTCACGCGCGACGAGGTCGAGGAGCTGGAGCTGCGGATCGCGCAGCTCGAGCACCGGCTGCGGCTGCTCGAGCCTTGAGCCTCAGCGCCATGGACACGGGCTGGTGGCTCGGGCGCCGCGCCGTGCCGCTGTTCACGAGAGTGGCCGCGCCCGCGGCCGCCTACGGCGTCGACCGCGTCCCGCCGGAGGGCGGCGCGGTGGTCGCCGCGAACCACTTCTCCGGCATCGACCATCCGCTGATCGGCGTGCTCTCGCCGCGGCCGCTCTACTTCCTCGCCAAGGCCGAGCTGCTCGAGATCCCGGCTCTCGGTCCGCTGCTGAGCTGGCTCGGGGTGTTCGGCGTCCGGCGTGGCGAGAGCGACCGCGAGGCCGTGCGGCGGGCGCGCGAGATCGTCCGCGAAGGCGGCCTCGTCTGCATCCACGTCGAGGGCACCCGCCAGCGCTTCGGGTACCCCGGGCCGCTGCACCCGGGCGGCCTGATGATCGCGATGCAGGAGGGCGTGCCGGTGATCCCGCTCGGGCTCGATACCTTCCAGTGGTCGCTCCGGAACCGCCGCAAGTGCGCGATCGTCTGGGGCGAGCCGATGCAGGTGGACGACCTGCCGCGCAACCGCAAGGGCTACGCGGAGGCCGGCGAGCGCGTCGGCGCGGAGATCGTCCGCCTCTGGCGCCAGGCCGTCGCTGCCGCAGACGCCGGCCTGCCGCCGGAGCTGCCGGACGGCACGCGCCGCTACGGGATCAACCCGAAGCTCGTGCAAGACTGAGGTCATGGCGAGCACGGCCAGCCGCAATCTCGGCCGGATCTCCGAGATCGCGCAGGTCGCGGTCCGCCACGGGTTCGGCTACTTCTTCGAGAAGCACCGCCTGACCGACCTGCTTCCGGGCCGGCCGGCGATCGACCCGGACGCGCAGAGCCCGTCGGAGCGGGGGCGCCACCTGCGCGAGATGCTCGACGAGCTCGGCCCGACGTTCGTCAAGTTCGGGCAGCTGCTCTCGACGCGGCCCGACGTCGTGCCGCCGGACATCGTCACCGAGCTGCAGAAGCTCCAGGACGCCGTCACGCCGTTCCCGTACGAGGAGGTGGAGCGCGTGATCCGCGAGGAGCTCGGCCTCAGCGTCGAGCAGCTCTTCACCGAATTCGACCCGACGCCGATCGCGGCGGCGTCGATCGGCCAGGTGCACCGGGCGACGCTCCCGAACGGCCGGCGCGTCGCGGTCAAGGTGCAGCGGCCCAACGCCCCGCGCCAGGTCGAGGCCGACCTCGCGCTGATGTACCAGGCCGCCCGCCTCGTGCGGGAGCGCGTCAAGGCGCTCGAGTTCATCGACCCGCGGCAGCTCGTCGACGAGTTCGCGCGCTCGATCCGGCAGGAGCTCGACTACCGGCTCGAGGCCCGCAACGCCGAAGCCTTCCACCATGACTTCTCCGGTCACCCGCGCGTGCACATCCCGCGCGTCTACTGGAGCTACACCCGCACGCGGGTGCTGACGCTGGAGCTGCTCGAGGGCTTCAAGCTCGCCGACCTCCCGCTCGATGCCTGGCAGATCGACGAACGCCGGCGCCTCGCGTACCTGCTCACCGAGGCGTGGATGACGATGATCTTCCGCAACGGGTTCTTCCACGGCGACCCGCATCCGGCGAACGTGTTCGTGCTGAACGACGGGGAGCACATCGGGCTCGTCGACTTCGGCCAGGTCGGGAAGCTGACCGACGAGGACATGTCGAAGCTGACGCGGCTGTTCATCGACGCCGCCAACGAGCGAATCGAGATGCTGCCGCGCCGGCTCGCCGACCTCGGCGTCCGCTACGACCGCGAGCGCGAGGACGACTTCGTCGCCGAGCTGCGCGAGATGTACTCGCGCTACTACGGCGCGAGCCTCTCCGAGATCGACCCGCTGCAGGTGATCCGCGAGGCCTTCCAGCTGATCTACCGGCTCAACCTGCGGCTGCCGACGCGCTTCGTGATGCTCGACAAGGCGATCGCGACCCTTGCCTCGGTCGGTGTCGAGCTCTATCCCGACTTCAACGTCTTCGAGGTCGCGAGGCCGTACGCGCGAAGCCTGATGCTCGAGCGCTACACGCCGCAGCGGGTCCTGAAGCGCGCGCGCGTGGAGACGATCGAGCTGGCGCGGATCGCGCGCGACATGCCGTACCAGATCCACGACTTCCTCGAAGAGGCGCGGGACGGCCAGATCGAGGTCGGCTTCGTGCACAAGGGCCTCGACGACTTCATGCGCAAGCTCGACGTCGCGATCAACCGGCTCGTGGTCGCGCTGGTCGTGATCGGCGGGCTGATCGGCTCGAGCCTGATCGGGATCTTCTCGACGACGGGCCCGCAGATCGCGGGCGTGAACTTCCTCTCGTTCGTCGGCTTCGTGCTCTCGGCCGTCCTCGGGCTGTGGCTGCTCTGGGGCGTGATGCGCTCCGGCCGGTTGTAGAAAGCTCGTCGCACTTCCGGCGGAAAGGACATCTGGCGCGGGCCCCAGGACGCCGCTAGCGTCGATTTCATGTCGCAGGCGCTGCTGCTGGCGGAGTCGGAGCCGGGAACCCGTGAGTTCCTCGAGCGGCACCTGGCGAGCGACGGCTTCGCGGTGCTCGGCGCCGAGGCCGGCCGCGAGGCGCTGGAGCTCGTCGAGCGGGAGCGGCCCGATCTCGTCCTGGTCGGCGGGCTACCGGACGCGCCGGCGCTCGAGGTCTGCCGCGTGCTGCGGGAGGGCGAGCCCGGCCGCAGCTGGAACCGCGACGTCCCGCTGATCGTCCTCGGCGACGTGCGTGCGGACGCCGTCGACCGGGTGCACGCCTTCGAGCGCGGGTGCGACGACTTCGTCCCGCGGCCGTTCCATTACGAGGAGCTGGTCGCGCGGATTCACGCCGTCCTGCGGCGCACGCACCCGGCGTCGCGGAAACGGCTCGCGGCCGGGCCGATCGCGGTCGACCGCGTCACGCGCGGCGTGACGGTGCACGGTCTGACGGTCGCGCTCTCGGCCAAGGAGTACGAGCTGCTCGTGAAGCTGGCGACGGAGCCGACCCGCGTCTTCACGAAGGAGGAGCTGCTGCGCGAGGTCTGGGGCTACCGCTCGCTCGGCCGCACGCGGACGCTCGACTCGCACGCGTCGCGCCTGCGCCGGAAGCTCGCGCTCGCCGGCGCAGACGACTGCGTGCTCAACGTCTGGGGTGTCGGGTACCGGCTGCTCGCCGACTACGAGGTGATCCGCTCGGCTTAGCCGGTAGGCTCCGGCGCATGGCCGAGCCAGTCCGCGTGACGACCGTTCCCGGCGAGCCCGAGGCCGAGGTGCTCTGCGGCCTGCTGCGTACGAACGGGATCAAGTGCGCGCACCGGCCGACGGACGAGGACGACTCCGCGTTCGAGAACTTCGGCGGCGAGGGCGGGACGCGCGAGATCCTCGTCGACCCGGCCGACCTCGACGACGCGAAGGCGCTGCTGAACGAGTCGTAACCGTCCGCCGCCGAACCTAGCCTGGGGCCGTGCCCCGGCGGCGGGATCACATGGCGCATCACGGCACGTTCGGCGAGGACGCGTTCGGCCGCTGGGCCGAGCACACGGCGCGGTTCTTCGGTACGCCGCAGTACATCGTCGGCCAGACGATCGTGGTCGTGATCTGGGTCATCCTCAACTCGGTCGCGGTCATCCAGCACTGGGACCCGTACCCGTTCATCCTGCTGAACCTCGCGTTCTCGACGCAGGCCGCCTACGCGGCGCCCCTGATCCTGCTCGCGCAGACGCGCCAGGCGGACCGCGACAAGTTCGAGAGCGACCGCTCGGACAAGCGGCACACCCGGCTCGAGCAGGGCGTGAAGCGCGAGACCGATCGG
>DASSQG010000041.1:0-9788 GCA_035702625.1 Gaiellaceae bacterium | reverse complement strand
CCGGCCGTGATCACGAAGGACCCGCGCACCGGCGGGCGCAACGTCGGCATGTACCGGCTGCAGGTGCTCGACGAGCGGACGACCGCGATGCACTGGCAGATCCACAAGGACGGCCGCGCGGACTACCTGATGACGGACGGGAGGCTCGAAGTCGCGGTTGCGCTCGGCCTCGACCCGGTCACCGCGTACTCGGCGAGCGCCCCGCTCCCGAAGCACGTCGACGAGCTGATGCTCGCGGGCTTCCTCCGCGGCGAGGCGGTCGAGCTCGTGCAGGCGAAGACGGTCGACCTCGAGGTGCCGGCGAACGCCGAGATCGTGCTCGAGGGCTACATCGCCAAGGGCGAGCTGGCCGAGGAGGGCCCGTTCGGAGACCACACGGGCTACTACACGCCGCCCGAGCCGTTCCCCGTCTTCCACGTCACGGCGATGACCATGCGGCGCGATGCGATCTACCCGTCGATCGTCGTCGGCAAGCCGCCCCAGGAGGACGCGTGGCTCGGCAAGGCGACCGAGCGCATCTTCCTGCCGGCGATCCGGACGAGCGTGCCGGAGATCGTCGACTACGACCTGCCGGTCGCCGGTGCCTTCCACAACTGCTGCATCGTCTCGATCCGGAAGGCCTACCCGGGCCACGCGCAGAAGGTCATGCACGCGATCTGGGGGCTCGGCCTGCTCAGCCTGACGAAGGCGGTCGTGGTCGTCGACGAGTGGGTCGACGTGCACGACTACGACGAGGTCTTCTTCCGCGTCGGCGCCAACGTCGACCCGAAGCGCGACGTGCTGATCAGCGAGGGGCCGCTCGACCATCTCGACCACGCGCCGACGCTCCAGTTCTACGGCGGCAAGCTCGGGATCGACGCGACGCACAAGGGGCCGGCCGAGGGCGCGCGAGAGTGGCCGCCCGAGATCCAGATGAGCGACGAGGTCAGGCGGCTCGTCGACGAGCGGTGGAGCGAGTACGGCCTCGGCGAGGCGCCGGAGCCGAACGGGAGCCGTCCCGGCGCGTTGCGCCATCTGTTACGTCGTTGACGCATCGAACCTGCAACGATTGAATCCAGCCGCGACGTAAAGGGAGACGCGTGGAAGAACGACCGGGGGACGACCGACCGCAGCTGCCATCGCCGAGCCTCTGGCCGGTCGGCTTCGCCGTCGGCATCGTGTGCCTGCTGGTCGGCCTCGTGGTCAGCTGGTGGGTCGCCGCGGCCGGCGCGGTCATCGCACTGATCTTCGGCTACCTCTGGGCGCGCGACGTCGTAACCGGCCGCGAGACGGTGCCCGCCCCGACGCTCGCGGACGAGCCTGCGACGGACGGCGCGCCGGCGATCCCGGCGAACGTAGGCGAGGCGGCGATGCCGGCGCCCGAGCCGGGCGAGCGCTTCCCACGGAACAAGTTCCTCGAGGGCGCGACGCTCGGGATCGGCGCGCTGATCGGAGCGCTCGTCACGCTGCCTGCGCTCGGCGCGGCGCTCGTGCCCGGCTTCGTCAAGCAGAAGTCCAAGGCGATCAACCTCGGGCCGCTCGCGAACTTCAAGGAGGGCCAGTACTACATCGCCACCTTCGAGCGAAACGCCAAGGCGGGCTACATCTCCCGGATGTCGGCGTTCATCCGCAACAACGGCTCGACGAACGGGCAGCCGAGCTTCACCTGCATCTCGAACCGCTGCGTCCACCTCGGCTGTCCGGTGCAGGCCGGTGGACCCGTCTTCGACCAGCAGGCGAAGACGGTCAAGAGCGGTCACGGTGAGGTCGACCTGATCCCGGCTCTGCCGGCGGCCGGCTTCATCTGCCCGTGCCACGGCGGCGCCTACGACCAGGAGGGCAACCGCATCGCCGGCCCGCCGGTCCGGGCGCTCAACCGCTTCGAGTTCTCGATCATCGACGGCAACCTCGTGCTCGGCGACATGTACTCCGTCGCAAAGGTCGACGGCTCGGGCGCGTCGGCGAAGATCCACAAGGAGAACCTCGCCGGGCCGGGCCAGCACATCGACGGCCCCGAGTCGTGGCTCTACCCGGTGCAGCCTCCGCACTGATGGCGACCACCACGAAGCCGAGCCGCACCCAGTCGCTCGCGAAGACCGCGGCCTACCCGCTCGACTGGCTCGAGGAGCGCTCGGGCCTGATCGGCGGCGTCCGCTACTTCCTCTTCCGCAAGGTCCCCGGCGACACGAGCTGGTGGCACACGCTCGGCTCGGCGACGCTGACGGCCTTCCTCGTCCAGCTGATCACCGGCGTGATCCTGGCGATGTACTACAAGCCCGACGTCAATTCGGCGCACTCGTCGGTTGTGCACATCACGAACGACGTCTGGGGCGGCTGGCTCGTCCGGGGCATGCACCGCTGGGGCGCGAGCGTCTTCATCATCCTGATGTTCATGCACATGGGGCGCGTGTTCCTGTTCGGCGCCTACAAGTACCCGCGCGAGCTGAACTGGATCGTCGGCGTGCTCCTGCTCGCGACGGCTCTGTTCGAGGGTCTCACCGGCTACCTGCTGCCCTTCGACCAGACCGCGTACTGGGCGACGGTGGTCGCGATCAACATCAACGGGACGGCGCCGTTCGTCGGCCCGTTCCTGGCGAGCATCTTACGAGGAGGGGCCGAGATCGGCCCCGACACGCTGAGCCGGTTCTACTCGATCCACATGCTGCTGGTCCCGGGCGCCCTGATCGGCCTGATCGGGCTGCACCTGTACCTGATCGTGCGCCTCGGCGTGACGTCGCCGCCGTGGTCGAAGGAGTCCGCCGACCGGCCGCCCGATCCCGAGCCGCCGGCGCCGCCGCGCTCCGGGCTCGTCCAGCCGGCGCCGCGCGCCGCGGGCGTCCGCAGGAGGCCGTCGGAGTGAGCTCGCTCGACGAGCGCCGCGCCGGGTTCCAGCGCTACAAAGACCGGGTCAAGACGGAAGGCAAGCCGTTCTACCCGTACGCGATGTTCCACGACACGGTGATGAGCCTCGTCGTGGTCAGCGTGATCATCGGCCTCTCGATCGTCTGGAAGTACACGTCGATCCTCGGCGCCCTGATCGGCGCCCCGGCCGACCCGGGCACCCGCAACTTCGTGCCGCGGCCCGACTGGTACTTCTACTTCCTCTTCTACCTGCTGCGGATCTTCAAGTGGCCCGAGACGGTGATCCTGGCGACCGTCGGGATCCCGACCCTCTGCCTGATCCTGCTGCTGATCCTGCCGTTCGTCGACGTCCGCACCGAGCGGCGACTCTCGCGGCGCCCGGTCGCGATCGTCGCGGCCGCGCTGACCGTCGTGTCGATGGGCGTGCTCACGTACAAGGGCGCGACCGCGCAGGAGGCGATCGCCTCCGAGGTCAAGGCTGCGATTCCGAGCTGGGCGAAGAAGCAGGGCTTCGAGAACAACCAGGAGGCGCTGAAGGGCGCGAACCTGTTCGCCGTGTCCGGCTGCACGAACTGCCACACGTACCTCGGCACGGGCTCCTCGAACCTGGGCGCGCCCGACCTCTCGGCCGAGGGGTCGAAGAACAAGGGCATCCAGTTCCAGATCGACCACCTGAAGTGCCCGAGCTGCGTCAACCCCGGCTCGCCGATGCCGCCGTTCGCGGCGCTCGGCGAGGACAACCTCAAGGCGCTAGCCACCTTCCTCGAGGCCTCCAAGGGCCCGCAGTAGCGCCGTGAACGGCGTCCTGGTCCTGCTCGCGCTGGGACTGGGTCTGGTCGCCGCCGGTTGCGGCGGGCAGAAGACTCCCTCGTTCGCCTCGACGGTCACGGCGGAGATTCCGCGCTGGGCGAAGGCTCAAGGGTTCGGGGGCAACCAGGAAGCCCTGGCCGGCGCGAAGCTCTTTGCCGAGTCCGGCTGCACGCACTGCCACACCTACCTCGGCACCGGGACACAGAACCTCGGCGCGCCCGACCTGTCCCAGGAGGGCGCTCGGGGAAAGGGCGTCCAGGCCCAGGTTGAATTCCTCCGGTGCCCGAGCTGCACAAACTCCAGCAGTGCCATGCCGCCGTTCAAGGCGCTCGGAGATGACAACCTTCGCAAGGTCGCCGTGTTCCTCGAAGCTTCGAAAGGCAAGCAGTAGCCGTGCGCGTCTTCCTCGGCATCACCGGGGCATCCGGCGCGCCGTACGCGGCGCGGCTACTCGAGTCGCTCGCCGCCGCCGGCACCGAGATCGGCCTTTGCGCATCGCGCGCCGGGATCGAGGTGCTCGCGACGGAGCTCTACGGCGACGCGCGTCTGTCGGCGGACGAGACGCTCGCTCGCCTGACCGAGCCCGTCCGAGACGCGATCACCCTCTACGACGAGCGCGACTGGCACGCGCCGTACGCGAGCGGCTCGGCCAAGGTCGACGGTTACGTGATCTGCCCGTGCTCGATGGGGACGCTCGGCACGATTGCCTCGGGTGCGATGTCGAACCTGATCCAGCGGGCGGCGAGCGTCGCGCTGAAGGAGGGCCGCAAGCTCGTGCTCTGCCCGCGGGAGACGCCACTCTCGACGATCCACCTCGAGAACATGCTCCGCGTGCGGCAGGCCGGGGCGATCGTGCTCTTCCTCGCGCCGGGCTTCTACCACGGCGCCGGGTCTGTGGACGACCTCGTCGACTTCGTCGTCGCGCGCTGCCTCGACCAGCTCGGGCTCGAGCACCAGCTGACACGCCGCTGGGGCGACGACTCGTGAGCGTCGAGACCGGCAGGCTCGCGCCCGACGCGGTGCGGTCGATGTTCGACCGGATCTCGCCGGTCTACGACGCGATGAACCGCACGATGACGATGGGGCTCGACCAGCGGTGGCGGCACGCGACCGTGGCCGCCGTCGTCCACCGCGGCGACCGCGTGCTGGACGCGTGCTGCGGTACCGGCGACCTCGCCGTCGCGGCGGACGAGGCCGGCGGCACGGTGACGGGCGTGGACTTCTCGGAGCGGATGCTCGACCGCGCGCGTCGCAAGTCGACCGAAATCGAGTGGGTGCAGGGCGACGCGCTCGCGCTGCCGTTCTCCGACGGCTCGTTCGACGCGGCGACGGTCGGCTTCGGCGTGCGGAACCTCGACGACCTCGAGCGCGGGCTCGCCGAGCTGCGCCGCGTGCTCCGCCCGGGCGGCCGCCTCGCGATCCTCGAGATCACGCGGCCGAGCGGCCTGCTGGCGCCGTTCTACCGGCTCTGGTTCGACGGCTTTGTGCCGCTGCTCGGGAAGCTCCTCCCCGGCGGGTCTGCCTACACGTACCTTCCCGCCAGCGTGCGCCGCTTCCCCGGACCGGACGAGCTCGCCGCGCTCCTGCACGGAGCCGGCTTCGAGGACGTCCGCTGGCGCACCTTCGCCGGCGGGATCGTCGCGTTGCACATCGGGAGGGCGACGTGAGCCTCGCGACGATACGCGAGACGCCGGGGCTCGACGCCTACCTGAGCGACCTCGAGGGGCGGCTGACCGCGGCCGTCGACGAGTACCCGGGTCTCGTCGCCGAGGTCGGAGGCGAGGCGCTCGCGGCCGGCGGCAAGCGACTGCGGCCGCTGCTCGTCTTCCTCGCCGCGCCGACGGGCGAGGCGCCGCTCGCGGCCGGCGCCGCCGTCGAGCTCGTGCACATGGCGACGCTCGTCCACGACGACGTGATCGACCGCGCGCGCTACCGCCGCGGCCGCGAGTCCGCCTGGGCGAGCCACGGCCCGCAAGCGGCCCGCGCCGCCGGCGACTACCTGTTCGCGCGGGCGTTCGCCGAGCTGGCGGCGACGGGAGATGCGGCTGCGGTGAGCTGCCTCGCCGGCGCGACGCTCGCGCTCGCGCGCGGCGAGGCGCTCCAGCGGGCGCAGACCCACGACCCGGAGACGAGCGTCGAGTCGTACCTCGAGCGCTGCGCGCTCAAGACCGGGAAGCTGTTCGAGGCCGCGTGCCTGCTCGGGAGCGGCGGCGACCGCGGCCTCGGCGAGTTCGGCCTCGCGCTCGGCATCGCGTTCCAGATCGCCGACGACATCCTCGACTGCTCGGGCGAGACGATCGAGACCGGCAAGATCGCCGGCACCGACCTGCGCGAAGGGACGCCGACGCTGCCGCTGATCCTGGCGGCACGCGAGGACGTTTCGGTGCGCGCGGCGCTCGCCGGCGGGCAGCTCGACGGCGCGCTCGTGCGCGTCGCGGAGACTGGCGCGCTCGAGTCGTCGCGCGAGGTCGCGCTCGACTACGCGCGCCGCGCCCGCGCCTGCCTCGACGGCCACCTGCGCCGCGACGAGCTCGAGGCCCTCACCGACGCCGTCGTCGACCGGGAGTCGTGATGCTGCGCCTCGGCCGCATCTCGTACGTGAACATGGCGCCGGTCTTCTACCGCCTCGACGCCGAGGTCGAGGAGATGCAGGGCGTACCGACCGACCTCAACGCGCTGCTGCTGCGCGGCGAACTGGACGTCGCGCCGATCTCGTCGATCGAGTACGCGCGCCACGCCGACCGCCTGCGTCTGCTGCCGCGCCTCTGCGTCTCGTCCGAGGGCGCCGTCGAGTCGATCCAGCTCGTGTCGCGGACCCCGCTCGAGCAGGTCCGCTCGGTCGCCGTCACGCCCGAGAGCGCGACCTCGGTCGTGCTGACGAAGGTGCTGCTGCCCGAAGCCAGCCACGTGCCGCTCGGCGAGGAGGCCGACGCCAAGCTGTTGATCGGGGACGCGGCGCTGAAGAGCGCGTTCGAGGACCCGACGCCCCACCACGACCTCGGCCGCCTCTGGCTCGAGCGGACGGGGCTGCCGATGGTGTTCGCCGTCTGGGCGTGCCCGGAGCCTGTGCCGGCGGGCCTGTCCGAGCTCGAGGCGGCGCTCGTCGACTCCGTCCGCGCGGCGCGCGCCGAGCCCGAGCGGCTCGCGCACGAGTCGAGCGAGCGCTACGGCTACCCGGCCGGCTTCCTGGCCCGCTACTTCGAAAAGCTGCGTTACCGCTTCGGCCCGCGCGAGCGCGCCGGGCTGCTGACGTTCCTCGAGCTCGCCCGCGACGTCGGCGAGCTGGACGAGGTCCCGGAACTCCGCTTCGTCGCGCGCGCCGAAGCTGCTGTCTGAACATCGCGCGACAAGGGCCGTCGCCCAGCTGAGTGCTACGGCCCCTCGGTTAGATTCGCCACGTGATCTGGACGAAGCGGGAAGATCTGGCAGACGATCTCTGGCGATACGGTGAGGAGACACTCGCTCAACGTGTCGCCGACACAAGCGACGTAAGCGAGGAACAGCTCAAGCTCATCGGTCAAGCCGCATGGCGCTACGCCAACGACGATCAGTACGCCACCCCGTCCGGGAACGGAATGATGATCGCGAAGGCGCTGGCGCACGGTGCAGTCGAAGTCCTGGAGGAACGTGAGCGACCGTTGGCCCGCGCGCGCCGTCGCTCGGAAACCTCGCCTTACTGAGCCGCTCGGGTGACATTCCCGCACGCTGGCCCAGACTGTCGCGCGCACGCCCGACCCTGAGGCGCGCCTACGCGCGCGGGAGCACGTAGAAGGCGATCACCACGTATTCGCACGCCACCGTTAGCACATGAAAGAGCTCGTGGTAACCGAAGACCTGCGGGTGCGGGTCGGGACGACGCCGCGCGTACACCACCGCGCCGACAGTGAAGAGGATGCCACTGGCCACGACCAGCAGAATCGCCACCGGGGAGAGCGTCAGCAGCTGCGGGAAGGCGACGGCGCCGACCCAGCCGAGCGTCAGGCCGATCGCGGCGGACAGCCGTTTCGGCGCCTGTACCCAGAACAGCTTCAGGAAGATTGCGGCGAGCGCGCCGCCCCAGACGATCGAGAGCACCGGGACTGCCCAGCCCCTTGACAGCACGATCAAGGCGAACGGTGCGTAGCTGCCGGCGATGAGCAGGTAGACGCCGGCGTGGTCGAGGCGCGCAAGCCAGGCGCGCGCCCGGGGGCGCCACGTCGGTCGGTGATAAAGGGCGCTCGCGCCGAAGCAGAAGGCGACTGAGCTAGCGAAGATGAGGCCGGCCACTCGCGCCCGTCCCGGATCGGCCGTCAGAACCACTAGGACGCCGGCCGCGGCAGCCGCGTAGAAGCCAAGCTCGTGGAAGACCCCCCGGAGTTTCGGCTTGACCAGTAGTTGCGCCGTTTCCACGCTTCGATCATAGGCTTCGAGGTCTCGGGCTCAAGTGACATTCCCGCACGCTGGCCCAGGCGGGTCTGCCTGCGTCATGAAGCTGTCACGGTTCGCTCGCGGCGACTGAACCGCGCGGATAGACGCCGAGACCGCCCGTGCCACGCCGGCGCATCAGGTCGTCTCCGACGCGGCCTGCAGCGGCGTGGATTGCGTCGGCAAGAGCGGGTCGGGTATCCGGTTTCCGAGTCGAAGGAAGCCGGCTCCGGTCAATGCCATCGCGAAGGCGCCGCCCCACCAGATGGTGTCGGGTGACGTTCCGAGCAGCACGCCGCCGACCGCCTGGCCGAGAGCCACGCCGACGATGAAGCTGAGCTGGTAGAGCGACATGTAGCGGCCGAGCAGATGCGACGGCGCGATTTCCGCGACCAGCGGGCCGAGCACGATGAACTGGCCACATTCGGCGACCGCGATCACGATCGCCACCCCGGCCAGGACGGTGGTAGCGGCGAGCGTCGAGTGCGTGAGCGTTGCGAGCAGGACCGCGAGCAGGCCGACTGCGAAGATGGCGCTGGTGGCGAACAGCGCGTGAGTGCGGCGCATCCGCGCCACCACCCGTGTCGCCGGGACCTGCGCCACGACGATGAAGAAGGTGTTGATGAAGACGACGACACCGATCCCAACGGGCCCGACAGGTGTATGCGCCGCCGCAAACGGCGGGAGGATGAAGGAAAAGAACGCGCCGCCGATCATCACGAGCGCGAGGTTGCCCGCGATCAGGGCGAGCAAGAGCCGATCCCGGGCAAGAGCTCGGAAACCCCGTGCGCCCTCGCTCCCCGACGGAGCATCCGCGAGGCCAGGATCCGGGATCCAGACGAGCACGACCAGCGCGAAGACGACGAACGTGACTGCGTCGAAGAGGTAGAGGCTCTGGAACGCCTGAAGGTGATGATGGCTGGCCGCGACGATGAAGCCCGCAACCGTCGCGCCGACGCCGAGACCGAGGTTGCCTGCGACTCGGCGAAGCGCGGTGGATGTGGCGCGCTGCTCCGTCGGGACGAGCGTCAAGGTCAGGACCTGGCCGGCGGTTCCCACGAGTCCGAAGCCGGCACCGGCGACCGCCGAGCAGACGAAGCCTTGCCAGGGACGCTCGACGAACGCCAGGGCTCCGTAGCCGAGTGCGTTCACCACAGTGCCCGCGATCAGGAGCCGTTTCGCGCTGAAACGATCGAGGAGCGCACCCGAAGGGAGCGTTACGACTGCGGCCGTGCCCATGACCGTCGCCAGCACCAGCCCCGCGGTCGCCGTCGAGAAGCCGCGTACCGAGTGCAGGTAGATGATCTCGAAGGGAAGGATCAGCCCGCTGCCGAGGTAGTTGAGCGCGTTCCCGCCCTGAAGCACGAGGACAGGCCTCGGTAGGCCCGTGCGCCAGACGGCGAACACACGTGCGAGCGCGCTGCCCGAACGTCGCTTCTGCATCAGCTCATCTCCGATCCGCGGTTGTGTGGACGTCAAAGACACCGCGATGCCGCGAAACGGACCGCCGGTCCGTTTCCGACGGACCTGGTGTCATTGATGCGATGACCGTCGAGCTCGAGCGGGCCAAGGGAGGCGACGAGCGCGCGTTCGCGTCGCTGGTCGAGCCGTTCCGGCGCGAGCTTCAGCTGCATTGCTACCGGTTACTCGGCTCCGTGCAGGACGCCGAGGATCTCGTCCAGGAAACGCTGCTCGCCGCCTGGCGCGGGCTCGACGGCTTCGAGGAGCGGGCG
>DASSQG010000040.1:0-14356 GCA_035702625.1 Gaiellaceae bacterium | reverse complement strand
TGGAGATCGTCGAGCGGAACGCGAATCGCCTCGGCGGCCTCGTGAACGACCTGCTGCTCGCGGCCCGGCTCGAGGCCGGCAAGGTCGAGCTGCAGCTCGAGGACGCCGACCTCGCGGAGCTCGCGCTGCAGGCTGTCAGCTCAGCCGGCCCGCATGCCGAGCAGGCCGGTGTCCGCCTCGAGCTCGACGCGGCGGCCGTGCGCGTCCACGGCGACCGGGTCCGCCTCGCCCAGGTGCTGGACAACCTGATCTCGAATGCGCTCAAGTTCACCCGTGCGGGCGGCCGTGCCCGGGTGAAGGTGGCCGCGCGCGACGGGACCGCAGTGGTGACCGTCGCCGACACCGGCGTCGGCATTCCCAAGGCCGAGCAGGCGCGCCTGTTCGAGCGCTTTTTCCGCGCTTCGAGCTCGACGAGCGACGGGATTCCCGGCAGCGGCCTCGGCCTCTCGATCGTGAAGACCCTGGTCGAGCTCCACGGCGGCTCGATCAACGTCGACAGCAACGAGGGCCACGGCACGACCGTTCGCGTCGCGCTCCCGCGGATGCTGCGCTAGCGCGAGAGCTCGTACGCCCCGCGGATCCGGGCGAACACCTCCGCGTCGAGCTCGTTCGGGTCGGGCAACGAGATCCGATGCGTGATGCGCTTGGAGCCGAACTCGTCGGCGGCTCGAAACCGCTCCGTGACCGGCAGGCCCGGGTTGTGCAGCCCGAGCTCCAGCCGTCGGTGAGAGGTCGGCTCGGCGATCAGGAACTCCTCGCCGGCCCGGTCGAACTCCGCGTAGAGCATGCGCGGCCGCACGCGCACATCCGGCCCGAGCTGCTCGGCCGCGGGGCGAAGCCGCAGCCACAACGGCAGCAGCTCCGGCTTGTTCTCGAACAGCGCCAGCAGCCTGGCCTCGGGATCGACGGCCATCGACTTCTCATCCCACAGTGCGCAAGCGGTGAAACTGCAGACGACACGGCGACGAGAGGAGACGGGTCGATGCAGACGATCACGCCGTACCTGCTCTACGAGGACTGCGACGCGGCGCTCGAGTTCCTCGCCCGCGCCTTCGGCTTCGAGGAGGTGCTCCGCTACACCGGCGAGGAGGGCTTCGTGAACCACGCGGAGATGAAGGTCGGCTCGGACGGCCGGATCTACATGGGCGACCCGGGCGGCGACTTCAAGGGCCCGAGGCGGCTGGGCCGGGAGACGGTCGGGATCTACGTCGAGGTCGAGGACGACGTCGACGAGCGCTGCGAGCGGGCGCGTGAGGCCGGCGCCACAATTCGCGAGGAGCCGACCGACCAGGACTACGGCCAGCGGCGCTTCACCGCCGAGGACCTCGAGGGCCACGTCTGGTACTTCGCGCGGCAGATCAGGGAGGTCGCACCGGAGGAGTGGGGCGCGGAAGTGCGCTAGGCGGACACGTCGCGCTGTCCCAGCGCGAAGGTCAGGCTCAGGTGGAGCAGGGTCGCCGCGGCGAGCACGATCGCGAGCACCGGCTGGCCGGCGCCGGCGAGGGCGGCGACCGCCGAGCCGAAGACCAGCAGCTCGAGCAGCAGCTTCCACGGGTCGCGGGCACGAACCCTGGCCTTCGGCGCGACCCACTGGCCCCACACCAGGGCGATCGCGAGCGGTCCCGCGACGACGAGCAGCCAGCGCCAGACGCCGGCGTGCTCGCTCCAGCCCCAGTACGCCACCGCCGCCAGGGCCGACAGCTCGAGGAAGAACCGCAGCCCGTCGTTCGCCGCCCGGAACACAGGGCGATGCTAGAGGCGGCCGCCCGCGGCACGTCACCGTCTACGCTTCGTCGCCGCGGCACCGGCGACCGACAGGGGAGGCGAGATGGCAGAGGTTCTGCTGTTCCACCATGCGATGGGCCAGACCGATGGATTCACGGCGTTCGGGGACGAGCTGCGGCAGGCCGGACACACCGTGCACACGCCGGACCTGTTCGACGGTCGCACCTTCGGCAGCATCGACGAGGGCATGGCCTACGTGAACGAGCTCGGCTTCGGCGAGGTCATCGCCCGCGGCGACCGAGCGGCCGACGCCCTCCCGAACGAGCTCGTCTACGCCGGCTTCTCGCTCGGCGTCGTCCCGGCCCAGAAGCTCGCGCAGACGCGTCCAGGCGCGCGCGGGGCGCTGTTCTTCTATTCCTGCATCCCCGCATCGGAGTTCGGGGCCTGGCCGTCGGGTGTGCCGGTACAGATCCACGGCATGGACGCCGACCCGATCTTCGTCGGCGAAGGGGACGTCGACGCCGCCCGCGAGATCGTCGACGCGAACGAGGGCGCCGAGCTGTTCCTCTATCCCGGCAACGACCACTACTTCGCCGACCCGAGCCTGCCGTCGTACGACGCGGAGGCGACCGCGCTGCTGACGCAGCGGGTGCTCGAGTTCCTCAGATCGTCTTGAACTGCTCGAACGGCTGCCGGCACTCGCGGCAGTAGCGCAGCGAGCGGCACGGCGTCGGGCCGAAGATGTTCTCGAGCGCCGTGTCGCGAGAGCCGCAGTACGGGCAGCGGAAGCCGTTCGACTGGAGCTGCACGAGCGTCGGGCCCTCGCCGCGCGGCCTCGGCGGCGCGAACCCGGCGGCGCGGAGCTTCTCCCGGCCCTCGGGCGTGATGCGATCGGTGGACCACGAGTCGTCGAGCACGACCTCGACCTCGGGCTCGGCGCCGAGCTCGGCGATCCGCTCCGTCATCTGCGCCCGCATCGCCTCGAGCGCCGGGCAGCCGAGGAAGGTCGGCGTGAACTCGACATGCACGCGCTCGTCGTCGACCTGAACGGCGCGCACGACGCCGAGATCGACCACCGAGACGACGGGGATCTCCGGGTCCGGCACCTCGGCGAGCGCCTGCCAGACCTCGGCCTCCGTCAGTCGAACTCGGCCGGCCATTCCGCGTGCTCCCGCTGCTCGAAGCAGCGCTCGATCTCCGCGCGCGTCGCGGCGCCGAACCGCAGCGGCTCCGGCAGCTGCTCCCGTCCGAAGAAGCGTGCGTCGAGCGTCTCGTATCCGAGCGGTCGCTGCTCGTTGCGCTCCAGCTCGCAGAGGAAGAAGACCTTCCAGATGTGCCACAGGTGCGGCGGGAACTTGCGCCGATCGCGGTCGAACAGGCCGAGCAGCTTGACCGGTCGCGCCGCGTACCCGGACTCCTCCAGCACCTCGCGGGCGACGGCCTCGCTCGGGCTCTCGCCCACGTCGACCCAGCCGCCCGGCAGCGACCAGCCGCCGCCTTCGCGCTCCTGCACCAGGAGGATGCCGCCGTCGCGGAAGACCGCGCCGCGCACGTCGAGCTTCGGGGTCGCGTGACCGTCCTCTGCCGCGAAGACTGCCTCGAGCCCGGCGGCGTCACCGCCGTTCGAGAGCATCTCCGCCGCCACGCGCCGGACCTGCTCGAACCGTTCGCGGTCGTACTCCCGCGGGCTCCAGGCCAGGCCCGACTGGGCGATCGCCTGGAGCTCGCGCGCCCACTCGAGCGTCGTCACCACGTCGTCCCCGCCGGCTGCGAGCGGCGCACGCTCGTCATCTCGTCCCACAGCTCCTGGAGCTCCGGCGAGTGGCCGTTGCGCTCCTCGACCAGCGGGCGCAGCTCTTCGAGCGCAGCCTCGTAGCGCGGCTCGCCCTTCAGCCGCTCGTGCCACATCTCGGCGTGGAGCCGGTGGTAGGCCTCCTCGCGGTCGATCTTCGCGGCCAGCCCGGCGAGCTCCGCGTCGTCCGAGGCCTTCAGGCGCTCGAGCCGCTCGGCGTCGGCCCCCTCGTAGAGGACGTGCCGCGCGATCGTCCGCTCCCACTCGGGCAGGCGCAGCTCGACGAGGCGCGAGCACCGGTACTCCGCGGGCTGCCGGTCGAACGCGAGCTCGTCCGCCGTCGTGCCGAGCTCGCGCGCGGCCAGCTCGTACAGCGCCCGCGCGTGGCCGATCTCGTTCTGCGCGATCGACGAGAACGCGACGTCCTCCTCCAGGAACGGCGCGATCCCGGTCCACTCCGAGTCGCGCCAGCCGAGGATCAGCTCGTCGTCAGCGATCTCGAGGAGCAGCTGTGCCCGCTCGCTCACGCGCCTCCTTCAGCTTCTCCTTCAGCGGGTACCCGTCGACGCGGTGGTAGTTGCGGTTCAGCTCGTCGACGAACTCGTCGATCCGCATGATCGACCCGCGCTCGACCACCCACAGCGCCACCGACTCGCCGCGCCGGCCGTACTGCTCGCGCGCGTACGCCTCGGCGAACCGCTCGTCGGCGGCCTCGATCGAGCCCGCGTGCTGAAACGGCTGGCCCTTTCGTTCCTGGCGAAAGACTTCGTAGATCACGCCGCGAGCAGGACGCTGCGGACCCACGCCGAGTTCTCGCGCGCGCGCCGGCGCAGGTCGAGCCGGTCGTCCGTCTTCGGCCCGTGCCCCGTGACGACGCTCATCAGCTCGTCCCAGTCGGGCTCGGTGTAGTGCCAGCGGCCGCTCTCCTCGTCCTTGCGGAGCTCGGGGTCCGGCACCGTCAGCCCGAGCTCCCAGATCTGCGGGACGTAGCCGTCGAGGAACTGCTGGCGCGCCTCGTCGTTGCCCTGGCTCTTGATCCGCCAGACGACCATCGGGTCGGTCTCGGCCGGGATCGGGTTGCCGTGGAACTGCATCAGCGGGCCCCACCACCGGTCGAGCGCCTCCTGCACCAGCTCGCGCTGGTCGTCGGTGCCGTTCATCAGCGTCAGGATCACGTCGCGGCCGTGGAGGATGTGGAACGACTCCTCCCAGCAGATCTTCTTCATGATCCGCGCGTAGGGCGCGTACGAGCACTTGAGCAGCGCTTTCTGGCTGATGATCGCGGCGGCGTCGACGAGCCACGCGATCACGCCGACGTCGCCCCAGGTCATCGTCGGGTAGTGGAAGACGTTGTGGAACTTCGACTTGCCGGAGATCAGGTCGTCGAAGCACTCCTCGCGAGGCTTGCCGAGGTCCTCGACGACGCGGTAGATCAGCTGCGCGTGCCCGACCTCGTCCTGCACCTTCGCGGTCAGCGCGAGCTTCCGCTGCAGCGTCGGCGCGCGCAGGATCCACTCGCGCTCGGGCAAGACGCCCATCAGCTCCGAGTTGGCGTGCATCTCGACGAACTTCCGCAGGCGCGCGCGGTACTCGTCGGGCATCCAGTCGGTCGCCTCGACCTGGCCGCCGGACTGCACGTACTCGAGGAACTCCTGCTCGCGCTGGTCCATCCGAAGCCTCCCAACCGAACGATCGTTAGGGTGCCAGTGTAGTGGCTCCCCGCACGGTCGGCCTGCTTCATCCCGGCGAGATGGGCGCCGCCGTCGGCGCCGTCCTGCGCGGGCAGGGAATCCGCGTCGTTTGGGCCTCTGCGGGCCGCAGCGACGCGACGCGTGCCCGTGCCGAGGCGGCCGGGCTCGAAGACGTCGGCTCCGTCGACGCGGTGGCGCAGAGCGACGTCGTCTTCTCGATCTGCCCGCCTCATGCGGCGCTCGAGGTCGCGCGGTCGAGCGACTTTGCGGGAATCTACGTCGACGCGAACGCGGTCTCGCCGGCAACGGCTGCCGAGATCGGCCGCGTCGTCGGCGACCTCGTCGACGGCGGCATCGTTGGGTCGCCTCCGAGTGAGCCCGGAACGACGCGGCTCTACCTGTCCGGCGATCGAGCCGGTGCCGTCGCCGAGCTGTTCGAACGCTCGGTCCTCGACGCGCGTGTCGTCCAGAACGCGTCCGCCGTGAAGATGGCCTACGCGGCCTGGACGAAGGGGACGGCCGCGATGCTGCTCGCGATCCGCGAGCTCGCCCGCCGGGAGGGCGTCGAGGAGTCGCTCCTCGCCGAGTGGGACCTGTCGCTGCCGGGGCTGCGCGAGCGCCACGCGCGGGCCGAGCGTTCCGCGGACGCGAAGGGCTGGCGCTGGGTCGGCGAGATGGAGGAGATCGCCGCCACGTTCGAGGCCGACGGGCTTCCGGGCGGCTTCCACCGCGCGGCCGCGCAGGTGTACCGGAGCCGATGAGCGCGCGCCGCGAGGAGCTCACCCGCCAGGCCGCGCGGCTGTTCGCGCAGAAGGGCTACCACGGCACCTCGATCGGCGAGATCGCCGAGGCGCTCGGCGTGCAGAAAGGCTCGCTCTACGCGCACATCGAGTCGAAGCAGGACCTGCTCTACGAGACGATGCGCGAGGGAGCCCGCGCGTTCCACGGCGGCCTCGACGCGATCGACGACCGGCTGCCGGCGACCGAGAAGATCCGGCTTGCGCTCCGCTCGCACCTGCGGGTCGTGGCCGACCAGCTCGACGTCGCGACCGTCTTCGTGCAGGAGTGGCGCTACCTCGAGGGCGAGCGGCGGGACGAGATCCTCGCCGAGCGCCGCCGCTACGAGGAGCGCATCCGCTCGCTGTTCCGGGAAGGACGCGAGCTCGGCGAGCTCCGCAGCGACCTCGACGACGCGACGGCGGCGCTGCTCGCGCTCTCGGCGTCGAACTGGGCCTACACCTGGCTGCGGCCGGGCGCCGACACGGACGAGCTCGCGGACGACTTCTACGAGCTATTGCTCAACGGCATGCGGGGCTACGCGACCCCGGACTGACCGAACGGCAGCCGGCCGTGCTCGTGCCAGCGACCGGCGGGGTCTTCGACGAAGATGCTTGCCTCGCGCACGTGCGTCTCGATCGGCAGCTGCGGCTCCACGTCGGCGGCGATGCGGTCGAGCAACGCCGAGTCGTCGGACTCGGCGACGGTCAGGTGCGGGACGATCGTCTCGTGGACGCCGCCGTACGGCGGCTGGTCGGGCCACTCGCGCTCGATCGCGTGCGTGAGCGCGACGAACGGCTCGGCCGGCTCGGGCTCGAGGTAAACGAGCTCCGGCCACCTCGCGGTGCGCGCGAACGCCAGGGCGAAGCCGGCGGTGCCGGCCACGAGCTCGGCGAGCCGTCCCTCGACCTCGCCGAGCCGCGCGGGCTCGACGAACGGGAACAGGATCGTCACGTGCGCCGGGATCCCCGCCGGCGCGTCGAACGTGTAGCGCTGGCGCCACTGGCCGACGACTGGCTCGGCCTCGGGCACCTCGACGAGGACAGCCGACCTCACGGCCGCCTCGGGTCGTCGCCGCTTGCGTAGGTGATCGCCTCGAGCAGCCTGCCGTCCGGGTCGCGGAAGAAGAGGCCCGTCGCGATGCCGTGGTCGCGCTCGTGCCACTCGACACCCGCCTCGTCGAGGCGACGCTCGAGCCCCTCGCGCTCCTCGTCGGTCACGCGCACCCCGACGTGGTCGCCTGGCCCGCCGCGCTCGTGGAGGCGAAGCCGCCCGTGCCGACGTAGGCCATCACCGGGTGCCCGGCCGCGCGGACGATCCGAGCGCCGAGCACGTCTTCGTAGAACGCCGCCGCGCGTGACGGGTCGGCGCTCTCGAAAGCCACGTGGTCGAGGCGTGACATCCTCGGGGCAGCTTATGGACGTCACCCTGATCGTGAACCCGTTCGCGAGCGGCGTCACCGAGCCGCGCGTGCGTGCCGTCGAGCAGCAGCTCGCGCGCGTCGCCCAGGTGCGAACGCTGCTGACCGAGCGCCCCGGCCACGCGATCGAGCTGGCCGCCTCGGCGAAGGCCGACGCGATCGTCGTCTTCTCGGGAGACGGCGGCTTCAACGAGGTCCTGAACGGCGTGCGGGACTCGCTGCCGCTCGGGGTGCTCCCGGGCGGCGGTACAAACGTGCTCGCCCGCGCGCTCGGGCTCTCGCGCGACCCGGAGGCGGCGGCGCGCGAGGTCGCCGACGCGCTTGCCAGCGGCAGGACTCGCCCGATCTCCGTCGGCCGCGTCAACGGCCGCCGCTTCGGCTTCAACGCCGGCATCGGCTTCGACGCCGAGCTCGTCCGGCGCGTCGACGCCCTCGGCCGCCGCGAGGACGGGCGGCGGCCCGGCGACGCCGCCTTCATCGCGGCGGCGACGCGGCTCGTTGCCGGCCACCACGGGCACTTCGACCCGGCGCTCGAGGTGCGGGGCCTCGGCCGCGCCGCGTTCGCGCTCGTCGCCAACTGCGATCCCTACTCGTATGCCGGCCCGTTCGCGATCCACGTCGCGCCCGAGGCGCGCTTCGAGCTGGGGCTCGACCTGGTCGCTCCGCGCGAGGTGCACGGCGCCGCGATCGGGCGGCTGCTCCGGTACATCCTGCGAGGCAAGGGGCAGGTGCACGCCGACGACGTCATCTACGGCCACGATCTCGACCGTGTCGAGATCACGTGCGACCGGCCGTTGCCGCTCCAGGCCGACGGTGAGGACCTCGGCGACGTCGAGCGAGCGGTCTTCGAGGCCGAGCGCGGCGCGATCTCAATGCTCATCTAGTGTTCGGCCATGACCGGGCGGAGGCTTGTGCTGTCTGGTGCAGGCCTGCTGGCGCTGCTCGTGCTGGTGGCGGTCGCGAGTCGCGCGCACAAGCCCGGCGGCGGGACGAGCGGCGGCGGCGCGAAGGTGCCGCCGGTGCTGCTCGAGTACCTCGGCGTGCTCGCGCTCGTGATGATCCTCGTCGGCGGCGCGGTCGCCGTCTTCGCGCTCGCGGACAACCGCCGTAAGAAGGCGATCGCGGGCCGGACCGGCTGGCGGCGCTCCCTCGGCGGCGTCGCCTTCGCGATGCTCGCCGTCCTGGTCGCGCTGCTGCTGTCGCGCCACGCGCACCCGCACCGGGCTCGACCGCTGTTCGGCGCCTTCGGGCCGACCGGCGTCGCCAAGGGCGTGACCGGCAGCGCCGCGGCGCGCGCGGCCGCGCACCGGCAGCAGACCGAGTCCGACTGGCTCGGGGCGGTCATCCTCGGCTCGATCCTGATCGGGCTCGCGGCGGCGATCGCGAGCGCGGCTGCGTACCGGCGCTCCCACGGCGACTTCCTCGAGGAGGAGGCCGCGCTCGCCGCCGCGCTCGACGCCGTTCTCGCCGACACGCTCGAAGACCTCTACAACGAGCGCGACCCGCGCACTGCCGTGATCAACGCCTACGCTCGCATGGAGCAGACCTTCGCCGCGTACCGCGTGCCGCGCGAGCGGGCCGAGACGTCGCTCGAGTACGTCGAGCGTGCGCTCGACCGACTCGAAGTCAGTGGCTGGGCCGTCCGCCGGCTGACGCTGCTCTTCGAGCGCGCCAAGTTCAGCTCGCACGAGGTCGACTCGACGATGAAGGAGGACGCGATCGAGACGCTCGCCAGCGTGCGCGCGGAGCTCGAGGCCGACCGCGAGGCCGTCGCGTGAAGCGGCTCGCGATCGGCTGGGGCGCCTTTGCGCTGCTCGCGACGATCGCGCTCGCGCTCGCGCGGATTTTCGCACCGGGCCGCTTCGAGCTCGAATTGGACGTCTACATCCTTGTGGTCGGTGGCGTCGCGCTCCTCAACGTCGTGATCCTGATCCGGGAGGCGTATCCGCTCGAAGGCTCGCGCTCGGAGATCGCCCGCGCCCTCGAGCGCGACGAGCCGGAGACGCGCCGCCTGCCGGAGCTCGAGCGGGTCGAGCGCGAGCTGACGATGTCGACGGCGACGTCCTTCGACCTGCACACGCGCTTTCGGCCGCTCGTCCGCGACATCGCGACGGCGCGCCTCGGAGCGCGCGGCCGCAGGCTCGAGGAGAGCGAGGGCGAGCTCGGTGAGGAGCTCTGGGACCTCGTCCGGGCCGACCGGCCCGTTCCGACCGACCGGCACGGCGCCGGCATCTCGCGCGAGAGCGTGGCGCGGATCGTCGACCGGCTGGAGTCGCTGTGAACGTCGAGGAGGTCGCCCGCCGCGCGGAGGCCGTCCTCGACGAGGTCGAGCGCGCCGTCGTCGGCAAGCGGGACGCGCTCGAGCTCGTGCTGCTCGGCATGCTCGCCGACGGCCACGTTCTGATCGAGGACTTCCCGGGCCTGGCGAAGACGCTCACGGCCCGCGCGTTCTCGCAGGTGACGAGCATCGGCTTCACGCGAGTTCAGTTCACGCCTGACCTGATGCCCTCCGACGTGACCGGCTCGTCGATCTTCAACCAGCGCGAAGGCGACTTCGAGTTCCGGCCGGGGCCGATCTTCACCAACCTTCTCCTCGCCGACGAGATCAACCGCGCCCCACCGAAGACGCAGGCGGCGCTGCTCGAGGCGATGCAGGAGCGGCAGGTGACGATCGACGGCACGACGTACCCGCTCGCGCCGCCCTTCCTCGTCCTCGCGACGCAGAACCCGATCGAGTACGAGGGCACCTACCCGCTGCCGGAGGCGCAGCTCGACCGCTTCCTGCTGCGGATCGGCGTCGGCTACCCCGACCGCGACGAGGAGTGGGAGGTGCTCGAACGTCGGCTCGAGCGGCAGGCGGACGAGGTCGAGCTCCGCGCGGTCGTCGACCGCGAGGAGCTGCTCGAGATGCAGCGCGCGGTCGAGGACGTGCACGTCGAGCGCAGCGTCGGCCTCTACATGGTCGACCTGGTCGGGGCCACGCGGACGGCGAACGGCGTCCAGGTCGGCGCCAGCCCGCGCGGGTCGCTGGCGCTGCTGAAGCTCTCGCGTTGCCGCGCCGCCGTGCACGGGCGCGACTACGTGATCCCCGACGACGTCAAGGCGGTCGCCGTGCCGGCGCTCGCGCACCGGCTCGCGCTGCGGCCCGAGCTGTGGGTGCAGCGGCTGCGGCCGGACGACATCGTCGCCGGGCTGCTCGACGAAGTGCCGACGCCCGCGGCCCAGCCGGCGCCCGAGCCCGCCGCGGAGTGACGTGACTCGGTCGGCGACGCCGAAGCTCGGCGCCTACGCGGGGCTCGCGGGCGTGGGGCTGCTGGCGGCGCTCGTGCTCGGCCGCGCCGAGCTGGCCGTGCTGGCGGCGCCGTTCGCGCTCGTCCTCTTCTTCGGGCTCGCGCTGGCGGAGACGCCGGACGTGCGCGTCGCCCTCGAGATCGACCGCGAGCGGCAGGTCGAGGGCGAGGAGGTGAACGCGTCGCTGGAGGTCCGCACGCACCTACCGGTGTCGCGGCTGGAGCTCCTGCTGTCGCTGCCGGACGGCCTCGAGAGCGACGCGCCGAACCCGGTGCTCGTCGCGCTCGACCTCGACGAGCGGCGCGAGCTCGAGGTGCCGCTGCGCTGCGCGCACTGGGGCGCGTACCTGGTCGGCCGGGTCGTCGTGCGGGCGCAGGACCGCTTCGGGCTCCTCGCCTACGAGCGCTCGTACGACCTGCGCCGGCCGCTGAAGGTCTACCCGCGCGGCGAGGGGCTCGACAAGCTGCTGCGCCCGCTGCAGACGCTCTCGTTCTCCGGCAGCCAGACGACTGGCACCCGCGGCGAAGGGATCGAGTTCGCCGACCTCCGCCCGTTCGCGCCCGGCGACCGGATCCGGCGGATCAACTGGCGCGCGACCGCCCGGCGCGGCGAGCCGTGGGTGAACGAGACGCACCCAGAGCGGAACACCGACGTCGTCATCTTCCTCGACACGTTCGCCGAGGCGCGCAGCGGCGCCGGCAGCACGCTCGACCTGGCCGTCCAGGCCGCCGGCTCGCTCGCGGCGCACTACATCCGCGCGAAGGATCGCGTCGGGCTCGTCGCCTTCGGGGGCGTGCTCAATTGGCTGACCGTCTCGGGCGGCGTCACGCAGCTCTACCGCGTGCTCGACTCGCTGCTCGACGCCGAGATCTTCCTCAGCTACGCGTGGAAGGAAATCGAGATCCTGCCGCGCCGGACGCTGCCGCCGAACGCGCTCGTCGTCGCGCTGACGCCGCTGCTGGACGAGCGCTCGGTGCGCGCGCTCGTCGACCTGCGCGCTCGCGGCTTCGACCTCGCCGTCGTCGAGATCTCGCCGGTGCCGTTCGTCGAGCCCGCGACGGACGAGCTCGACCAGCTCGCCTACCGGCTGTGGCTGCTCCGCCGGGACGCGCTGCGCGCTTCCTACCTGCGGGTCGGCGTGCCGGTCGTCGAGTGGCGGCAAGGCGACCCGCTCCAGGCCGCGTTGGAGGAGGTGAGGACATTCAGGCGCCACGCCCGCGTGACGCGCGTCTAGCGACCGGCCTCGGCGCACTGCTCGTCGCGGGCGCGATCGTCGTCGCGACGGTGCTGCGTGCGAGCCCGGGCGTCGACCGCGGCGTCCTGGTCGCCGTCGGCGTGCCGGTGCTCGTCGTCCTGCTCGCCGGGCTCGTGCTGCGGTGGAGCGGCGCGCTGACCGGCGCGCTCGTCCTGCTCGGGGCGCAGCAGGCCGTGCGGCTCGTGATCGGCAATGACGTGCTCGACGAGTGGGTGCCGCTCACCGCGGGTGCGCTGCTGCTGACGGCCGAGCTGTCGTGGTGGTCGATCGAGCCGCGCATCCCGGCGTGGTCGCAGCCTCACCTCGCGCTGCGGCGCCTGCTCGGGGTGCTGCTGATGTGCCTGCTCGCGGCGGGGGTCGGCGCGGCGATGCTCGTCGCGGCCGGCAGCTCGCTCAGCGGGGGCGTGCCGCTCGAGCTGGTGGGAATCCTCGCTGCGACCGGCGCGGTCGCGATGCTCGCGTACGTCGCTCGACATAGTCCGTAGTGGACTAATCCGGTCCGGACTACTAGGCTGGCCTGGCGATGGTGACCGCGCAGCGGCCTGTGAGCACCCTCTCCACGACGGAGTTCTCGATCCTCGGCCTGCTGCTCTCGGGCGAGCGGTCGGGCTACGACCTGAAGAAGGCCGCCGACGAGGGTGTCGGCTACGTCTGGACTGCCGCGAAGAGCCACGTCTACGCGGTGCTGCCGCGGCTCGTCGAAGCCGGCTATGCGACCGTCCGCACCGTCGCCCAGGAACGGCGCCCGGACAAGCAGGTCTACCGCGTCACGAAGAGGGGGCGCGAGGAGTTCGTGCGCTGGCTCGAGGAGCCGGTCGAGGAGCGTCCCGGCAAGACGAGCCCGTTCCTGCTCAAGATCTTCTACGGCGGCCGGATGAGCCCGGAGGCGCTGGTGGCACACATCGAGCGGTACCGCGCATATGCCGCCGGCAAGCTGGACGAGTTCCGCGAGATCGAGCTGGAGATCCGGGACGACGAGTCGGCGTACTTCGGCTACGCCACCCTGCGCTGGGGCATCGCCCAGGCCGAGCTGCGGGTCCGGTGGGCAGACGAGCTACTGGGGGAGCTGGCCGAGCGGTGAGAGTCGCCCTCCTCGTCGTGATCGC
The DNA here is from genome assembly GCA_035702625.1 of Gaiellaceae bacterium. Taxonomy (GTDB): domain Bacteria; phylum Actinomycetota; class Thermoleophilia; order Gaiellales; family Gaiellaceae; genus AC-32. Next base: position 1,299 of record DASSQG010000040.1, on the reverse strand, counting down.
GGTGCTTGCCGCAACCTCCGCGGCCTCTGCCTACCGAAACCCGACCCGAGGCGCGGCGCTCGTCGTGCAGCTCCCCGGGATGCATCGCGTCGAGGTGAGGCATGTGGGCGGGCTCGACGTCTACCGTCCGCGCCACACCCACGGGAAGCTGCCGGCCGTCCTCGTCGGCGCACCGCGCGGAAGCGGCCAGGCGGTCGGTTGGAGCCAGGCGATCGCGGCGTCGGGGCTGACCGCCGTCGCCTTCGCCGGCCGCAGTCCGGCCGCGCTCGCCTACGTTCGCGCGCACGCCGCGAGGCTCGGGATCGACGGCGGGCGTGTCTGCGCCTTGGGCTTCGGGAGCACGGCCGCGTGGCTGCTCCGTGCGTCTGGCCTCCGTTGCAACGTCGTCTACTACGCGCCGCTCGCCGCGGCGAGGTTGGGGCCGAAGATGGCGCCGCTCCTCCTCGCGAGGGCCGGCCGCGACTCGAGCGCCGGATCCATCGATCGGTTCGCCGCGGTCGCCCGAGCGATGCACGCGGACGTGCGCGTGACGTCGAACTCCGACGGCGCGCGCGGCTTCGACGTCGGCCGCCCGACACCCCGGGCCAGGGCAGTCGTCAAGGAGACGCTTCGGTTCCTGCGCGCACGGCTGGCGCCGGCTCTGAGCGTGGACGCGAGCTGCGCAACGCGTTCCGAGCGGCGGAGCGCGCTGCGGTTCTTCGCGGCCGACGACACGCCACTCGCAGGCGTCGTGCTCGGCAAGGGCCAGCGGGCCGTCGTGCTCGTGCACGAGATCGACGGCAACCTCTGCGACTGGCTGCCGTACGCGCGCCGGCTCGCTGCGGACGGGCTGCGAGTCCTCGCCTACAACTCGCGTCGCCCCGGCGTCCGCGTCGACCTCGACCTCGCCGCCGCGGTCGAGGCCATGCGTCGAACGGGCTCGCCCCACGTCGTCGCCGTCGGAGCGTCGCTCGGCGCGACCGGCGTCGTGATCGGGTCGGCGTCGCTCCTGGAGCCGCCGGCCGCGGTCGTGAGCCTCTCGGCGCCGGCCTCGTTCGGCCCGCTCCGCGCGCTCCCGGCGGCGGCTCGGCTGCAGGCGCCGGTCCTGTTCGCCGCGTCGGCGGACGACCAGCCGTTCGCCGACGACGCCCGAGCGCTCTACGCCGCCTCGGCCTCCACCGAGCGGGAGCTCGAGATCCTCCCTGGCGCCCGCCACGGCCTCGACCTGCTCGGCGACCCCGGCTTGCGGGCGCGCGTGACCACGTTCATCACGGCGCACTAGATAGATTCCGTCGAGATGGCGGTGCTACCTGCCGAGCA
>DASSQG010000039.1:0-7155 GCA_035702625.1 Gaiellaceae bacterium | reverse complement strand
ACCTGCCGCCCGATCAGCCGCGAGAGCGTCTCGGTGCCGTAGACCGGCGTGACGCGCGCGACCCCTTCGAGCCGCCGCCGCGCCTCCTCGATCTCCTTACGCCCGGGTGCCGTCTTCGTCGCCAAGCTTGAACACCTCGTGCAGTATCTCGCGGACGGCGGTGAGCGGATCGAGCTCCCGCCGCTGAACCTGCTCCAGCAGCCGCCGCAGCTCCGGCGCGTCGGCGACCGTTCGCTCGAGATGCTGCTTCGCCCGCGCGGACGCGACGGCGAACACCTCCCGCGCGAGGTTCTCGCGCCGCCGCTCCTCCAGCCGCCCATCCGACTCGAGCCACGCGCGGTGCTCCTCTACCTTCTCCCAGAGCTCGGGCACGTTCTCGCCGCGGCTCGCCTCGGTCAGGACGATCGGCGGCTTCCACTCCCGCTCCTGGTCGAGCGAGAGCACCGAGCGCACCTCGTTCAGCATCGTCTTCGCGGCCGGGTGATCCATCTTGTTGATCGCGATCACGTCGGGGATCTCCATGATCCCCGCCTTCAGCGCCTGGATCGAGTCGCCCGAGCCGGGCATCAGCGCGAGCACGACGGTGTCCGCGATTCCGATCACCTCCACCTCGCCCTGGCCGGTGCCGACCGTCTCGAGGAAGACGAGCTCCTTCCCGGCCGCGTCGAGCACGAGCAGCGCCTGCAACGTCGCTTCGGCCAGGCCGCCGAGGTGGCCGCGGCTGCCCATCGAGCGGATGAAGACCTCCGGGTCGAGGAAGTGGTCTGCGAGGCGGATGCGATCGCCGAGGAGCGCTCCGTGCGAGAACGGGCTCGACGGGTCGACGGTGATCACGCCGACAGAGCGGTCCTGCTCGCGGACGTGACGTACGAGCGCGCTGATCAGCGTCGACTTACCGACGCCGGGCGGGCCGGTCAGCCCGACCGCATACGCGTTCCCGGTCTCCGGATAGAGGTCGCGGACGACGTCGTACGCGAGCGGGTCGGAGTTCTCGACCAGCGTGATCGCGCGCGCGAGTGCACGCCGGTCGCCTGCGCGGACCCCGGCGGCGAGCGTCTCGCGGGTGAAGTCGCGGCGCGCTGCCACGACGCCGGATGCTAAAGCGGCGCTGCGGGCACGGGCGCGATGGGTGCGCGCTCGGCCTTCGCCGCGCCGCGCGCCAGCGCCAGCCCGAGCACCGCCGAGACCGCCGACGCAGTCGCCGCCGCCGCCCAGACCCAGCGTGGCCCGACCATGTCGGTCACGCGGCCGGCGACGATCATCCCGAGGATCAGGAACGCCACGTTCGAGCTCATCAGCACGGCGAAGGCGCGGCCGCGGAGCGCATCCGGCGCGCCGCGCTGGACGAGCAGCGCGTTGCAGACGACCGCCGCGCCGTTGCCCGCGCCGGAGATCACGACGCAGGCGGCCGCGACCCACACGTTCGGCGCCATCGCCGCGAGGCCGATGCCGACAGCCATCATCCCCAGCGAGACGCCGTAGACGTTCGCAAGGCCGCGTCGCTCGATCCACTGACCTGCGACGTACGCGCCGGCCGCCAGCCCGATACCCGAGCAGCCCATCATCAGGCCGAGCCCGAACGTCCCGGCGTCGAACGCCTTGAAGACGAGCTGCGGCTCGGCCACGTTCACTGCCGCGTTCGAGAACATCGCGACGTTCCAGGCGATCAGCACGGTCAGCAGCGCCTTCGAGCGAACGGTCAGCGCGAAGCCGTCGCGCAGGTCGGCCCAGTGCCCGCGGCTCGCAGCCTGGGTCGCCTGCAGCAGCCGCTGCGGGATGCCGTAGAGGAAGAGCGCGGAGATCAGGAACGTGCAGGCGTTGATCCAGTAGGCCGCGTCGACGCCGGACGCGGCGACGAGCGCGCCGCCGGCGATCGAGCCGAGCGCCCAGGTCAGATTGTCGATCGCCTGCAGCAGCGAGTTGGCGTGGGTGAGGTCGTCCTCCCCAACGAGGTTCGGGATGCCGGCGTACGCCGCCGGCCGGAAGAACCCGGTCGCAATGCCCGCCAGCGCCGCGAGCGCGACGACCTGGGTCGCGTTCGTCGTGAACGGCAGCACGGCGAAGACCGCGAACCGCGCGAGGTCGGCGCCGACCATCAACCGCCGGCGCGAGAGCCGGTCGATCAGCGGGCCGACGAGGATCCCGATCAGGAAGGTCGGCACCAGGTCGGCGATCAGCAGCGCGGCGACCCAGCTCGACGAGTGGGTCCGCACCCAGACATCCACCTCGAGCGCGACGAGCGCCAGCCAGGTGCCGGCTCCCGAGGCGAGCGTCGCGAGGAACAGGCGCCGGAAGTCCGGCTCGCGCCCCAGGAGCGCGAGCTGTGAACCTGCTACGCGGGGGCCGCCCATCGGGAGCCAAACCGTAACACCGAGGTCGGGCCTCGAACGAGGGGTTTTTTGGCCCTGTCCGGGCCGTGCTAGGCGGTTTTGGCGGCTCAGTCCACGCCCTCGGGGCGCGATGGTCGTTCCGAGGCGAAGACGCAGGGAGTGCTCGTGGCCGGAGGCTACGGGAGCGACTGAGGACGCGGCATCGGGGCGTCCAGCGCGGCCCGAGGGCCTCGCGACTGGGTCGTCAAAGCCGCCGGGCCGAGGCCGTTGTGAGCACCTTGCCGAGCGCCTCGTCGAGCACGTCGTGCTCGTCCGGAAGGCCCACCGTCACGCGCACCGCGCCGGGTGCTCCGAAGCCGTGCGTCGGGCGCACGATCACCCCTTCGCGGAGCAGCTGCTCGAACAGCGGCCGCGAGTCCTCGCCGACCTCGGCGAAGAGGAAGTTGCCGACCGCGGGGCCGACGGGATCGAGGCCATGGGCGCGCAGGATGCGCTCGAGCTGCGCGCGGTTCCGGGCATTCTCCTGCCGCCGGCGCGCCAGCTCGTCCGGCGATTCGAGGCTCGCGAGCGCCGCCTCCTGCGCGGGCGTCGTGATGTCGAACGCGCGCCGCACCTTGCCGATCGCGGTGACGAGCTCGGTCGGCGCGAGCGCGTACCCGACGCGCAGTCCGGCGAGCCCGTAGATCTTCGAGAACGTCCGCAGCACGATCGTCCGACGCCCCTGCTTCAGGTAGCCCTCGACGCCGTCGGGGTAGTCGGGATCGTCGATGTACTCGGCATAGGCCTGGTCGAGCACCGTCACGACGTGCTCGGGCACCTGCTCGAACCACGCGTCGAGCTCGGCGCGCGTGTTCGTCGTGCCGGTCGGGTTGTTCGGCAGGCAGACGTACGCGATCTTCGTCCGCGGGCCGACCGCGTCGAGCATCGCCTCGAGGTCGTAGCGGCCGTCGCGCAGCTCGACGGTGCGCGGGACGGCGCCGAGCTTCCGCGCGTCGATCACGTAGCTAGGAAACGACGGCCAGCCGCAGACGATCTCGTTGCCGGGCTCGAGCGCCGCGAGGCTGAGGCAGTCGACGAGACCGTCGGAACCGGCGCCGACGGCGACCTCCTCGAAGCGCACGTCGAAGCGCTCGGCCAGCGCGGCGCGCAGCCGGTAGGCGCCGCCGTCCGGATAGCGGTTCAGCCCCTCCGTGCACCGCTCGATCGCCTCGCGCGCCTGCGGGAACGGGCCGTACGGGCCCTCGTTCGAGGCGAGCTTCACGACGCGATCGAGGCCGAGCTCGCGCTGGACCTCCTCGACGGGCTTGCCCGGCTCGTACGGGACGAGGTCGTTGACGGCGGGCCTGAAGAAGCTGTCGGCGATCTCGGCGAGCCGTCCCGTCACGGCGCGGATGCTACTCGGGCAGCCAGCCGGGCCGGTACCGGCAGCGCGTGAACGCCGGGAAGTCCGCGTACGCCTCCTGCGGCTTCGTCGTCTCGCGCTCGACGCCGACTCGGTGCCTCTGCGCCAGCGGCTCGACCGGGTAGACGAGACCCTTCCGCCCGCCGCGGCCGCCGACGGCGAGGACGACCGACGGGCCCGTCCCGGCGCCGACGATCATGTGGTTCGTGCCGCCCGGGCAGTGGACGAAGTCCCAGGCACGCAGCGGCCGCTGCTCGCCCTCGACGAGCAGAAGGCACTCGCCGGCGAGCACCAGGAAGCCCTCCTGGGCCCGTTCGCGGTGGTAGAGCCCGATCGACTGGCCGGGCTCCAGGATGTTGAGGTTGATCCCGAGCTCGCGGAACGCGCGCTTGCCCTCGAAGTCGCAGTAGAACCCGAAGCTGCCGGTGTCGCGCCAGCGGCTCTCCTTCGCGCTGATCACGAACCAGCCGTCGCCGTCGGCGACGAGCCCGTGCTTCGTCTCCCGGAGAGGCACTTCCGGAACGGCCATGCGCCTGAGGATATGCCCGTCGGCGCCACGCACTAGGATGCGCCAGGCGTGAGGATTGGGGTGCCGAAGGAGACCGCGGCCGGCGAGCGGCGCGTGGCGCTCGTTCCCGAGACGGTCGGCAAGCTTGCGGGCGGCGGCTTCGAGGTGATCGTGGAGCGCGGCGCAGGCGAGGCGGCCTCGTTCCCGGACGCGGCGTTCGAGGAAGCCGGCGCACGGCTCGGCGACTGGGCCGAGGCGGACGCGGTGGCGAAGGTGCAGAAGCCGACGGCCGACGAGCTCGGGCGCCTGCGCGACGGCCAGGTGCTGATCGGCTTCCTCCAGCCGCTGACCGACCGCAAGGGGATCGAGCAGCTCGCGTCGCGGGGCGTGGTCGCGTTCGCGATGGAGTCGATCCCGCGCATCACGCGGGCCCAGCCGATGGATGCCCTCTCGTCGCAGGCGACCGTCTCCGGTTACAAGGCGACGCTGCTCGCCGCCGAGCGGCTGCCGAAGTTCTTCCCGATGTTGATGACGGCGGCCGGCACGGTCGCTCCGGCGAAGGTGCTCGTGCTCGGCGCGGGCGTCGCCGGGCTGCAGGCGGTCGCGACGGCGCGCCGGCTGGGTGCGGTGGTGACCGGCTTCGACGTGCGGCCGGTCGTCCGCGAGCAGATCGAGAGCCTCGGCGCGAACTGGCTCGACCTCGGCGTGGTCGGCGAGGAGACGGCCGGCGGCTACGCGCAGGAGCTGAACGAGGAGCAGCAGCGGCAGCAGCAGAAGGAGCTCGAGGCGCGGCTGCCGGAGTTCGACGTCGTGATCACGACGGCGCTGATCCCCGGGCGCCCGGCGCCGCGGTTGATCCCGGCGAGCGCGGTCGCGGCGATGCGGCCCGGCTCCGTGGTCGTCGACCTCGCCGCCGAGGCCGGCGGCAACTGCGAGCTGACCGAGCCCGGCGAGGACGTCATCCGCGAGGGCGTGACCATCGTCGGGCTGACGAACCTGCCGAGCTCGATGCCGTTCCACGCGAGCCAGCTGTACTCGCGCAACGTGTCCGCGCTGCTGCATCACCTCGCGCCCGAGGGCGAGCTCGCGCTCGACTGGGACGACGAGATCACGGCCGGCGCCTGCGTCACGCGGCAGCAGGAGGTCCCGGCATGACGCCTGGCGTGCGCAGATCGCTGTGGACGAACCGGCGCACCTTCGGCACGCCTCCGTCGCAGACCCGCGCGCCGTCCGCCTGTAGCGTCTCCGCCGAGGGCGGTGGGACGACAACCCCCACCCTCATGGGTGGGGGCACCTTGTTCTCGCGTGAACAGTTCCTCGCCCGGCGGTGCCGGCTCGACGAGGTCGCCACATGAGCCACAACACGCTGCTCGTCTTCGAGCTGACGATCCTTGTCCTCGCGATCTTCCTCGGCTTCGAGGTCATCTCGAAGGTGCCGACGCTGCTGCACACGCCGCTCATGTCCGGCACGAACGCGATTCACGGCATCGTCATCGTCGGCGCGATGATCGTGCTCGGCTCGCCGCACAAGGACGCCTTCGACTGGACCGTCGGCTTCCTCGCCGTCGTGCTCGGTTCGGCCAACGTCGTCGGCGGCTTCGTCGTCACCGACCGCATGCTCGAGATGTTCAAGAAGCGCGAGCCGGCAAAGGCGCCGGAAGCAAAGGACGACGGCGCCAAGCCCGCCGAATGAGCACCAATCTCGCGAACCTGCTCTACCTGATCCCGATCGCGGCGTTCATCCTCGCGCTGCATTACCTCTCGAACCCCGCACGGGCCCGGCGCGGCAACCAGATCGGCGCCTTCGGGATGCTCGTCGCGATCGTCGTCACGTGGATCAAGATCGGCGCGACCAGCTGGTGGGCGATCGTCGTCGGGATGGCGATCGGCGGCGGCTTCGGGGCGGTCGCGGCCCGCCGCGTGAAGATGACCGCGATGCCGCAGATGGTGGCGCTGTTCAACGGCGTCGGCGGCGGGGCGGCGGCGCTGATCGCGCTCGGCGAGCTGCACCGGATCCTGCCGGAGCCGGGCCGCCCGAAGATCGACATCTCGCTCGCGATCATGCTCTCGGCGCTGATCGGCTCGATCTCGTTCTCGGGCTCGATGGTCGCCTTCGCCAAGCTGCAGGAGCTGATCCAGGGCCGGCCGATCACCTATCCGGGCCAGAAGGTCGGCAACCTCGTGTTGCTCGGCGGCTGCGTCGCGGCCAGCGTCGTCCTCGTCTCCGGCGTCCAGGACGAGTGGCTGCTCTGGGTGGTCGTCGCCGGCGGGCTGCTGTTCGGCGTGCTCTTCGTGCTCCCGATCGGGGGCGCCGACATGCCGGTCGTCATCTCGCTGCTGAACGCGTTCACCGGTCTCGCCGTCGCGGCCAGCGGCTTCGAGCTCGAGAACAACGTCATGATCGTCGCCGGGATGCTGGTCGGCGCCTCCGGCACGTTGCTGACGATGCTGATGGGCCGGGCGATGAACCGCTCGATCGCGAACGTCCTCTTCGGCGCCTTCGGCCAGGTCTCTGCCGGCGCGGCGGCCGCGGCCGCGAGCGACGGTGGGACGGTACGGGCAGCCGGGGCCGAGGACGTCGCGGTGATGCTCGCGTTCGCGCACAAGGTCGTGTTCGTGCCGGGCTACGGGCTCGCGGTCGCGCAGGCCCAGCACGACGTCCGGCAGCTCGCCGACCTGCTCGAGGAGAAGGGAGTCGAGGTCACCTACGCGATCCATCCCGTGGCGGGCCGTATGCCGGGTCACATGAACGTGCTGCTCGCCGAGGCGAACGTGCCGTACCCGCAGCTGAAGGAGATGGACGAGGCGAACCCGGAGTTCAGCCGTACGGACGTGGCGCTCGTCGTCGGCGCCAACGACGTCGTCAACCCCGACGCGCGCAACAATGAGGGCAGCCCGATCTACGGGATGCCGAT
>DASSQG010000038.1:0-6208 GCA_035702625.1 Gaiellaceae bacterium | reverse complement strand
TGCCTGCAGCGGGATCCCGCGGTACGCCAGGGCCGAGCTGACGTGCAGGAACGTCCCCTTCGAGGCGCGCAGGTGCGGCAGCGCGGCCCAGTAGCCGTAGACGACGCCGAAGAAGTTGACGTCCCACACGCGGCGCAGCTCGTCCTCCTCGAGGCGCTCGGCCTCGGCGTAGACGGTGACGATCGCGTTGGCGACGTAGGTGTCGATCCGGCCGAAGCGCTCGACGGCCGTCTCGACACCGCGCTCGACGGCGGTGCGGTCGGTGATGTCGCCCGGGACGGCGATCGCCTCGGAGCCGGCGCGCTCGATCTCGGCCACGCAGTTGTCGAGCGCAGCGGCGTTGCGAGCCGTCACGACGACCTTCGCCCCGCGCACGCCGGCGAGCCGCGCGACCGCGCGGCCGAGGCCGCTCGAGGCGCCGGTGACGACCATCACCTGTTCGTCGACGGGCTTCTTGACCACGAAGTGGCCATACCCGTACGCGGAGGCGCTACGCTTCGGTCATGCCAGAGATCGGCATCGCCGGGCTCCTCGTGATCTTGATCGTCGCGCTGCTCGTCTTCGGGCCGAAGCGGCTGCCAGAAATCGGCCGCTCGCTCGGGAAGGGGATGCGCGAGTTCAAGGACTCGATCACCGGGGACGACAAGCCGCAGCCGCAGCCGGAGCTGCAGCAGTCCCGCACCACGGACGAAGCGCCGCCTCCGTCGTCGACTTCCTAGCTCGATGAGCCGGCTCCCGCGCCGCCTTCGCCACGGCGAAGAGGCAACGCTGGTCGAGCACCTCGGCGAGCTCCGGGCGCGGCTGATCATCGCGCTCCTTGCGCTCGGCGCAGGCTTCGTCGTCGCCTACGCCTTTCACGGACACATCCTGACCTGGCTCAACCGGCCGCTGCCCGACAACCTGCGGAAGCCGGTCACGTTCAGTCCGATCGAGCCGTTCACCACCTCGATCTGGGTCAGCCTCTGGGCCGGGCTACTCCTGGCTCTCCCGGTCGTACTTTGGCAGCTGTGGTCGTTTTTGGCGCCTGCGATCGAAGAGCACCACCAGCGCGCGATGGCGATGCTCGTCGGCTTCGCCACGCTGCTCGGCCTCGGCGGAGTCGTCTTCGGCTACTACGTGATTCTGCCGCCGGCCATGCACTTCCTGACGAACTACGACTCGAGCCACTACCAGATCATGATCCGGGCCCGGGACTACTACCGCTTCGTCAGCTTCGTGCTGCTCGGCGTGGCGCTCGCCTTCGAGGTACCCGTCTTCGTGCTCGCCCTAGTCCGCCTGCGAATCCTGTCCGCCGCGCAACTGCGCAGCACCTGGCGTGTCGGCGTCTTCGTGATGACCGTGATCGGCGTGCTCCTGCCGGGAGTCGACCCCGTCTCGACGATCCTGTCGGTGATCCCGCTCGTCGGGCTCTACGTTCTGGCGATCGGGCTCGCCACCATCCTCGAGCCGCGCTGGCGCTCCGGAACCGGAACGACACCGGTTCCCGAGTGACTCACCCGAAGATCGAGCTCCACGTCCACCTCGAGGGGACCGTGAGGCCGAGGACGCTGCTCCAGGTCGCGCGACGCAACGACTATCCGCTGCCGGCCGACACGGAGGAGGGGCTGGCCGAGCTCTACGACTTCCGCGACTTCGCGCACTTCATCGAGGTCTGGATCCTCACCACGAACGCGCTCCGTACGGCAGAGGACTTCTGCCAGGTCGTCCTCGACTACGCGGCCGAGGCCGCCTCCTTCGGCGCCGTCTACCTCGAGGGCATCTTCTCGCCCGGGGAGCGCGTGCGCCGCGGCGTCGCGTGGGAGGAGATCTTCGAGGGCTACTGCGACGGGGCACAGAGCGCGCGCGAGCTGCACGGCGTCGAGGTGCGGCTGACGCCCGACATCGTCCGCGGCTTCCCGCTCTCGGAGGCCGAGGAGCTCGTCCGCTGGGCCGCGCGCTACCACGACCGCGGCATCGTCGGCGTCGGCCTCGGCGGCCTCGAGGCGGACTTCCCGCCGGAGCCGTACGCGCCGGCGTTCGAGCTCGCGCGCGAGCTCGGCCTCGCTTCCGTCCCGCACGCTGGCGAGGTCGCGGGGCCGCCGTCGGTCCGCGGCGCGCTCGAGGAGCTGGGCGCCGACCGCGTGCGCCACGGGATCCGCGCGGTCGAGGATCCCGGCCTGGTACGCGAGCTGGCCGACCGGCAGGTCGTGCTCGACGTGTGCCCGATCTCGAACCTGCGCACCCGGGTCGTCTCCTCGCTCGACGAGCACCCGCTGCCCACGCTGGTCGCCGCCGGCGTCCGCTGCTCGATCTCCACGGACGACCCCGCGATGTTCGGCACCGACCTCGGCCAGGACTACGAGGCGGCCGCGAAGCTCGGGCTCGACCCGCGCGATGCGTACGACTCCGGCCTCCAAGGCGCGCTCTGCGACGAGCAGACGAAACAACGCTTACGCGTCATAGGCGACTCTCATGACTGGCAGGTACCCTAGGCCGGCTATGGCCCGAGGAGCCACCCAGGCGCGGCGCAAGCGCCAGCCCGAACCGCAGAAGAAGCGCAAGAAGAACGCCACCCCGGCTTGGGAAGAGCAGCTCTTCTTCTCGCGTCTCCGCACGCACGCAAAGGTCGCGTACGTCTTCCTCGCGGTCGTGTTCGCCGCGGGCTTCGTCTTCCTCGGCGTCGGCTCCGGCTCGAACGGGATCACCGACGCGCTCCAGAGCTTCTTCGGCAAGTCGAGCGGCAGCTCGCTCAGCTCGCAGATCAACGACAAGCAGAAGGTCGTCGAGCGCAACCCGAAGGACGTGAACGCCTACCTCGACCTCGCCGGCGTCCAGCAGGCCGACCAGCGGGAGTCCGACGCGCTCGCGACGCTGCAGAAGGCGCGCTCGGTCGCGCCGAACAACGTCGACGTGCTCAATCGCATCGCCGCCATCTACGCGGCGCAGGCCGGCCGTGAGGGCGACAACTACACCGCCGTGCTCGCGTCGATCAACCAGAACGCGATCACGCCGCCCGGTCTCGACACGAGCTCGCCGATCGGCCAGGCGCTGACCTCCGACCCGTACTCGCAGTCGCTCCAGACCCGCCTCAGCGAGGCGTACACGAAGGTCACGGGCGGCTACGCCAAGGTCGCGTCGACCTACAAGCAGGCCGCGCAGGCCGCGCGCGGGACGGCCGAGGAGCCGAACGAGCTCTTGCAGTGGGCGTCCGCCTCGCAGAACGCGAACGACGTCACCGGGGCGATCACCGCGTACAAGAAGTTCCTCAAGGTCGCGCCCACCAACCCGAACGCCGCGACCGTGCGGCAGACGCTGGCGCAGCTGACGGCATCGGCCAGTCCGTCGCAGCGTTAGACTGCGCCCGCTAGGGGAAACGAGGCCGGGATGAACTTCGACATCAAGACCGAGCAGCTGTCCGACGACGCCTACGTCATCTCGCTCGCGGGCGAGGTCGACCTCTACACGGCGCCGGAGTTCAAGCAGCAGCTGCTCGACGTGATCGGCAAGGGCGCGAAGAGCGTTGTCGTCGATTTCTCGAACACGACGTTCATCGACTCGACGACGCTGGGCGTGCTCGTCGGCGGGGTGAAGCGGCTCCGCACGAACGACGGGCAGCTGTCGCTCGTCTGCAGCGACCGCAACATCACCAAGATCTTCGAGATCACGGGCCTCGACCGGGTCTTCACGATCCACGGCACGCGCGACGAAGCCGTGGCCAGCCTCGACGCGGCCTAGTGCGGCGTCCCGCAGCGGTTCTGGCCATGGCGACTGCGCTCCTCGCCGCAGGCTGCGGCACGGGCGGGATCGCGAAGGGCGGCGACCCGAGCCAGGGCAAGCAGCTGTTCCAGGCGAAGTGCGGTGGCTGCCACACGCTCGCCGACGCGGGCACGCACGGGCAGACCGGCCCCGACCTCGACCAGGCGTTCGGCCCGTCGCGCAAGCAGGGCTTCAAGCAGGACACGTTCAAGCAGGTCGTCCGCGACCAGATCGAGCTGGCCGAGCCGCCGATGCCCGCGAACCTCGTCACCGGCCAGGACGCGGACTCGGTCGCGGCGTACGTCGCGCAGGTCGCCGGCACGGGCTTGACGGCGGCGAAGAACTCGACTAACGGCAAGGACATCTTCACCGCGAACTGCGGCAGCTGCCACACGCTGAAGGACGCCGGCACGAGCGGCACCGTCGGGCCGAACCTCGACCAGCTGAAGCCGTCGCTCGAGATCGCGCAGCGCCAGGTGATCAACGGCGGCGCGGTAATGCCGGCGTTCAAGGGGACGCTCACGCCGGCGCAGATCACGGCCGTCGCCAGGTACGTCTCCTCGGTCGCCGGGAAGGGCTAGCTCGACTCGCGACTCAGGTCCACCACGACGTGGTGGATCGGCACGCCGAAGCGCTCGCGCGCGTTCTCGACGACGCCCCGCTCGAGCCAGTTCGAGCGGCCCTCGGGATGCGTCGAGATGACGATCACGTCGGCGCCGAACGTGCGCAGAGCGTCTTCGATCGCCTGCAGCGGGTCGCCGTCGCCGACCTCCCCGCGCGCCTGGATGCCGTTGGTCGCGAGCGCGGCGAGGCTCCGGTCGAGCCGGTCCTGCGCGGCACCGCGCGCCGCGTCCTCGTCGGAGGCGAGATGCCGCAGCGGCGAGTTGAGCGCCGGCGTGACGACGAGCACGCGGGCGTTCCCCTCGGAGGCGAGCTCCTTGATCCGGTCGAGGAGCGGCGCGCCGCCGACCGTCTCGTTGGCGACCACGAGGATCCGGCGCTCGTCGCCGCGGCCGGGCGGAACCGCAAGAGTCTCGACCGGGTGCCCCTCCCGCTTCTGGGCCCGCCACCACCAGACGATCACGGCAATCGTGAGCACGATGAAGACGGCGAGCCCCGCCCACTCGTTGATCACGCCCGCGATCGCGATCGCCGCGAAATAGACCACCGCCCCGAGCAGGAACCGGAACGCCTCGCCCTCGGACCGGAGCGGGTTGGGCACGCGACTAGAGGATGTAGACCGTCGTGTAGACGACGATCCACATCACGTCGACGAAGTGCCAGTAGATCCCGGGGATCTCGACCCCGAGGTGATGGTCCTCGGAGTAGTGGCCGCGGAAGGCGCGCGTCGTCGCGGCGGCCAGGAGCGTCAGCCCGACGAAGACGTGCGCGCCGTGCAGGCCCGTCAGGCAGAAGAAGATCGTGCCGAAGGCGTCGGTGTGGGGCGTGAAGCCGATCCGGGCGTACTCGAGCAGCTGGGTCAGCAGGAACGAGAGGCCGAGCAGGAACGTCAGCGACAGGCCGGCCTTGAGCCCGGAGCGGTTGCCCCGCTTGATCGACTGCAGTGCCCAGTGCATCGTGAAGCTCGAGGTCACGAGGATGATCGTGTTCATCCCGGCGACGAACACGGGCAGCTGATACGGCGGCGTCGGCCACGGCGTCCCGGCGGCAACGCGCACGAAGAAGTAGGCCGTGAAGAACGAGCCGAAGAGCATGATCTCCGACGCGATGAAGAGGAACATCCCGAGCGTGCGCGCGTCAACGCGCGAGCTCTGGTGCGCTACGGGCGGGTGCGCTGCGTGGTCGACGGTCGCCATCAGCCGACGGGCTCCGCCGTCTCGGTCTCCTCGCGCGCGACCTCGACGTGGGTGACCGGCAGGTTGGTCTGCTTGCGCAGCCGATTGACGATGTCGCCCCGCAGCCAGCTGGAGGTCTTCTCGCCGGGGAAGGTCGAGACGATGATCTCGTCGATGCGCTCGTCCTGCGTCGCCTGCATCGCGGCCGTGAACGGGTCGGGGTGCGCGACCTGGCCGTGGGCGTCGATGCCCTCGCCGCGCAGGATGGTCAACGCGCGCCGCAGACGGCGCTCGGCCTCGGGATGAGCCGCCGCGTGAAGATCGGTCTGGGGCGAGACGATCAGGAACGACACGTGCCCCTGCGCCGCGCGCTCGCGGACCGTCTGCAGGAGCGGCTCGCCGACGACGGTCTCGTTGGCGACCACGAGCACGTTCGCGTCGCCGCCGTCCTCGCGCTCGAGATCGACGACGACGTGCTCGACGGGCAGCCCGCCGGCCGCGTCGCGGATCCGGTCGATGACATTGCGGCGCAGCCAGCCCGACCGCGGCTGGGGGTGCGTCGAGACGACAACCTCGTCGGGCGGCGGCTCGAGCGTCGCGATCGCGTCACGCGTGGCCGCGACCGGGTCGGTCTCGACGACGAGCCCGGAGGCCGGGATCCCGGCGCCTCGGAGCGC
>DASSQG010000037.1:0-30957 GCA_035702625.1 Gaiellaceae bacterium | reverse complement strand
CCCGGCCAGCTCCGTCCCGGCGAACCGGATCGTGCCGCTGTCCGGCGGGTAGACGCCGTTGATGATGTTGAACGCCGTCGACTTGCCGGCGCCGTTCGGCCCGATCAGCCCGACGATCTCGCCCTCGCCGACGTCCAGCGTCACGTCGTCGACGGCGACCACCCCGCCGAACCGCCGCGACACGTGCTCGACCGAGAGCAGGGCCACGGCGCCGCACTCTACGGCCCGCGGCGGGCCGAATCCAAGCGACAGTCTGTTACTAGGTCGGTCTGAACGCTGGAACGACCACGGCCGCGGTGGCGATTTCGGCCGTGTCGATCCAAGTAACAGACTGTTACTTGAGCTCGGCCGCGGTGGTCGCGGGGCGCTGGCAGGCGAAGCGCTCGCAGACGTACACCGCCGGGTCGCCGTCGACGTACGTCTTGCCGTCGAGCAGCGGCACGCCGTCCGCGGGGCCGAAGGCGACGACGGCGTTCGGGTCGAACCGGTCGAGCGCCGCCTGCGCGACCTCTGCCGCCGGCGGGCCGATGACCGCGACCTCACGCGGCGTCGACAGGTACAGGTCGAGCGCGTTCAGCGCCCACGCGAACTCCGTCGGGCCGCGGCCGAGCGCGTCGCCGAGCAGCCGCAAGACGCCGACGGCGCGTCGCTCGAGCTCGTCGTCCCCCCAGATCCGCCCGAGCCGCAGCAGCACGTACGCGAGCATCGAGTTCCCCGACGGCAGCGGGTGGTCGAACAGCTCCTTGCGCCGCGCGACGAGCTGCTCTCCCTCGGCCGCCGCGAGGAAGAAGCCGCCTCGCTCGTCGTCCGCGTACAGCTCGACCGCGAGCAGTGCCAGCCGGCGCGACTCCTCGAGCCAGCGCAGCTCGCCCGTCGCCACGTGCAGCTCGTAGAGGCCGTGCGCCGCGTTCGCGTAGTCGTCGAGGAAGCCGGGTCCGCTCGCCTGTCCGTCGCGCACGCTGCGCACCAGGCGGCCGTCGCGCGACAGGGGGCCGAGCAGGAACTCGCCGAGCTCTCGCGCCGCCGCCAGCCAGTCGTCGCGCCGCAATCGCCGCGCCGCCTCGGCCAGCGCCGCCAGCGCGAGCCCGTTCCACGAGGCGATCGCCTTGTCGTCGAGCCCGGGCTGCGGACGCTCCGAGCGGATCGCCAGGAGCCGCGCCCGCGTCACGGGGTCGAGCCGCCCGCGCAGGATGAAGCGGCCGCCCTCGAAGGGCTCGAGCAGCTTCTCCGGCGCCCCCTCGCCCGGCGCCCACGTGTAGGTCATGCCCTCGACGCCGTCCGTGTCGGCGTCCTGCGACGACGCGAAGCCGCCGCCGGGCAACCGTAGCTCGCGAACCAGGTACTCGACCGTCTCCTCGACGACCTCGCGATAGCGCTCGGTACCGGTGACGAGCCACGCGTGCAGGTACGCCGGCACGAGCAGCGCGTTGTCGTAGAGCATCTTCTCGAAGTGCGGCACGAGCCAGCGCTCGTCGACCGAGTAGCGGTGGAAGCCGCCGCCGACCACGTCGTACATCCCGCCGAGCGACATCCCGTCGAGCGTCGGCGTCGCGAGCTCGACCTCGCCGCGCCGCAGGAGCAGCTCGAGCGTCGATGCCGGCGGGAACTTCGGCGCCGGCGCGCCGAAGCCGCCCCACTCCCGGTCATGAAGCTCCGCCAGCCGCCGGAGGGCGGTGAAGAGCAGCGACTCGGTCAGCGGCTCGGCCGACGGCGCGGCCTCGGCGGCCTTGCGCAATGCGTCGACCATGACCTCGGTCCGGCGCTCGACGTCGGCGCGGCTCTCGCGCCACAGGTCGGAGACGGCGACGAGCAGCTGCCGGAACGACGGGAGGCCGTGCCGGGGCTCGGGCGGGAAGTACGTGCCGCCGATGAACGGCTCGCCGTCCGGCGTCAGGAAGACCGTCAGCGGCCAGCCGCCGTGACCGGTCATGGCGACCACCGCGTCCATGTAGACGCCGTCGACGTCCGGCCGCTCCTCGCGGTCGACCTTCACGTTGACGAAGCGCTCGTTCATCACCGCCGCCGTCTCGGCGTCCTCGAACGACTCGTGCGCCATCACGTGGCACCAGTGGCAGGCGGCGTAGCCGACGGAGAGCAGGATCGGCTTGTCCTCGGCCCGCGCCTTTCCCAGCGCCTCCTCACCCCAGGGGAACCACTCGACCGGGTTGTGCGCATGTTGGAGCAGGTACGGGCTCGTCTCGGACGCCAGGCGATTCACGGCTTGTACGGTAAGCGCCGTGACCCTTCCCGGCGGCACCGTCACGTTTCTGTTCACCGACATCGAGGGCTCGACGCGGCTGCTGCAGGAGCTCGGCGACGACTACGGGCAGGTCGTGGCCGATCACCGGCGGCTGCTGCGGGACGTGTTCCAGGCCGCCGGGGGCAGCGAGGTCGACACGCAGGGCGACGCGTTCTTCTACTCGTTCCCGCGGGCGCGGGACGCCGTCGGCGCAGCGGTCGCCGGCCAGCGCGCGCTCGGCTCGCACGGGTGGCCCCGCGGCGCCGACGTGCGCGTTCGCATGGGCCTGCACACGGGCGAGCCGACCGTCGGCGACGAGGGCTACGTCGGACTCGACGTCGTTCGTGCGGCGCGCATCTGCTCCGCGGGGCATGGCGGGCAGATCCTCGTCTCGGAGACGACGCGCGCGCTCGTCGGCAACGAGCTGCCGGACGGCGTCAGCGTCCGCGACCTCGGGCGCCAGAACCTGAAGGACATCCAGCACGAGCACGTCTTCGAGCTGTCGCTGGAGGAGTCGCCCCACGAGTTCCCGCCGCCGAAGCAGGCGGAGGCCGACAGCCGGGGCGACGACCTGACGAGCCGCTTCAACGAGAAGATCAACCGCTACGTCGAGGCGCAGCTCGAGGCGGCGTTCGACCAGTTCGACAAGCCCGAGGGGCAGCGGCCGCGCTGGCCCTGGCGTCGCTCCCGCAAGACGTAGGCTCTCCCCGTGCTCCAGCTGGAGACCGACCGCCTGCTCCTGCGCGCGCCCGTCCCCGACGACGCGGAGGCGCTCGCGCCGATGTACGCCGACCCCGAGGTGATGCGCTACGTCGGCGACGGCCGCACGCTCACGCGCGGCGACACCGAGCGCAGCGTGAAGCGGATGATCGAGCGCTGGGAAGCGGACGGCTTCGGCCTCTTCACCACGGTTCGCCACGACGACGGCGCGGTCATCGGCCGCGTCGGCCTGCTCGTCTGGAACACGGTCACGTGGGAGCCGACGACGCGCGCCGAGGCGGCGAACGCGCCCAGCGAGGTCGAGGTCGGCTACACGCTCGGCAGGGCGTACTGGGGTCACGGCTACGCGACGGAGGCGGCGGGCGCGGTGCGCGACTACGCGCTGGACGAGCTCGGCGCCGAGCGGCTGATCGCGCTGATCATCCACGGGAACACCGCCTCCGAGAACGTCGCGCGGAAGCTCGGGCTCGAGTACGAGCGCGACATCATGCTCGGTCGCCGCGAGGCGCAGCTGTTCGCGCTCGACGCGTGAGGCTCGAGACCGAGCGGCTCGTCCTGCGCCGGCCCCGGCCCGAGGACGCGGACGCCTTCTACCCGCAGTGGCAGGACGCCGACGCCCTTCAGTTCGTCGGCGGGGTGAAGACGCAAGAGCAGGTCGAGGAGATGGTCGACCGCCTGCTGCTGCACTGGGACTGGTACGGGCTCGGCGAGTTCACGGTCGAGCGGCGCGACGACGGCGCGGTGCTCGGGCGCGTCGGGCTGCAGCTCTGGGACCCGCGCGACTGGACGAACGGTAAGCGCAAGCGGCTCGACGGCGAGGTGGAGACGGAGCTCGGCTGGAAGCTCGGCCGCGGGCACTGGGGCAGCGGCTACGCGACGGAGGCCGCCGCCGCCTGCCGCGACTGGACGCTCGGCGAGCTCGGGCGGACCCGGCTGATCTCGCTGATCGCGCTCGAGAACGTCGCGTCGATCCGGGTCGCCGAGAAGATCGGCGAGTCGTTCGAGCGCGAGGTCGACAACACGCCGTTCCCGCACCGGTACGGGCTCTGGTCGCTCGGTGAGAGGATGAGCGCGTGAGCGACACGCGGGACCTGCTGCGCCGCACGGCGGAGCTCGCGGCGGACTACCTCGACACGCTTGGCGAGCGCCCCGTCTTTCCGGACGTGACCCCCGAGCAGCTGCGCGCCGCGCTCGGCGGGCCGCTGCCCGACGACCCGCTGCCGGCCGAGCAGGTGCTCGACGAGCTGGCGGCCGGCGCCGAGCCCGGCGTCGTCGCGATGGGCAGCGGCCGCTACTTCGGCTTCGTGATCGGCGGCGCCCTGCCCGCGGCGTTGGCGGCGGACTGGCTCACGTCCGCGTGGGACCAGAACGCCGGCCTCTACGTCGGCGGGCCGTCCGCGTCGGTGGTCGAGCAGGTCACGCGCGACTGGTTGCTCGAGCTGCTCGGCCTGCCGGGCGAGTCGTCGATCGGCTTCGTCACGGGGACGCAGCTGGCGCACGTCACCGGCCTCGCGGCGGCGCGCTGGCACGTGCTCGACGCGGTCGGCTGGGACATCGGCCGCGAAGGCCTGACCGGAGCGCCGCGCATCCGCGTGCTCGTCGGCGAGCACAGCCACGTGACGGTCGACCGGGCCTTGCGCCTGCTCGGGCTCGGCGCGCCGACGGCCGTCGCGGCCGACGATCAGGGCCGCATGCAGCCGGACGCGCTGGCCGAAGCCCTTGCAGGCGCGCCCGGGCCGACGATCGTCTGTGCGCAGGCGGGCGAGGTGAACACCGGCGCGTTCGACCCGCTGCCGGAGATCGCTCGCCTCTCGCGCGACGCGGGCGCGTGGCTCCACGTCGATGGCGCCTTCGGGATCTGGGCCGCCGTCTCGCCGCGGCTGCGGCACCTCGTCAACGGGATCGAGCTCGCGGACTCCTGGACGACCGACGCGCACAAGTGGCTCAACGTCCCTTACGACTCAGGAATCGTCCTCTGCGCGCACCCGGAGTCGCACCGCATGGCGATGGCCGCCACGGCCTCGTACCTGATCCAGGACGAGGGCACGCGCCGGGTGCGCGACCAGATGGACTGGGTGCCCGAGTTCTCGCGCCGCGCCCGCGGGTTCGCCGTCTACGCCGCGCTGCGGTCGCTCGGCCGCTCGGGCGTGGTCGAGCTGGTCGAACGCTGCTGCGGCGCCGCCACGCGCTTCGCCGAGGCGATCGTCGAGCTGCCGGGCGCCGAGGTGCTGAACGAGGTCGTGCTGAACCAGGTGCTCTTCCGCTTCGAGACGGACGAGCAGACGGACGAGGCGCTACGCCAGGTGCAGGCGGGCGGCCGCGTCTGGCTGAGCGGCACGACCTGGAACGGCCGCAAGGCGATCCGGGTCTCAGTCTCGAACTGGCAGACCGGAGACGAGGAGATCGACCTCGCGGTCTCCGAATTCGCGGCGGCTCACGCCGGCCAGGTGCCGGCGCGGTAGAGCTGGCCTTCGAGCTTCCGGCCGAAGACCCCCTCCAGCCACGCCGCCACCGCGATCAGCGCGTCGAGGTCGACGCCGGTCTCGACGCCCTCGCGCTCCAGCAGGTAGACGAGGTCCTCCGTCGCGACGTTGCCACTGGCCCGCGGCGCGTACGGGCACCCACCGAGCCCGCCGACGGACGAGTCGAGCACGCTCGCGCCGGCCTCGACCGCGGCGAGCGCGTTCGCGTAGCCGGTGTTGCGCGTGTTGTGGCCGTGGAAGCCGGCGGCGCCGGTGCGCTGCATCAGCGCCCGCACCTCGCTCGGCACCGCCACGCCGATCGTGTCGGCGAGGACGACCTCCGCGCCCTCGAAGCGCGCGGCGAGGTCGGCGACGCGGCCGGGGTCGACGCGGCCTTCGAACGGGCAGCCGAACGCGACGCTGAGCGTGACGGTCGCCGGCTCGGTCGCTGCGGCGAGGATCCGCTCGACCCGCGCGACAGCCTCGTCGAGCGAGGCGTTGCCGTTACGGCGGTTGAACTCCTCGGTCGCGCCGAGCGTCGCGTTGACGCGGTCGAGGCCGCTCGCGCAGAACCGCTCGTACCCCTGCTCGTTGAGCACGAGGCCGGAGTACTCGGTGCCTTCGCGGCGCTCGATCCCGGCGACGACCTCCTCGGCATCCGCCATCTGCGGGACGCGGTCGGCGCGCACGAAGCTGACCGCCTCGACGCGCGGCAGGCCGGCGGCGGCGAGCCGGTTGACGAGCTCCGCGCGCGTCGCCGGCTCCAGCGTCTCGGCCTCGTTCTGGAGGCCGTCGCGCGGGCCGACGTCGCAGAGCGTGAGCCTCAATCGAGGCCGTGCGCCTGCACGTGATCCGGACGGATGCGGACGATCAGCCGCTGCTCCTCCGGCTTGTGCCAGGGATACGAGTCCTGGTCGAGGTACTTCTTCGCGAGCTTGTCGATGCTCTCGTTCGCGCCCTCGGTCGTGATCTCGGCGCGGCCGTCGACCGAGATCCAGCGGTAGCCGTCGCTCGGGTCGATCACCGTCAGCGAGACGTGCGGATCGCGCTCGAGGTGGCGCGGCTTGGCGCGGCCGGTCGCCGTGTTGAACATCACGCCTTCCTCGTCCACGTCGACCCAGACGACGGTCGTGTGCGGCGAGCCGTCCTCGCGCACGGTGGTCACCGCGGCGTAGTACGGGTGCTCGAGGAACTCCCGCTGGCTCTGGGTGAGGTTCTTCGATTCGGTTGCCATGGGCTCTCCTTTTTCCTGCGTAGGCTAGTGGCTCGGCGGGAGCCGGCGGCGGTCTCCGGGGCCAGTGTCAGACGCGTGCCCGAACCGTGACGAGTCGTCCACAGCTCCGAGACGGCAAGCCGAATTCGCGAGCGGAGCCGGTGTCAGACACCGTTTACGGAAGTGAGCGCCGGCTAGGCGAGCGCGCGGCCTTTGGTCTCGCGGCCGAACACCGCGGCGACCACACCGCCTGCCGCCATCACGATCGCAACCACCGTCAGCGACCACGTCGACGTCCCGGTCGCGTCGTAGAGGTTGCCGAAGATGTACGGGCCGGCGATCGCGGCGGCCTTGCCGACGCCCTCCATCAGGCCGAAGGCACTCGAGCGCAGCCGCGTCGGGAAAGTCTCGGAGGTGAACGGGTAGACCGCGCCCCACGCGCCGAGGTTGAAGAAGCCGACGAAGAACAGGGCGGTGACGTAGACGCCCTGCGTGTCGGCGACGGCGAACGCGTACGCCGAGACGCCGCCGAGCACGAGGAAGGTCGCGAGCGTCGCCTTGCGGCCGATGCGCTCGACGAGCCAGATCGCCGCGCCGTAGCCCGGGAACTGCGAGAGCGCCGACAGCGTCAGCAGCAGGTAGACGTTGATCGAGAACGACTTCTCGGTCTGCAGCACGAACGGCAGCCACAGGAAGAGCCCGTAGTACGAGATGTTGAGCGCGATCCAGACGAGGCCCGTCGTCACCGTCCGCGAGCGCAGGCGCTCCGCGAACAGCTCGCGCACCGACGAGCGCGGCTCCTCCGCGGGCGCCGTCAGCTCGCCCGGCTCGACCGGCCGGCCGGTGATCTCGCTGAGCACCTCGGCCGCCTCCTGCGAGCGGCCCTGACGCGCCAGGAAGTACGGGCTCTCCGGGAGCGTCCGCCGGACGGCGAAGGCGAAGAACGCCGGGAACGACGCGGCCAGGAAGAGCCAGCGCCAGCTGTTGTCGCCGCCGATCGAGTGGCCGATGAAGATCCACGAGAGGAAGGTCGCGAGCAGCAGCCCGACCGGCCACCAGAAGTCGAGGAAGACGAGCAGCCGCCCACGCCGCTGGGGCGGCAGGTACTCGGTCAGCATCGACGGGTCGACGACGAGCATGCCGCCGAGGCCAAGCCCGGCCAGGAAGCGGAACGCCATCACCGACCACGGGCCCCACGCGAGCGCCGTGATCGCCGTGAAGAGTGCGTACCAGAGGATCGAGTACTGGAAGATCGCGCGGCGGCCGATCCGGTCGGCGGTCCGCCCGAGCGCGAGCGAGCCGCACAGCGACCCGGCCAGGGCGGCGCTGTTGACGAGCCCCTGCATGCGGCCGTCGAGGCCCCACTTGGCGGTGAAGATCGGCGCGACGAAGCCGACGAGCAGGATCTCCATCGCGACGAACGTCCAGGCGGCCCCCGTGACGAGGATCGCCTTCTTGTGGAAGCGGGAGAGCCCGCCCTCGCGCAGGACCTGCTCGACGTCGCGAACGGGCGGAGCCGCAACCGCGGTCGTCATCGAGCGACACCTGCCGCGGTGATCAGGGCACGCATCCCGGTCCTCCGTTCGCTAGTTTTTGCCTGTGGGTCGAAAACCTCGGCAGGAGTCTACCACCGCAGCGCCGGCCCAGGTCACGCTGGCGGTCGTGCTGCAGGTCCGCGACGGACGCTTGCAGGTGCTGCTCTGGCAGCGGGCGCGCGAGCCGTTCCTCGGCGCCTGGTCTCTCCCGGGCGGGTACCTCGAGCGGGGCGAGACGCTCGCGCAGTCGATCAGGCGCCACCTTGCCCAGAAGGTCGACGTCCGCGAGCTCGCGCACCTCGAGCAGCTGACGACGTTGAGCGACCCGGGACGCAACCCGCTCGACTGGGAGCTCGCGACGGCGTACCTCGGCCTCGTGCCGCGGGACGTCGACCCGGAGGTGCCGGAGGACACGACCTGGCATCCGGTCTCGCAGCTGCCCGAGCTCGCGTTCGACCACCGCGAGATCGTCCTCGCCGGGCGCGAGCGGCTGCGGGCGAAGCTGTCGTACACGAACGTCGCCTTCGCCCTCGCGCCGCCGGAGTTCAGCATCTCCGAGCTGCGGGAGCTCTACGTCGCCGCGCTCGAGCGCGAGGTCTCGGCGACGAACCTCCAGCGCGTCCTGCTCCGCCGGGGCGTGCTCGAGGCGACGGGGCAACGGCGCGAGTCGGGCCGGGCAGGCGGACGGCCGGCCGCGCTCTACCGCTTCCGCTCGCGGCGGCTCGAGATCACCGACGAGTTCGCCGTGCTCAGGCCGCCGGCCTGAGCGCACGCGCCAGCGCGACGAGCTCGTTCCGGCCCCAGCGCCGACGGCCGGCGGGCGTCACCTTGACGACGATCCCGTCGCGGCCGTAGACGAAGCTCGAGTCGGGCTCCCTCAGGAGCGTCCCGGGCCGCGGCGCGTTCAGGAGCCAGAGCGGACGCGTCACGCCGTACTCGTCGATGGTGAAGGCGCCGTAGTCGAGGGTCAGGACGGGCGCCAACCCGGCGCCGCCGCGCCTCGCGTTCTCGCTGCCTTGCGACCCTCCGACCACGGAACGCAGGCGGTATCCGCGGTACGTCGGGCCGAGCCAGAGCGCGGTCCGGCCGAGCAGGCCGGCGGCACCGGCGAGCGTCGCGCTCTGCGACGCGCCCACGAACATGTCGAAGTTGTACGGCGCCCCGCCGTCGGGCACCGCGAACGGCGCCTGCTTCGGCGCCAGGTCCGGCAGCATCCTGACCGCGCTCTCGGCGAAGATGCTTCCGCGCGCGCTGCTCGGTGGCGGGGCGCGAATGATCTGTCGCAGCGCGACGAGCTGGTGGGTCGCGGCGTCGAACGCGACCTGGTTCCCGCTGAGCGCCTGGCGACCGTTGGCGGGACCCATGAGCTGCTCGAACCACACGACGGGCTCCCCACGGAACGTGCCGACTCCGACTCGGCGGGCGCGGTCCGGCTTCGGTTGCCAGACGACGCCCTGGCTCCGGAGGTCGAACGGCGAGGGCGCGATGCAGCCGCGCCGTGGGCCGGACCCGAAGCACGTCTGCTGCACCCAGTCGGCCATCGCGACGCCGTCGTCGCGCACGAGGATCCGGTACAGGCCGCTGCGTGGATCCCACCAGATCTCTCGCGTCACATGCGTGGTCCGGGCCCGGCCGGACGCGAGTGCAATCGTGGTCAGCCGTGGGCGGAGCTCCTCGACGAGCGCGTGCCGGACGGGACCGCGCGCCTGGACGGCATGGAACCCCTTGCGCAACCCCTCGCCGCTCGACCCGTCGCCCTTCGGCCACACGAGGCCCGCGACGACTCCCGCGACCGCGATCGCCCCCACGACCGCCCCGGCGACGACCAGCCTCCGCCGCCGGGCCCGGCGGCGCGCCTCCTCGATCAGCGCCTCGAGCTCGTCCTGCGACGGGGGCTGCGGGGGTGTCTCGACGATCGTCATCTCAGATGGAACTAGTATGACTAGCACCATTGGCCGGCGTCAACGCTGCGCGACCCCCCGGCGGAGGGATGCCTACGGCCGCCGCAGCTTCTACCGTGGACGCAACGGGAAGGAGGAGGAGGGGTCGTGCGGAGCTCTTTCGTAGGTGGTGTGGTCGTGATCGCCGCGCT
This sequence comes from Gaiellaceae bacterium, assembly GCA_035702625.1. Taxonomy (GTDB): domain Bacteria; phylum Actinomycetota; class Thermoleophilia; order Gaiellales; family Gaiellaceae; genus AC-32. The sequence goes on along the minus strand of DASSQG010000037.1, from coordinate 20,696 downwards.
CACGCTTGCGTTCGTCTCGGTGGCGCTGACGCTCAGGGCGTAGCGGCGTCGAACGACGCCAGCGTCCGCTCGTCGAACAGGACGAAGCGGACGAGCTCGACCGTGCTCTGTGAAGCGAGCGCCTCGGCCGTGGCCGTGACGGCGACCTCGGCCGCGAGCTCGACCGGGTAGCCGTAGACGCCGGTGGAGATCGCCGGGAACGCGAGCGTCCGGCAGCCGAGCTCGGCCGCCAGCGCGATCGAGTTCCGGTGGCAAGCGGCCAGCGTCTCCGGCTCGCCGTCGTTCCCGCCGTGCCAGACCGGTCCGACGGTGTGGATCACGTGGCGTGCAGCGAGGGCGTGGCCCGACGTCGCCTTCGCCTCGCCGGGGGCGCAGCCGCCGAGCAGCCGGCACTCCGCGAGCAGCTCCGGCCCGGCCGCGCGGTGGATCGCGCCGTCGACCCCGCCGCCGCCGAGCAGCGACGAGTTGGCGGCGTTGACGATCGCGTCCACCCGCTGCCGGGTGATGTCGCCGAGCGCGGTCTCGATCACCGATCCAGCGTAGACTCGGCGCGTGGGACTCGGTGACTGGTGGCGGCGGGTGATGAAGCGTGAGGACGACGAGACGGTCGAGCACGCGCTCGAGCGACAGGACCAGACACCCGAGGAGCAGCGCTACTCGTCCGGCGACATCATCGGGCTCGAGGACGACCAGTTCGCCGCGAGGACCGAGCACGAGCCGAGCATCGACGACGCCGACCGGCTCGGCGAGAGCTAGCTGACGGTCACGCGGACCGTGTGCGCGGCGTTGTTCGCGTAGCCGCCGACGTTCCACTGCAGCTCGAGCGGCTGCTCGTTGCCGGCCTCGTCCCGCGCGCGTGAGCGCAGCACGTGCTCGCCGCGCTCGGCCTGCCAGCGGTACGTCCAGCCGCGCCAGGCCCAGCGCTCGCCCTGCGCCTCGAGCTCGGCCGGCGCCCAGGTCGAGCCGCCGTCGACAGTCACCTCGACCGAGGCGATCGGCGCGACGCCCGACCACGCGCGGCCCTCGAGCACGACCTCGCCCGCCGGCACGGTGCGGTCGCGCGTCATGAACTCGGGAATCCCAGGCGGCGCCATCAGCGAGCGCGGCTGCATCCGGTTCAGCGGCACGCCCTCGTCGTCCTCCGTCTGGCGGAGCCGGTAGCCCTGGCGGTTCTGGTAGCCGGCGAAGGGCGTATCGACGAGCTCGATCCGCTCGAGCCACTTGACGTTCGTCATCCCGTACCAACCGGGCACGACGAGCCGCAGCGGGAAGCCGTGCTGCGGCGGCAGCGGCGCGCCGTTCATCTCGTAGGCGAGCAGGACCTCGTCGCGGAGCGCCTCCTCGAGCGGCAGCGCGCGCTGGAACGCCTGCTCCTCCTCGCCCTCGATCCCGCGGTCGAGGCCGGTGAGGAGCACCTCGACCGTTCCGTCCGGGATGCCCGCCTCCTCGAGCAGCGGCCGCAGCGGCGTTCCGCGCCAGCGCGCCGTGCCGATCGCCTCGTTCAGCCAGGGCTGGCTGACCGGCCGCGGGTCGAAGAGCGCCCGGCCGTTGCCGGCGCACTCCATCGTCACGGTGTGCTCGACGGCCGGCCTGGCGCGGAGGTCGTCCAGCGACAGCTCGAGCTCGCGCTCGCCGTGGATCGCCAGGCGCCACGTCCCGGGCTCGACGACCGGGACGTCGTAGTGGATCAGCAGGTAGTGGAGCCCGACCGGCGTGACCGGCCAGCGCAGCGCCTCGAGCGGCATGCCGTGGTTGCGAGCCGCGAGCTGCAGCTCCTCGAGGCTGATGCCCTCCACGCGCTCAGCCTACTGCGAGCGGCTCGGCCGCAAGGGCCAGCTCGTCGTCGGCCTGCTCGATCACGACCGGATCGTGCGTCGCGCAGACGACGGCGGCGCCGGTGTCGCGGGCGAGCGTGACGAGCAGCGTGGCGAGGCGTAGCGCGTTCGCCTGGTCGAGGCGCGCGGTCGGCTCATCGACGAGCAGCAGCCTCGGCCGCGCCGCGAGCGCACGTGCGACCGCAACCCGAACCTGCTCGCCGGCCGAGAGGCGCGAGACCTGCTGCCCCGCCCGCTCGCCGAGGCCGACGGCGGCGAGCGCCTCGACCGCGTCGTGGTCGAGGCCGCGGATCGCCTGGCCGAGCTCGACGTTCTCGCGTGCGCTGAGGAACGGGACGAGCCCGCTCTGCTGCGGCACCAGCGCGATCTGGCGGCGGCGGAGCTCGGCCCGCGCCGGGCGGTCGAGCGCACTCACGGCCGTGCCGTCGACGAGCACCTCGCCCTCGTCCGGGAGGTCCAGGCCGGCGAGCAGGAGCAGCAGGGTCGTCTTGCCCGAGCCGGACGGGCCGGTCACGGTCGTCAGGCGGCCGGCCGGGAACACCGCGTCGAGGCCGGCGAAGACGCGCGCGGCCGTGGCGCCGCGGCCGTGCGTCTTGACGACGCCGGTAAGCATGCCGACCGGCGCGCCGGGCACGGCGGCGGCGAGCGGCAGCGCGGGCTCGTCCGGAACGGCGCCGTCGCCGCCGGCCGCGCTGACGACGATGCGGTCGTCCTCGAGCGACGCCGAAGCACGCGTGCCGATCCCGGCGCGCTCGAGGAACTCCTGCGGCAGCCGCAGCCAGCCGCCTCGCCCGACGACGATCGCGTCCTCGCCGCCGACCGTCTCCTCGCTGACGCGGCCGTCGCGGATGTGAACGAAGCGGTCGGCGACGGAGGTCGAGGCCGGGTCGTGGCTGACGATCACCACCGTGCAGCCCTCCGCGGCCGCGAGCTCGGAGATGGCGTCGTAGACGAGCCGCGCGCTCGCCTCGTCGAGCTCGCCCGTCGGCTCGTCGGCCAGCAGCAGCTGCGGCCGGTGCGCCAGCGCCGCGCAGAGCGCAACGCGCTGCTGCTCGCCGCCGGAGAGCTCGCCCGGCCGCGAGTCGAGCTTCGCGCCGAGCCCGACGCGCTCGAGCAGCGCCTCGGCGCGCGGCCGCCACTCGGCTCCGTCGGCGCGCAGCCGCAGGCCGACGAGCTCGACCGCGGTCAGCTCGGGCGCGAGCGCGCGCTCGTAGTGCTGGTCGAGGTAGCCGACGACCTCGGTGCGGTAGCGCGAGCGGTCGCCGCGGCCGAGCGTTCGCAGGTTGCGGCCGAAGACGCGGACCGTCCCCGCCGACGGCACGTCGAGCCCGGCGAGGATGCGCAGGAAGGACGTCTTGCCGGCGCCGCTCGGGCCAAGCACGGTCAGGATCTCGCCCTCGGCGACGCCGAGCGTCAGGCCCTGCAGCGCGGCGGCGTCGCCTTCCTGGGTCGAATGGACGCGGAAGACGTCGCGCGCGTCGACGGCGAGCGAGCTCACGTCGCCTCCCCGTAGCGCGCCGGGACGCGGTCGCGGAACGCGCGGCGGGTCGCGAGCACGACCAGCGCAGCGGCCACGACCGCCGCCACGGCCGCGGCGGCGAGTATCAGCGGCCAGTCCGGCGCAAGCTCGAGCGGCGGCTCCGGCGCGGTCGCGTTCGCCGTCAGCTCGACGAACCGCACCACGAGCAGCGAGAGCGCGAAGCCGGTGACCGCGCCGCCGAGCGCGCCGGCGAGGCCGGCCATCGACGCCCGCAGCCGCAGCTGGCGCCGCAGGCTCGCGGGCGCGACGCCCTGCGCCTCGAGGTCGAAGAGCTCCGCCGCCTCGTCCCGGCGCTCGGACACCGCGCCGAGGACGAGCGCGAGCAGCGCCAGCACGATCGCCGTGACGGCGGCCGCCTCCAGCATCGCGAGCGCGCCGCGCGCGATCGGCTCGTGGCGCAGCGAGGCCGCGCGGCGCGACTGCGACGACACGGTGAGGGCCGTGAACGGCGGCTTCCGCAGCTTCGCCTCCACCGCCGCGCGGCGCGAGCCCGGCACGTCGAGCCACAGCTCCGTCGGGAAGCCGAAGCCGGGGCTCGCCACGTTGAGCGCCGCCGCCAGCGCCGGCTCGTCGACGACGACGAAGTCCGAGCTCTGGCTCTCGAGGATCCCGGGGAACCGCCGCGCGACCGCGGCGACGCGGAATACGAGCGGGTCGCCGCCGACGTCGACGCCGAAGACGCGGTCCGGCCCGGCGAGCTGCGCCATCAGCGGCGAGACGATCGCCGGGATCTGCAGGCCGTCGGTCGGCTGGCGGGGGCGAACGTAGGTGTCGACCTCGTTGGTGAGCGTCAGCCCGAAGCGGAGCGCGCCGTGCTGCGTCAGCCCCGAGACGCCGGTCGTGCCGAGCCAGTCGCCGTAGCCCGTCAGCGGGCGACCGTCCACGCGCGGCGGCCCGAGGACGACGGTGCCGTGCGCCGGGCCGCCGGAGTTCGCGCCGCGCTCGATCAGCTTCGGCGGCGGGTCGAAGCGGAAGGCGACGAGCTTGCCGCCGCGAGCCTCGGCCGGGACGCGCGCGACCAGCACCCGCGGGCGCGGGCCCTCGTTGCGCGCGAGCCGGATCGGGACGAACGACCCGTCGCGGGCGACGACGTACGCGACGAGGCCGACGAGCGTCCCGTGGACCGTGAGCGACACGGAGAGATGCCGGGCGTCGTCCGGCAGCGTCGGGCCGCGCGGCGCAACGCTCCGGCCCGGGTCGATCTTGCGCGCGAGCGCCGCGGGCCCGGACGAGGCGAAGTCGGAGCGCCAGCCGTCGATCCGCGGCAGCGCCGACCGCGGCACGCCGAGCACCGTGATCCCGGTCACCTGCGCGCCCGCGATGTTGCCGGCGAGCCTCGTCACGCGGCTCGTGCGCACGCGGAGCGAGCGCTCGACCTCCGGCGTGACGATCGCCCGCACCGGCACGAGCTGCGAGAGGTCCTCGCTCAGCACCTCGTCGGCCGGGATCGCGAAGGCGGCCTGCTCGCGCTGCCCGGTCTCGAGGGTCGAGCGGTAGGTCGACGCGAACAGCGCGAAGCCGACCGAGACTACGACGAACGCGACCGCGACCGACGCGTACCCCGGCCGGCGCGCCAGCCCGAGCGCCGCGAGCCGCAACGTGAGCGCGTCCTTCGGCACGATCCGCTCGAGCCCGCGGAGCGCCAGCGGGAGCAGTCGTGCGACCGCGACCGCGGCGACAAGGCCGACGAGGGCCGGCAGCAGGAGCAGGACGAGGCCGGTGTCGTTCGAGGCGAGGAGCTCGGAGGCGTTCGCCGCGCCTCGCGCCAGCGCGACCAGCACGGCGAGCGCCGCTCCGACCGCGGCGACGTCGAGCGGCGAGATCGAGCGACCGCCCACCTCGACGGGCGCGATCGTCAGCGCGAGCGCGACGACGAGGCCGGCGACGACGCCGACGACCAGCGCGATCGTCAGCCCGTGGCCGGTGAGCACGGAGTGCCGCAGGAGCGCGCCGACCGGCTCGCCGCTGCGCCCGGCGATCGCCGCGGCGGCGCCGGAGCCGACGATCCAGCCGAGGATCGTGCCCGCGATCGCGGCGGCGAGCGACTCGACCAGGATCACGAGCGCGCTCTGCCAGCGGCGTACGCCCACCGCCTGCAGCCGGGCCCGCAGCGCGTCCGCATCCCGCCGCTGCCGCGCCCCGACGAGCACGGCGAACGCGAGCAGCAGCGCAACGGCGGCCCCGCCCAGGAGCAGCAGCCGCCGGCCCGCGACGCGGGCGTCGTCGGCCGCCGCTCGCAGCTCGTCGGTCGGCGCCGTCAGCTCGAAGCCGAAGCTGCCGGTCTGGAACGCCGTCCGCGCCTGGTCGATCCGCGCGGCGAGACCGCCCGCGGACCACGAGCGGACACTCCCTCGCTCCAGCGGCACGACCCAGCCGTAGCTGCGGTACGAGTTGTGCAGGCGCGGCGAGCGGTCGAGCGCGGCCACGCCGTTCGCCAGCACGAGCGGCGGCGGTGCCGGGCGGTGGTAGCGCGCGCTGTGCTGGACGAACGTCGACTGGTTCAGGCCCTCGGCGGGAACCGCGTCGCCGAACAGCGCGGCCGTCTTCAGGTCGCCTTCGCCGACCGGCACCAGCCGCAGCCCCTGCACGTTCGGCAGCCGCCCGCCGCTGCGGATGACGAGCACCTCGCAGTGATCCGGCCGGCAGACGTGCGGGAGTCGGCCGGAGCGGAGCCGCACCCACCTGCCCAGGTCGTCGACAGCGCCGAGACCGACGAGCGTGCCGGAGCCGCCGAGCTGGCTCTCGCTGTAGAGCGCGGTCCCGGTCGCGTGCCCCGGCAGCGCGCGGCGCAGCTCGCGGCGGACGCTTCGGTCGAGCGTCGCGTACGGCGCGACCTGGCCGCCGACGCTGAACCAGTTCACGCGAACCGCGCGCACCTCGGCGGGGATCTGCGCGACCTGGCGCGCGACCTCACGGTCCTCGGCGGCCCGCGTCCCCGCCAGCACCGCGGCGAGCATCGCCGTCGCCGCTGCCAGCCCGAGCACGACGAGGAGCAGCGCTCCGCGCCGCCGCCGCAAGCGCGAGCCTGCCAGCCAGAAGGAGAACCAGACCCGGCGCAACGCCCTCATCGCCACACGGTGCCAGTTCGCTCAGCCGCCGCACCAGTCCGACTTCCTTGGCGTATCGTTAAGCAGAACTGATGCTCGACGTCCGCCGGCTCCGAACGCTCCGCGAGGTCGCCCTCCACGGGACGATCCGGGCGGCCGCGGAGTCGCTCTCGTTCACCCCGTCGGCGGTCTCCCAGCAGCTGACGACGCTCGAACGCGAGGTCGGCTGCGAGCTGCTCGAACGGCGCGGCCGGAGCGTCCACCTCACTCCCGCCGGCCGCGTGCTCGTGGAGCGCGCGGAGCCGATCCTGGCGCAGCTCGCGGACGCCGAGGCCGAGGCGAAGGCCGTCGCCGGTAACGGGGCGCCGCCGGTCCGGATCGCGTCGTTCGCGAGCGCCGCCGCCACGATCGTCGCCGAGGCGGCCGCTGCCGGCGATCTCGACGCCCACATCGTCGAGGCCGACCCCCGCGTCGGGCTCGCGCGCCTCAAGGCCGGGGAGGTCGACGTCGCGATCCTCTGGGAGTACGACTTCGTCCCGCTACGGGTCTCGGGCGCCGTCGAGCTCGTGCCGCTGTTCGACGACCCGATCGACGTCGTCATGCCGCGCTCGCACCCGGCGGCCGCCGGCCCGGACGTCGGGCTCGCCGACCTCGCCGACGAGCCGTGGATCAACTCGACGAGCGCCTCCTCGTGCCATCCGTTCCTGCAGCGAGCGTGCGTCGCGGCGGGGTTCGAGCCGCGGATCGCCGCGGAGACCGTCGACCACCGGACGCTTCACCACCTCGTCGCCTCGGGCGTCGGCCTGGCGGTGATCCCGGTGCTCTCGCAGCTCGACCTGCCGGCGTCGCTCGTCGCGAAGCCGGTGAGGACGTCGCCGCCGAAGCGCCGCATCCACGCCGCCTTCCGCCGCGCCTCGGGGGCCGACGCGCGCGTGCAGCTCGCGCTCGAGCGCCTGCAACGAGCTGCAGCCGGCCGCCGTCCCGTCCTCACGCTGGTACCGCCGGCCGCGGAAATGAGCCGATCGGCCCATTGACGCCCGCCCGCGGCAGGCGCGAGGCTTCCGCCGTGAGCCAGACGCAGATCTTCCTCTGGTGCATCGCGCTGATCGTGCTCGAGCTCAACCACCTGAAGTGGATCTGGTGGACCTACTGGGAGTGCGCGAAGTGCGGCCGCAAGCACAAGGACTGCGGCTGCGGCTCCAAGTGGGTCATGTACCTCTAGCGGCGCGCTCCTTCACCAGCAGCAGGGCGAGCGTCGGACAGGCGGCGACGGCGCGCTCGGCGTGGTCGCGCAGCTCCGGCGTCAGCGGGCGCGGGTCGACGATCGGGTACCCCCACTCGTCGAGCCGGATGCGCTCGGGCAGGAGCTCGGCGCAGAGGCCGCTGCCGTCGCAGGCGATCGGGTTGACCCGGACGGTCCTGCTCACCAGTTCCGCCCGGTCGGGATGAACTCGCCGCGCCTACCGCTGCAGCGGCCCTGCAGGTGCAGCTCGACCTCGTCCGCGAAGACCTCGAGCGAGCTCTCGACGAAGCGGGCCGCGCCGTCAGGGTGGCGGCACGCGCCGCGGCCTCGAACCTGCTCGAGCCAGCGCCGCGCGTCACGGCGGCTGTCCCCGTGCCCCGCCGCCAGCGTCTCGAGCGCTCCGGCGAGCGCCGCGACCCCGTGCACGCACGGGCCGCACTGGCCGGCGCTCTCCTCCGCGAGGTAGCGGGCCCCCCGCGCCGACTGGTCGAGCCCGCAAGCCGCCGCCGGCAGCACAACCACCGCGCCGGCACCCAGCGCGGCGCCGGCCCGCGCCAGGTCGGCGTCGAGCATCGTCAGCTCCTGAGCCGCGAGCGGGTCGACCCAGCTCCCGAAGAAGCCGCCGACGAGAAACGCCCCGGCCGCCCCGCGGACGCCGCCCGCCTGCTCGACCAGCGCGCGCATCGGGGTGCCGAATGCCGCCTCGTAGACGCCGGGCCGGCCGACGGCGCCCGAGACGGTGAACAGGGCAGAGCCTGGCTCCTCCGCCGTCCCGAGCGCGCGAAACCAGTCCGGGCCGTACCGGGTGACGAGGGCGACGTGCGCCAGCGTCTCGACGTTCTGCACGAGCGTCGGCGCCCCGCGCAGGCCGCGCTCGAACGGCCGCGGCGGCGTGAAGGTCGGCTTCGGGTCGCGGCCTTCGAGCGCGCTCAGCAGCGCCGTCTCCTCCCCGGTCACGAACCCCGTCGGAACGAGCGCCAGCCGCCAGCCGAGTCCGCGGTCGCGCCGCTCGTCGAGCGCGTCGGAGACGACCCCGATCTCCTCCCCGGCCGAGCGGTCGAGCGCGACGACGACCTCACGCGCGCCGACGGCCGCGGCGGCGAGCGCGGCGCCGTCGAGCACCAGGTGCGGGGCGCGGCGCAGCAGGAGCTTGTCCTTGAAGCTGACGGGCTCGCCCTCGGCGCCGTTGGCGACGACCACGGGTCGCCGCCGTGCGCCGGCGACCGCCGCGAGCTTGCGCCCGGCCGGAAAGCCGCCGCCGCCGCGGCCCCGCAGGCCGCTCGCCGAGACGAGCTCGACCAGGCCGCGTGCCGAGGGCAGCGGCCCGTGCGTCGCGGCGTGTGCGTCCAGCCGCAACGGCAGGCGGTCCCGGCGCACGCCCGCGAACAGCCGCGGCAGCCCGGCGTCCGGAGCGATCGCGGCGGCCGAGCTCACGTGACGCGAAGCGACCCGTGCAGGGTCTGGTTGGCGGAGTCCAGGCGCAGCAGCAGCGTCAGGTCGAGCGAGTTGCCCCGCCCGTCCCGGACGGAGGCGTCAAGGCGGGGCCCTTCCAGGGAGACGATCTGCCCCGAGTAGTCGCCGGGGTTTCCGCGCGGGCCGAACGTCACGCGGCTCGCCGTCATCTGCACACCGCCGCCGTCGAGCGGGACCCCGCGCAGGACGACGTTCAGCAGCCCCTTCGAGCCGCCGTCGGCGGTCGCGCGCAGGGCGACCGTCACCAGCCCGTCCGAACCCGGCGTGGAGGTCGAGAAGGTGCCGTCGAGCGGAGCCCGGAAGGGAGCCGTGGGCAGCGAGGCCGTGCTCGTCGCCGCCGGTGCGGAGGTCTTCGCGGCGACGGCGTGCGCCGCGAGGAGCCGCGCCGGCGTACCCGCGCGGCGCGCCCACCCCGACGCGAGCGGACCGCCGACGGCCCACACCGCGATCGCCACAGGCAGCGCAACGGCCGCAACGCCGCCGGCGACGCGGGCCACGCCGGGGCCCTCGCGAGCGGCCACGCGCCAGAGGGCGGCGAGCACGACGGCCGCCGCCGAGCCCAGCGCGACGAGGCCGAACCAACCGGCCCTCGCGTCGCTGCCGGTCCCGAACGCGTGCACGAGCGCCACCGGCCACGACGCGTACGCGAGCCAGTGGACGAGCTTCCACGTCCGCAGCCCGATGCGCGCGCGGAAGAGGCTCGTCAGGATCAGCGCGAGCAGCAGGTCAAATGCAACGGCGCCGAGGCCGAGCCACACCGGGCGGTACTGCGAGGTGAACGGCAGAACGGCGTCCCGGAGCCGGATCGGCGCGTAGCCGTCGAGAATCGTCGTGACGACGTGGACGACGACGAACGCGAGCGCGAGCAGCGTCACGTTGCGGTGCAGACCGGAGACGACGAAGCGGGGCCAGCGAGGCGACGACCAGCGCGTCGAGCTGAGAACGCCGAGCAGGACGCCGGCCGTGAGCAGGAGCAGCGCGACGACGCCGGTGCCGCGCGTCGCGTACCAGTACGCGCTCGGGCCGCTCGTCGCGAGGATCACGCCGCGTCCTCCGGCCAGGGTCCGGCCAGCACGACCTCGCCCGAGTCACGGACGAGCCGCGCCGCGGCGCCTCGCTCCTCGAGCCACCCCGGGGCGCCGTCGCCGAGGACCATGGCCGCGGTGCTCGCGACGTTCGCCTCGACGCACGAGCGGCCGGCGACGGTGACCGTCCGCCACGGCGTCACGGCCGGCCTGCCGGTGCGCGGGTCGACGATGTGGTGGAGCTCGAGCGCGCCGGCCCGCCAACGGCGCACGGTCGTGCCGGACGTGGCCAGCCCTCCGGTGCGGATCGCGACCGCCGGGCCGGGCGCGTCGAGCGGGCCCGCGTGGTCGTCTGCGACGCGGATCGGCCAGCCCGCGTCGGGCGGCGGCCCGGCGACCGAGACGTCCCCGCCGAGGCTGACGAGGACGCCGCAGCCTGCGACCCGCGCCGCCTCGCGCGCGCTGCGGTCGGCCGCGAGCGCCTTGGCCGTCGCGCCGAGATCGAGCTCGACCTCGGGATCGAGCGCGATCGTGCGCCGCGCCGGGTCGACCTGGATGCCGCCGAAACCGGGCACGACGGCGAAGCGGGCGTGGAAGGCGGCGCCGTCCCGGAGCTTGACGGTCGCGAAGCGGCGGTCGTAGCCGGCCAGTCGCAGCGTGCGGCCGACAGTGGGGTCGACGAGGCCGCGCGTCTCCACCGCAGCTCCCAGCGCGACCTCGACCGCCTCGAGCAGGCGCGCTCCCACCTCGACCGGCCCGGTTCCGGCCGCAGCGTTCAGCCGCACCAGCTCCGAGTCGTCGCGAAAGCGGCTGCAGGCGCGATCGATCTCCACCAGCTCCCGCTCGAGCACCTCCTGTGCCGGCGCGAGGCGGCCGGGGTCGTCGACGCACAGCAGCGCGGTCGTCCCGAGCGCCGGAAAGGAGACCGACGCGAGCTCGGCGATCACGTTGCGCCGGTGCTGGCGACGGGCGGAGCCGTCGTGGCCACGGGCGGCGGAGGCGGCGGCGGAGGCGCGGCCGTAGGGGTCGACTCCTCGGTCGTCGGAGCCTGGGTGACGGGCGCCGGCGGTTGCGCGGTCACCGTCGCGCGGCGTCTCGCCGCACGTGCAGCAGCCGCGGGAGCCTTGTGGCCCGGGTTCGAGTGCGCCGCGGCGCCTGCGAACGCGCCGGCGAGCGCCGTCGCGCCGAGGATCGAGAGCCGGGTCGTCCGCCGCAGCCGGGCCAGGCCGAGATCTCGCACCCGGGCGCGCGGATCACGCGATTCCTGCATCGCGGCAGGGTCGCGAGACGAGATGAGAGGTGGATGAGCCTGCCCTGAGGCGCGCCTAAGAATCTCGGCGGACGGCGATCCAGACGTCGGCGCCGCCGCCGTCCCGGTTCCGTGCGCCAACCTCGCCGCCGTGCGCCCGCGCGATCAGCTCGACGATCGACAGGCCCAGGCCGCTGCCGCGTCCCGTACGCGCCTCGGGCGAGCGCGCGAAACGGTCGAACGCCGACGAGATGAACGCGGGCGGGAACCCGGAGCCCTCGTCCTCGACGTGCAGCTCGACCCGGTCGTCACGCTCTCGCGCGGAGAGCAGCACCCGCCCGTTCCCGTGGGCGAGGGCGTTGTCGACGAGGTTGCCGACCGCCTGCTCGAGCCGCACCGGGTCGGCGTCGAGGACGAGCCCGTTCGGCGGCACCACCTCGAGCGCCCGGCCCTGCTCCTGGGCGGCGCCCGCGAAGCGCTCCGCGACGGTGTCGAGCACCTCCGCGGCCGGCACGCGCTCGAGCCTCGTGGGGAGGCCGCCGGCGTCCGAGCGGGCGATCAGCAGGAGGTCCTCGGCGAGGCGCGTCAGGCGGTCGGTCTCCTCCGAGGCCGAGCGCAGCGCCTGCTCCAGTTCCTCGCGGGAGCGGCGCCGGCGGAGCGCGACCTCGAGCTCGGTCTTGAGCAGCGCCAGCGGCGTCCGCAGCTCGTGGCTGGCGTCCGCGACGAACCGCCGCTCGTGCGCGAACGCGGCCTCGAGCCGGGCGAGCATCTCGTTCAGCGTCTCCGCGAGGCGCGAGATCTCGTCGCGGGCCTCGGGAACGGGCAGCCGCGCTCCGGGCGTCGAGGCCGAGACCGCCTCCGCCCGGGCGCGCATCGCCTCGACGGGACGGAGCGCCGCGGCGGCGAGGCCGTAGCCGGCGACCGCCGCGAGCAGGAGCGCCAGCGGTCCCGCGACGAGCAGCTCGTCGAGCAGGTGGTCGAGCGTCTCGTCTCGCGCGCTGAACGATCTGGCGACGATCAGCGCGGCCGGCCCGCCCCGCACGGTCGTCGGCTCCGCGAGCACCCGCCAGCGCTCCTTCAGCCCCGGCAGCCGCTGCGAGCGCAGCAGCCGCGCTCCAGCGGCGACACGGGCGACGGTCCCGTCCGGCAGCAGGCGCGGCAGGCCGGGTGGGTCGGACGAGAGCACGCTGCCGCCCGGTCGGAGCACCTGCGCGATCCCCCCGCCGGCGGCCGCGTCCAGGTCGAGGCGGCCGTGGTCGAGATGCGCGACGTCGACCGTCTGACCGCGCAGGCTCTGGTCGATCGAGCCGAGGAGCGTGCTCCCGACGCGCACGTAGACGAAGAAGCTCATCGCCGCGAGCACGACCGCCATCACGAGCGTGAACGCGAGCGTCAGCCGGACCCGGATCGGCAGGCGGCTCATCCGCCGTCCTCGCGGAGCCGGTAGCCGACGTGCCGCACGGTCTCGATCGAATGCCGGTCGAACGGCCGGTCGATCTTCTGGCGCAGGTAGCGGACGTAGACGTCGACCAGGTTCGAGCGGCTCTCGAAGGCCAGGTCCCAGCCGCTCTCGAGCAGCTGCAGGCGCGAGAGCGCCTGGCCCGGCCGTCGCATGAACACCTCCAGCAGCGCGAACTCCTTGGACGAGAGGTCGAGCTCCGTCTCCCCGCGCCAGGCGCGGTGCGCCGCCGGATCGAGGCTCAGGTCCCCAACCGAGAGCACGACCGGCCGCTCCGGCGGCACGCGCCGGGCCAGGGCGCGCAGGCGGGCCAGCAGCTCCGCGAACGAGAACGGCTTCGTCAGGTAGTCGTCCGCCCCGGCGTCGAGGCCCTCGACCCGGTTCTCGACCGCGTCGCGCGCGGTCAGGATCAGGACCGGCGACCAGACGCCCGCGTCGCGCAGGGCGCGGCACGTGACGAGCCCGTCCTGGCCGGGGAGCATCACGTCGAGCACGATCGCGTCGTAGTCGACGGAGCGCGCCATCCAGAGCGCGTCCTCGCCGCGGCCCGCGACGTCGGCCGTGTGGCCCTCCTCGCGCAGCCCGCGCGCGAGCAGCGCCGCGAGCTTCTCCTCGTCTTCGACCACGAGCACGCGCACGCGGTCATTGTGCGCCCGCTGATGAGCGCCGCGTGAGAACGCTCTCATTGCGGCTTCATCTCGGCCTGGGACGTTGGGGCCCGTGGAACGACCCGACCCGACCGCCGGCAACGAGCGCCTGACCGCGACGACGGCCGTGCTGCTGCTCGTCCTGCTCGCGGCGGAGGGCGTGACGATCCTGTCGATCCGACCCCTGCTCTCGGCCCACATCGTGATCGGGCTGTTGCTGCTCCCGCCGGTCGCGCTCAAGCTCCTGAGCACCGGCTACCGCTTCCTCCGCTACTACACCGGCGACGCCTCGTACGTCGTGAAGGGGCCGCCGCACCTCCTCATGCGCGTGCTCGCGCCGCTGCTCGTCCTGACGACGGTGACGGTACTCGGCACGGGCGTCGGGATGCTCGCGGTCGGCCCGCGGAACGGCCGCGACCTGCTGCTCGGGCTGCACAAGACGAGCTTCGTGCTGTGGTTCTTCCTGATGAGCGTGCACGTGCTCGTCTACGCGCCTCGCCTCCCCCGGCTCGTCTTCTCGGGACGCACGCTCGGCCGCCGCGCGGCGCTCGTCGCGAGCTCGGTCGCCGCCGGTGCGCTGCTCGCCGGTGCGACGTACTCGCTCGCCGGGCCCTGGCTCCACCGCGCGCACGACCACGAGCGAGAAGGGGCCGGCCGCTACTTGAGCGTCTTGAGGTAGGCGACCAGCGCCGCGAGGTCGGCGCCCGGGAGGACACCGCCCCAGTGCGGCATGCTCACGATCGGGGCACGGCCGATGACGCTGCCGCTGCGGATCACGTTCTCGATCTTCTTGTCCGTGTTGAACTCGTGCCGGAAGTCGGCGCCGGACAGCGGCGGGATCGTCTTGTCGGGCGACTGCGGGTTCGGCACGCCGCCGAGGCCGTTCGGGCCGTGGCAGTTGATGCAGCCGTCACGGACGTAGAGCGCCGCGCCGGCGACGGCCGCGCCCTGGCCAGAGGGCACCGCCACGGGCGTCGCGTCCGACACGGTCGGCAGGCCCGCGCGGATGTAGGCGACGAGCTCTGCGACCTGGCGCTTCGAGATGACCGCTCCCCAGACCGGCATGTACGGCTTCGTCGGGTTCGCCGACTCGCCGAGGCCATGGTTGATGATCTGCGTCAGCTGGGCGATCGTCAGCGTGTTTCCGGCCGACGTGAGCGCGGGCACCGCGGGCGAGACGCCGCCCTGGCCGTTCATGCCGTGGCATTGGGCGCACGCGAACTGCACGAAGGCGTGGGCGCCCGCCGCCACCTTCGGGTCGACGGGGGCCGAGCTCACGGCCGACGTCGTCGTCGTCGCCGTGGCTCCGGCGCGGGTGTAGTGGCCGGCCCCGAAGCCGATCAGCGCCGCGACCGCGACCAGGAGGAGCACGACCGCCCCGAGAACGGGTAGCAGACGGGGAGACTTGCGGGTCGAGCCGGGCATGCGTGGCAGCGTTTCCTTGTCAGGGCCGTTGGCCATCGGGGAGATGCCTGATCCAGCCTACGTCGTTCCCCGGATGACCGGGGGCGCCCGCCGCGGCGACAGTGGCGCCGGAAGGAGGTACTCACGATGACCGAGCTGATGCTGGTACGCGGCGCCCACCGCGACCTCACCGAGGTCCGCGTCGCCGACGCGATGCACCCCGGCGTCGTCACGTGCCCGCTGGAGACGCCGCTGCGCGACGTCGCCTGGATGATGGCGCTCTACCGGATCCACGCCGTCGTCGCGTTCGGAGAGGACGACGACGACGTCGACGGCCCCGGCCTCTGGGGCGTCGTCTCCGATCTCGACCTCGTGCGGGCTGCGGTTCCCGGCCGGCTCGAGGATCTCACCGCCCGCGGCACCGCGGTGACGCCGGCGGTCACGATCGGGCGGGACGACACCCTGCAGCACGCGGCGCAGTTGATGAGCGAGCACGACGTGACGCACCTGATCGTCGTCGACCCTGGACGGGCGACGCCGGTCGGCGTGCTCTCGACGCTCGACCTGGCCCGCGCGCTTGCGGCGTAGGCGTCGGAGCTCTCAGGCGCCGGCGGGCGCGGTCGTCCGCCGGCGCCGCGCGACGCCGCCGTCCTCGGCCGCGGCCGCGACGGCGGCTGCGACCGCAGGCGCGACCCGGCGGTCGAACACGCTCGGCAGCACGTAGTCGGCCGAAAGGTGCTCGACGTCGACGACCTCGGCCAGCGCGTGCGCGGCGGCCAGCTCCATCTCGCGCGTGATCGCGCTGGCACGGACGTCGAGCGCGCCCCGGAAGACGCCGGGGAACGCGAGCACGTTGTTGATCTGGTTCGGGTAGTCCGACCGGCCGGTGCCGACGACCGCGACGAGGTCCTCGATCGCCTCCGGCGGGACCTCGGGAACCGGGTTCGCCATTGCGAAGACGATCGCGTCCGGCGCCATGCGGCGGATCGCCTCGACACCCACGACGCCGGGACCCGAGAGCCCGATGAAGACGTCCGCGCCGTGGAGCGCGTCGTCGAGCGCGCCGCCTACGCCGCGCGGGTTCGTCTCGCGGGCGAGCTCGGCCTTCGCCGGGTCGAGCCCGGTGCGCTCCGGATGCAGAACTCCCTGCCGGTCCGTGCAGACGACCTCGCCGGCCCCGGCCGCGAGAAGCATCCTCGCCGTCGCGGCTCCAGCGGCGCCGGCTCCGGTGATCACCACCCGCGAGTCGGGCAGCGTCTTGCCGACGACGCGCAGCGCGTTGAGCAGCGCCGCGAGCACGACGATCGCCGTGCCGTGCTGGTCGTCGTGGAAGACCGGGATCTCGAGCCGCTCGCGCAGCCGGCGCTCGATCTCGAAGCAGCGGGGCGCGGCGATGTCCTCGAGGTTGATCCCGCCGAAGACGGGAGCGATCGCGGCGACGGCCTCGACGATTCCGTCGGGATCGGTCGTGTCGAGGCAGATCGGCCAGGCGTCGATGCCGCCGAACTCCTTGAACAGGATCGCCTTGCCCTCCATCACGGGCAGCGCCGCCTCCGGCCCGATGTCACCGAGCCCCAGCACGGCCGTGCCGTCGGTGACGACGGCGACCGCGTTCTGCTTGACCGTCAGGTTCCAGACCGCGTCAGGGTCGTCCGCGATCGCGCGGCAGACGCGAGCGACGCCGGGCGTGTACGCCATCGAGAGGTCGTCGCGGGTCTTCAGCGGGATCCGAGGCGCCACCTCGAGCTTCCCGCCCAGGTGGAGGAGCATCGTCCGGTCCGAGACGTGCTCGACGTCGATCCCGTCGAGCGCCCGGACCGCCTCGACGATGCGGGCGACATGCTCGTCGTCGGCGGCGAGCACGACGACGTCGCGAACCTTCTTGCCGCGCTCGACGCGCACGAGATCGATCGCGCCGAGCAGCCCGCCCGCCTCGCCGATGGCGGCCGCGAGGCGTGCGAACGCACCGGGCCGGTCGTCGAGGTGCACGCGCAGCGTCGCGCTGAAGGACGCGGAGGGATGTGGCGCAACCGTGGTCACGCAGCGCAGTCTCGGGCAGGCGAGCGCGCACCGCATCCGCCCGTGACCGAACTCGCGGTGCGGCTTTCCCGCAAGGGGCTTCGGTGCCCGTCCCGATGCCGCATGCGAGGCGGCGGCGGGACACTTCGGTCATGGCCGCGACGCTGGAGGAGACCGAGCGGGAGAGCGTCTTCGAGGAGCTCCGGCCGCCGCTGACCGTGCAGGAGGCGCTCGTCGAGGCCGACCGCTGCCTGGAGTGCGGGGGCGTCCACGCGCCGGCGCCGTGCACGGTCGCCTGTCCGGCCGACGTCGACGTCGCCGGGTTCGTCTCGGCGATCGCCGCCGGAGACGCGGCGCGCGCGGCCGACACGATCTTTGCCGAGAACCTGCTCGGCGCCAGCTGTGCCCGCGTCTGCCCGGTCGAGGTGCTCTGCGAGGGCGCGTGCGTTTTGCGGCACGAGGGCCGCGAGCCGATCCAGATCGCCGCGCTGCAACGGTACGCCGCGGACTGGTCGCTGGCGCGCGAACGGCCGCTGCGCCGGCGCGGGGAGTCGCCGACCGGGAGGCACGTCGCCGTGATCGGCGCGGGCCCCGCCGGCCTCGCCTGCGCAGGCGAGCTCGCGGCGCGCGGTCACGAGGTGACGGTCTACGACGAGCGCGAGGAAGTCGGAGGGCTCGTCCGCTACGCGATCGCGCCCTACCGGATCCAGCGTCACCCGCTGCCGGCCGAGGCGGTCGCCCTCGAGGAGCTCGGTGTCGCGTTCCGGCTCGGCCACCCCGTTCGCGACCGCGCAGCGCTCGACGCGATCGCCGCCGGCGCGGACGCGGTCTTCCTGGCGGTGGGCATGGGCGCCGACGCCGACGTGCGCTACCCCGGCGAGACGCTCCCCGGCGTCTGGGACTCGCTGCCGTTCATCGAGGCGCTCAAGTCCGACGAGCCGCCGGCGGTCGGCCGGTCGGTGGTCGTGATCGGCGGGGGGAACACCGCGATCGACGTCGCGCGCGAGGCCCTCCGCCTCGGCGCCCGCGACGTGACGCTCGTCTACCGCCGCACGGTCGAGGAGATGCCCGCCTACCCGCACGAGATCGAGGAGGCCGAAGAGGAGGGCGTCCACTTCCAGTGGCTCGCCGCGCCCGTGCGCTTCCTCGGGCACGGTCACCTGGTCGCGGTCGAGTGCCAGACGATGGCGCTGGGCGAGCCGGACGAGAGCGGCCGCCGCCGCCCCGAGCCGGCGCCGGGCTCGGAGTTCGTGATTCCCGCAGAGACCGCGGTGAAGGCGATCGGGCAGCGCGGACGCGACGAGCTCGCAGAGCTGGTGGAGGGACTGCGCCTGTCGCGGGGCCGCGTCGAGGTCGACCCCGCGACCGGGCGCACCGCCAATCCGAAGTTCTTCGCCGGCGGCGACGCCGTCAACGGCGGCTCGAGCGCGGTCGAGGCGGTGCGCGAAGCGAAGCTGGCGGCGCGCGCGATCGACGAGGCGCTGCGATGAGCGCGACGACCGAGATCCGCTGGCACGCGCGCGCAGGGCAGGGCGCGAAGACCGCCGCCCACCTGCTGGCGCTCGCCTTCCTGCGCTCCGGCAAGAGCGTCCAGGCCTTTCCCGAGTACGGCCCCGAGCGGCGCGGCGCGCCGGTGCGTGCCTACACGCGCGTCTCGGACCGGCCCATCCGGCGGCACGACTCCGTCGTCTCCCCCGACGTGGTAGTCGTGCTCGATCCGTCGCTCGCCCACGAGGCGGGCGTGGCGGAGGGTGTCGGCCCCGAGACGCTCGTGCTCGTGAATGCGGAGGACCCTCCCCCCGGGCTCCCGCATGCGCGCGTGCTGTGCGTCCCCGCCGCCCGGCTGGCCGAGGCGAGCGGGGCGCGGTTCGCGAACGTCGTCATGATCGGCGCCGTCGCGGCCGCGCTCGGCGAGCCGCCGCTGGGGACGCTCGAGGAGCAGGCGCGCGGGCTGCTCGGCGCCAAGTCCGACCCGGCGGCGGTCACGGCCGGGATCGAGGAGGGCCACGCATGGCTGCGCTGAGGACGTGGCAGCAGCTCGAGCCCGGCGGCGCCGTCGTCCGCGCCGAGGCCGAGCGCGTCCGGACCGGCGGCTGGCGGACCGGTCTGAGGCCGGAGGCCGACCTCACACGCTGCGTCGACTGCCTCCTCTGCTGGCTGTACTGCCCGGACTCCGCCGTCGTGCTCGACGGCACCGCCTTCGCCGGCTTCGACCTCGACGTGTGCAAGGGCTGCGAGCTCTGCGCCGAGATGTGCCCGGCGGGCGCGATCGAGATGGTGGCCGATGCCTGAGCTCGAGCTCCTCACCGGCGGCGAGGCGGTCGCGCACGCGATGCGGCAGGTCGACCCGGACGTGGTCCCGGTCTACCCGATCACGCCGCAGACGCCGATCATCCAGGGCTTCGCGAAGTTCGTGGCGGACGGGAAGGCGCACGGCGAGCTGGTCGACGTGGAGTCGGAGCACTCGGCGATGAGCGCGGCGATCGGGTCGGCCCTCGCCGGCGCGCGCACGATGACCGCCACCTCGTCGCAGGGGCTCGCGCTGATGGCCGAGGTCGTCTACATCGCCGCGGCGATGCGGGCACCGATCGTGATGGCGCTCGGCAACCGTGCGCTGTCCGGCCCGATCAACATCCACTGCGACCACTCCGACTCGATGCTGATCCGGGACTCCGGCGTCGTGCAGCTGTTCGTCGAGAACGCGCAGGAGGCGTACGACATGACCGTGCTGGCCCCGCGGCTCGCCGAGCGTCCCGACGTGCTGCTGCCCGTGCTCGTCTGCCAGGACGGGTTCACGATCACCCACTCGGCCGAGCCGGTCGAGCTGCTCGCGGACGCGGCCGTTCGCCGCTTCGTCGGCGACTACGAGGTGCCGCACGCGCTGCTCGACCTCGCGGAGCCCGCGACCCAGGGACCGTTCGCGATGCCGGACTACTACTTCGAGCTTCGCCGCGCGCAGGTCGCGGCACTCGAGGCCGCGCTGCCCGCGTTCCGGGACGTCTCGGTCGAGCTCGCGCGCCTGACCGGGCGGCCGCTGACGACGGTCGAGCGCTACCGGCTCGACGGCGCTCACACCGTCGTCGTCGCGCTCGGATCGACCGCCGGCACGGTCAAGGAGGGCGTCGACCTGTTGCGCGAGGAGGGCGAGCGGGTCGGGCTGCTGCGGATCGTCTCGTTCCGGCCGTTCCCGCACCGTGCGGTCGCGAGGGCGCTCGGGAGCGCCCGGTCGGTGGTCGTGCTCGACCGGGCCGACTCGCCGGGCGGCGCGCCGCCGCTCTACGCCGAGGTCGCGTCGGTGCTGTACGGCAGCGGCGCCGACCTGCGCGGCCACGTCTACGGACTGGGCGGGCGCGAGCTGCATCCGGAAGACCTGCGCGAGATCGTCTCCGGCGAGGCGCCCGCCTACGTCGGGCTGAGGAGCGACGCATGTCCCGTCTGAAGACCCTAGTCCGGGAGCAACACGGCGTGCAGCCGCTCGCCGGCGGCCATTCGCTCTGCCAGGGATGCGGCATCCCGGTGGTCGTGCGCACCGTGCTCGGCTCGCTGCACCGGCCGGCGGTCGTCGTCAACGCGACCGGGTGCCTCGAGGTCGCGACGACCAGGTTCCCGACGACGGCGTGGAACGTGCCATGGCTGCACGTCGCGTTCGAGAACGCGGCCGCGGTGGCGAGCGGCGTCGAGACCGCCCAGCGCGTGCTCCGGCGACGCAACGGCCTGCCGCAGGATGCCGAGGTCGCGGTCGTCGTCTTCGCCGG
>DASSQG010000036.1:0-11678 GCA_035702625.1 Gaiellaceae bacterium | reverse complement strand
GATCTTCGCCCAGCTCAACGGCCAGCTGCCCACGCTGACCCAGTGGGTCGTCGCGGCGTCGAACCAGCTGCGCAGCCACTGGTTCATCATCTTCCCGGCGATGGGCCTGACGGTCTGGGGCGTCAAGCGCTTCAAGAAGACCGAGACGGGCCGCCAGCTGTGGGACCGGATCAAGCTGAAGGTGCCGATGAAGATCGGCGACGTCGTCCTCAAGGTGACGATGGCGCGCTTCTCGCGGACGCTCTCGACCCTCGTCGCCGCCGGCGTCGACATCATCAAGGCGCTCGAGATCACGGGCCAGACGGCCGGCAACTGGGTGATCGAGGAGGCGCTCGCCGACGTGCGGCAGAAGGTCCACCAGGGCGTGCCGATCGCGCAGCCCCTGATCGAGAACCCGGTCTTCCCGCCGATGGTCAGCCAGATGGTGAAGATCGGTGAGGAGACCGGAGAGCTCGAGAAGATGCTCGGCAAGATCGCCGACTTCTACGAGGACGAGGTCGATGCTGCGATCGCGTCGCTGACGGCGATCATCGAGCCGCTGATGATGATCGGAGTCGGCGCGATGGTCGGCGTGATCATCATCAGCATGTACCTGCCGATGTTCAAGCTGCTCTCGCTCGTCAAGTAGTAGTCGTCGTCGCCGCCGCCGCCACTGCTGCTGCCGACGAACGATGACTTCGCCTGGCGGCGGGAGTCGTATCGATTCGGTGAAGCCGCCCACGATCACGCCGCTGCTCGTGGCCGAGCTGCTCGTCGAGGGCGAGCGCTGGCCGGTCTACGTCCACGTCATCGATCATCCCGACGCGCGCGTGCTCGTCGACACCGGCAAGACGGAGCTGCGTCCCGAGGTGGCCGACATGGATCCGCGTCTCGTTCCGCTGAGCGAGTACGCGCTCGACCTTGCCGGCGTCGACATGGTCGTCAACACGCACCTGCACTTCGACCACTGCGGCGGCAACCACCTCTTTGCGGGGCGGCCGATCTACGTTCAGCGGCAGGAGCTCGAGGACGCGCGCTCGGAGGACGACTACACGATCCGCGAGTGGGTCGACGCGCCCGACGTGCAGTACGAGCCGGTCGAAGGCGAGCTCGAGCTGCTGCCCGGGCTCCGACTCGTCCCGGCGCCCGGCCACACACGCGGCCTCCAGGTGGTCGTCGTCGAGACGGGCGGGCGCGCGGTCGTCGTCGGCGGCGACGTGGCCGTCCGCCTCGAGGAGCTCGACGAGCCGAGCACCGAGGGCCAGCTGCGCGTGCGCGCGCTCGAGCCCGAGCTCGTCTGGCTCGCGCACGAGCACGAGCCGTGGCGGCTGCGCACCGGGTGACGCTCAGCGCGGCTCGACGTTGAAGCTGAGCATCATCCCGCTCTCGTGGTGCTCGGCGATATGGCAGTGGGCC
Organism: Gaiellaceae bacterium; assembly: GCA_035702625.1. Lineage (GTDB taxonomy): Bacteria > Actinomycetota > Thermoleophilia > Gaiellales > Gaiellaceae > AC-32. Next base: position 10,283 of record DASSQG010000036.1, on the reverse strand, counting down.
ATCCAGCGACCCGGGTTGGTGACGTCGAGCAGGATGTCGACCGTCTCGCCCGTGCGCACGAGGACGGTGTCCTTCCAGGCGAGGTTCGGCTCGACGACGTCGTTCCGCGCGAGGATCAGGAAGCGGCCGGCGCCGTGGACGTGGAACGGATGCGGCATCGGATGATCCGAGTCCAGCTCGTTGACCAACCGGAGCTTCACCTGGTCGCCGACGCGGAACGTCCAGTCGATCTGCGCGTTCTCGGCGCCGGTCTCGCGGTCGACGAGCTTCCAGCGCATGTTCGCCGGTGTCGTCATCCGGTTGACCTCGACCATGTCGTCTTCCCACTCGATGCCCTGTGCCGTGTCGGGCGCGTGCTCCGGCTCGGCTTGTTGGTCGTGCCCGTGGTGGTGCTCGTGGTGGCCATGTCCGTGGCCCCCGTGCCCGCCGTGGTCGTGATGGCCGGCGTGATGCTCGTGGCCGTGGCCGCTCCCTGCCGCGACCACGCTTTCGGGCAGCAGCTTCATGCCGCACTTCGGGCACTTGTCGGGGCTCTGGCTCGTCACCTCGGGGTGCATAGGGCAGACGTAGACGACGTCGGCGCCCTCGGGCACGCCCAGGTTCAGCTCGGCCACGAACGAGAGCGTCTTGTCCGGCGGCGCCTGCAGGAAGGGCTGGATGCGCTCACGTAGCTCGAGCGCGTCCGCATTCGTCCGCGGCCTGGCGAAGTCGTCGGCGAACAGCTGCTCGGGCTCGTCGTCGGCGACGGTGATGCTCGCGATCGGGTAGGTGCGCTCGGGCGTGCGGTGCTCGAGCTGGGCGTGACCCGACTCCGGGAAGAGCACGTCGACGACGACACGCTCCGACGGTGCGAGCAGCACCTCGTCGACGAGCTCCTCGCGCTCGTAGTGGCCGGCGTCCGCGCCGACGAGCTTCATCTTTGCGCCCGGCAGCGCGACGTTGAAGACCCGCGTGTTCGCCGTATTGGTGAAGTAGAAGCGCACGACCTCGCCGCGCTTCGTGTCGAGCTGTAGGTCGGTCTCGCCCGCGATCAGCATCACGTTCCCGAAACGACCCATCGCGACGTGCGTCGTCTCGTCGCCGAAGGCGGCGATCTGGCCGTCCTCGATCAAGATGTCGTCGAGCGTCACCAGCAGCTCGCGATTGGCCGGCGCCCAGTAGTCCGGCGCGGACGGCGTCACCAGGATGTTCCCGTACAGTCCGAGCTCCTGGCCGTAGTCCTCGCGGATATGCGGGTGGTACCAGTAGACGCCGGCGTCCGGCACGTGCACCTGATACGTGAACGTCTCGCCGACCGGGATCGGCGCCTGGGTGTCGTGGGTACCGTCGTACCGGTTCTCCAGGCGCAGACCGTGCCAGTGCACCGTCGCGTCGAGGTCGCCGCGGTTCTCGACGTGCACGGTGATCGTCGCGCCCTGCGGGACCTTGAGCGTCGGGCCCGGGACGGAGCCGTTGTAGGTGAGCATCCGCACGGTCGCGTCGCCGACCTGCTTCTTGACCGGGAAGATCGCGAGCTCGACCGCCTCGCCGTCGGCCAGCTCGACCAGCTCGGTCTCGCCCGCTTCCGGCAAGCCTTCGGTGTCGCGCTGTAGCTCCGCTGGGTGGCCGTGATCGTGGTGATGGTCGTGGTGGGAGCGGTGCTCGTGCATCGGCTACGTCCTCTCGGTCGAGTGGGCTCGAGCAGCTGCAGCAGACTGCTCAGCGATGAACTGTGCGTCGTCCTCGACGAAGCCGATCAGCGCCGAGCCGCGGGTGTACTGCCAGGTCAACCCGAGGAAGTACAGCCCGGGGACGTCCGTGACACCCCGGCGGTGGCGCAGACGGCCTTGGTGGTCGAAGACCGGTAGCGCGATCCACGAGTAGTCGGGCCGGTACCCCGTCGCCCAGACGACTGCGTCGACCTCGAGCTCCGTCCCGTCTTCGAAGTGGGCGATGCGCCCGTCGGCGGAGGCGAGCCGCGGTCTGAGCTCGACCCCGTGACGTTTCGTCAGCTCGCCCGGGCTCGATCCGATCAGCGTGTCGCCGCGTGCCTTCAGCCTTCGGCCGAGGCGCGACTCGGCGTTCCTGTCGAGGATTCCCACCTTCGTCAACCACCAGAAGAGGTCGCGACCGAGCAGCCGCTGAGGCAGCGGCTGCTGGCGCGAGCCGATCGAGAGCACGACCGTTCGCGTCGCCGACAGCTCCTTCGCGATCTGGAAGCCCGTATTGCCGCCGCCGACCACGAGAGCCCCCTCGCCCGGTACGTCGTCCGGACGGCGATAGCCGACGGCGTGGGTCTGGAAGACGTCGTCGCCGAGCCCCGCCGCCGCCTTCGGGACGAAGGGCGTCTGGAAAGGACCGGTCGCGACGACGACCTGGTCGGCGACGACCGTCCGCTCACCGACCGTGAGGCGGAAGCGCCCGTCCTCGCCTCGCTCGAGCCGCTGAACCTCGCTGTCGAGCTCGACCGGCAGGCCGAAGGTCTCCGAGTAGCGCTCGAGGTAGGCGACCACCTCGTCGCGGGTGGGGTAGCCGTCCGGATCGCCCGGAAACGGCAGCCCCGGCAAGCCGCTGTAACGGCGCGACGTGAACAGCGTCAGCGAGTCCCAGCGCCGGCGCCAGGCGGGCGCGAGCTCGCTCGCCCGCTCGAAGATCCGAAAGCGGCGATCCTGCCGTCTCAGGTGGTAGCCGATCGCGAGCCCGGCCTGGCCCCCGCCGACGACCGCGACGTCTAGCTGCTCGGCGCCGGCGATGTGGGAGTCACTCACCGAGTACCTTCTAGCCGTGTCGGGCGACGCACAAGCCGCCTTCCTGTTCGCGGACATCGCGGGCTTCACGGCGCTCACGGAGGCGCACGGGGACGAGCATGCCGTGCAACTCGTCGAGGAGTTCGCGAGCGCAGTCCAGGTGGAGCTCCCGCGTCTGGACGGCGAGCACGTCAAGTCGGTCGGCGATGCGCTGATGCTCCGCGTGCCCGACCCTGCGGACGCGGTCCAGCTGGGCTTGTGGATCACGCGCAACGCGATGGGCGGTCACCAGGCGCCGTCGGTCCGGGTCGGCTGCAACTACGGCGCCGCCGTGGAGCGCGGCGGCGACTACTTCGGCGCGACGATCAACGTCGCGGCGCGCGTCTCCGCGCTCGCCGCCGGCGGCGAGGTGCTCGTCACCGGGCAGATGGCGGCGCTCGTGCCCGACCTCGAGGGCGTGCTCTACGAGTCCCGCGGGCGGCAGGCGCTGCGCAACGTCGCCGAGCCGGTCGAGATCTTCGCCGTCGTCCGCGTCGACGAGACCGCCGACCACCTGGTCGTCGACCCCGTCTGCCAGATGGCGGTCGATCCCGAGCGCGCCGTCGGCCGCCTGCAGGTGGACGAGAAGGCGCATTACTTCTGCTCGCTCACCTGCGTAGCCGCCTTTGCCCAGCATCCGGAGCGGTACACGAACTGACCCGTGCGGCTGGCTAGGACGCCGGCACCGGCGGGGCCTCCGGCGCCTCCTCGGCGAGCTCGGGCTCGACGTTGAACCTCGGCATCCACTCGAGCCAGCTCGGCAGGTACCAGTTCCAGTCCCCGAGGAGCTTCATCGCCGCCGGCAGGAGCACGCCCCGGATCAGCGTCGCGTCGAGCAGCACCGCGACCGCGAGGCCGACGCCCAGCTGCTTGATGTCGAGCGTCCGCAGCGACGCGAAGATCGCGAACACGGCGACCATCACCGCCGCGGCGGCCGTGACCGTCGACGCGGTCGAGCGGATCCCTCGCGAGACCGCTTCGTCCGTCGGCACGCCGCGGTCGACGAGCTCCTTGACCCGGCTGAGGATGAAGACGTGGTAGTCCATCGACAGCCCGAACAGCACCGTGAACAGGAACAGCGGCAGCCACGTGATCACGGCGCCGTTCGAGTGAAAGTTGAGCAGCCCCTGCAGGTGGCCGTCCTGGAAGATCCAGACGAGGATCCCGTACGCGGCCCCGACCGAGAGCAGGTTGAGGATGATCGCCTTGATCGGGATCACAATCGACCTGAAGGTCAGGAGCAGCAACAGGAACGCGAGCCCGAGCACGAACGCGAAGACGAACGGCGCCCGGTGCTTCATGGTCACGTTGAAGTCGTGCGTTCCCGCCGTGTCGCCGGTGACCGCCTCCTGAGTCCCTGCGGGCAGGGTCGCCAGCACCGGCGGGATCACGTCCGTGCGCAGAACCTCGAGTGCACGGTTCGCCGCCGCATCCTGTCCCTTGCCCGCGAGCGGGAAGTCGATCCGGGCGACCGTCTTGTCCGGGTTGATCGAGACGCGGATCGGCTGGTGGATCAGGCCGGTCGCGAGCGCGCGGCGCTTGAAGTCGGCATACGCCTTCGCGAACTCCGGCGTCGTCACGTTCGGCGCCTTGACCACGACGTGCGCGGGATCCTGCGAGCCCGGGAACGACTTCTGGATCGTGTCGTACGTCTTGACGATCGCAAGGCTCTTCGGCAGGTCGGTGAAGCTGAGGAGCTTCGTGTGGATGTTCAGCGCCGGGAGCGCGAACAGGATCAGCAGCGCGGTCGAGAGCGCGGTGGCGATTACCGGGAAGCGCATCGAGCCGTTGAGCACGACTCCCCAGATGCGCGACTCCTGCCGGTCGCCCTTCAGGCGGCGTAGCACGGTCGGCGTGTCGCGTAGCCACACGAGCCAGCGCGGCCGCGCGCCGAACAACCGCGTGATGCGCAGCACGATCGCCGCTAGCACCTGGCGGATGCCCCAGTCGACGCGGTCGCCGAGCTTTCCGAGCAGTGCCGGCAGCACGGTCAGCGAGCCCACGAGCGAGAGGAAGACGACGATCATCGCGCCGATCCCGATCGAGGTGAAGATCTTCGAGCCGGCGAACAGCATGCCGGCCATCGCGATCAGGACGGTGACGCCGGAGATCAGCACCGCCTGGCCCGAGGTGGCGGCCGCGCGGAAGAGCGCCTCGTGCCCCTCGTAGCCGGCGGCGCGCTCCTCGCGCTCGCGCTTGACGTAGAACAGCGAGTAGTCGACGCCGACCGCCATCCCCATCAGCAGGATCACGGACTGGGTCGCGTCCGAGGCGTGGAGGACGTGGCTCAGAAGCTCGGAGATCCCGATCGAGCCGAGCACGGCCGAGAAGGCGAGCAGCACCGGCACGCCGGCGGCGACGAAGGCGCCGAAGGCGAACAGCAGGATCAGGAAGGTGATCGGCACCGAGAGCTTCTCGGCCTTCTGGAAGTCCTTGCCGATCGTGTCGTTCAGCTCGTGGGTCGAGCTCGCGAGCCCGAACTGGGCGATCGTGAGTTGCGGGTGGGCCTTTTGGACGCCGGCGACGGCGTCGAGCACCGGCTGCACGCGCGTGTCCGCCGTCTCGGACTTGCCGCGCATGTCGAACTCGACGAGCTGCGCGTGCCGGTCCTTCGAGATCTCGCCGGCCTCGCCGGTGCGGAGATGCTCGACCTGCGGTAGCGAGCGCAGCCGCGCCATGACCGACGCGACGGCCGAGCGGAACGCCGGGTCGGACGCGGTCAGCTCCGGCGACTTGACGAGCACGCTCTCGTTCGCGGGCGTGCTGAAGCCGGCGCCCGAGAGGATCTTCTCGGCCCGCGCCGTCTCGCCCGTCGACTGCTCGGCCATCGACAGCTTGTGTGTTCCTGCCATCGAGCCGGCCACGATCGCGGCCAGTACGACGACGATCCAGATCGCGGTTGCGGTCTTCCAGTGCGTCGCGCTCCAGCGGCCTGCGCGCGCAGCGAGATTCAGCGGCTTGCGTTCCAACTCGATGACCCCCCTGAGTTACGTCTCCGTCGTGTTGCGAGACTAGAGTACCAAGTACGCATGAAATCAGTTTCCGGTAATGGTGACCATACGTTCAGATTCGTGACGAACCACGCCCACGCCTTGCAGCTCATCAGCGCCGACCCGAGCGTCCGCCTCCGCGACATCGCGCAGGTGGTAGGAGTAACGGAGCGGACGGCGTCGCAGATCGTCACCGACCTCGAGCGAGCCGGGTACCTGACCAAGACGCGGAACGGGCGAAGGAACCATTACCGAGTGAACGACAACCTGCCGCTGCGTCATCCCCAGCATCGACATCACACCGTCGGCGACCTGATCAGGTTCCTCGAGACGCCGGCGTAGTTCACAGCCGGACGCCGCTGGAGTAGGCTCAGAGCGCTGCGGCGCGTTCTGCTTGGAGGAGTCCGGATCGGTGGGGAAACGGAACCTGACGCGCGTGCCCGGCCGCGGCCGCCTCGGTCGCATCCTGCTGGGCGCTGCGGTCGCATTGGGCTTCTTCGTCTCCGCGTTGACGGCGGCGACCGCGAGGACGTACGGGCCGCCCGTCGCCGCCGCTGCGCCGGCGGCGCAGTCGACGCTGCGCGTGTGCGTCCAGAAGCAGGGGTCGCGCGAGAGCCGAGGCGACCTCAACGTCATCCCCGCGGCCTGCCATGGCGGCAGCCAGTTCACGATCCCGCTGGGCAAGCCGCCCCAGGGTGCTGCCGGGCCGGTCGGGCCCCAGGGCGCCACCGGGCCACAGGGACCGACAGGTGCCGCCGGAGCGGCGGGCGCGCGAGGCGTGACCGGCGCTCAGGGCGTCCAGGGGCCTCGCGGCGCGACCGGAGCGCGCGGCGCCACAGGCGCCCGTGGGGCAACGGGCGCGCAGGGTGGCGCGGGCGCCAAGGGGGCGACCGGAGCAACCGGCGGACGCGGGGCGACCGGAGCAACCGGAGCCCGAGGGGCGACCGGGGCTCGAGGTCCGGCCGGCGCGCGCGGGCCGACCGGCGCGACCGGCGGGAAGGGCGCGACCGGAGCGCGAGGAGCAACCGGCGGACGGGGAGCCACCGGAGCAACCGGCGGCCGAGGGGCGACCGGGGCGACGGGTGCCAGAGGTTCCACCGGCAGCGGAGGTGCGACGGGCGCTCAGGGAGCGGCCGGCGCTCGCGGGGCGACAGGTGCCAAGGGTGCCTCCGGAGCGACCGGGACGCCTGGCGCCACCGGCGCTCGGGGCGCGACGGGCGCCAAGGGCGCAACCGGCGCGAAGGGCACGACCGGAGCTAGAGGCACGACGGGCGCTCGCGGACCCTCCGGAGCGCAGGGCAGCCGCGGCGCGACCGGCGCGCTAGGAGCGACGGGGGCTCAGGGTCCCGCCGGCGCTCGCGGCCCGACAGGCGCCAAGGGTGCCACCGGAGCGACCGGGGCGCGCGGCGTCACCGGTGCTCGGGGCCCGACGGGCGCCAAGGGTGCAAGCGGCGCGAAGGGCACGACCGGAGCGCGAGGCAGTACGGGCGCGCAGGGCGTCCAGGGCCCCGCGGGCGCTCGCGGCCCGACGGGAGCCCGCGGCGCGACCGGGCCGCAGGGGATCCAGGGCGTCCAGGGGCCTGCCGGCAGCCAAGGCCCGGTCGGCCCGGCCGGCGCCAAGGGTGCGACCGGCGCGCAGGGCATCCAGGGAGCGAGAGGCCCGACGGGCGCCCGCGGCCCGACCGGCACGCAGGGTGCCAAGGGCGCGACCGGCGCCAAGGGAACGACCGGCGCGCGTGGCCCGACCGGGCCGGTCGGCTCGCAGCGGATCACGGCCACCGCGTCCTCGATCGCTCCGACCAGCATCGACGCGCAGGTGACGGCGACGGCGACCTGTCCTGCAGGGAAGGTCCTGCTCGGCGGAGGCGGCAGCGTGTCGAACTCCGACACCGCCCACCCCGACCGCGTTCAGCTCAACTCGAGCCAGCCGGCCAGCGCGACGTCCTGGGCTGCGACCGGAGTGGCGGCTGCGAACCTCGGCGGCAGCTTCGTGATGACGGTCACCGCCGTCGCGGTCTGCAGCAGCTAGTCCGGCTTCAACCAGACCGGGTGAGGGCACGCCGCGCCGGCCGACGCGAGACTACGTATCAGCGCGAACAAGCTGGCGCGCTCATGTGCTGGCACGGGAGGTGTGAGATGACCGCGAGCTCGAGTGAGGCGCCGACGTCGGTCGCGCGCCGGTTTCCGGACGGGTTCTACTGGGGCGTCGCGACGTCCTCGTACCAGATCGAGGGCGCCTGGGACGAGGACGGCAAGGGCGAGTCGATCTGGGACACGTACGCCCACACGCCGGGGAAGATCCACAACGACGAGAACGGCGACGTCGCGAACGACCACTACCACCGCTATGAGGAAGACGTCGCGCTGATGAGCCAGATCGGCGCGACTGCGTACAGGTTCTCGATCGCCTGGCCGCGCATCTTCCCCGAGGGAACCGGCGAGCCGAACCAGAAGGGGCTCGACTTCTACCGGCGCCTCGTCGACGAGCTGCGCGGAGCGGGAATCGAGCCGTTCGCGACCCTCTACCACTGGGACCTGCCCCAGGCGCTGCAGGACAAGTACGACGGCTGGTGCTCGGCCGAGACGGCGAAGGCCTTCGCGGACTACGCGGGCTACGTGGCCGAGCAGCTCGGCGACAGCGTCGGGCACTACTTCACGATCAACGAGTTCGCCTCGTTCGTCGAAGGCGGCTACCAGCAGATCGAGGTCGACGTCGGCGGCGGCAAGAAGGTGAACATGGGCGGCGCTCCCGGGATGGCGCTGTCCCCGGCCGAGCTCAAGCAGGTCCGCCATCACGCCGTGCTCGGCCATGGGCTCGCCGTGCAGGCGATCCGCGCGAGCGCGCCGGCGGAGACGAAGGTCGGCTTCGCGGAGAACATCCGCGTCGCCGTGCCGGTCATCGACGCGCCCGAGTACGTCGAGGCGGCGGAGAAGGCGACGCGCGACGGGAACGCCGGCTTCACGACCGTCATGCTCGAGGGCCGCTACACCGACGCGTACCTGGCCGAGGCCGGCGGCGGCACGCCGACGTTCACGGACGAGGAGCTGAAGACGATCTCGTCGCCGCTCGACTTCGTCGGCATCAACGTCTACAAGCCCGGCTGGTACGTGGAGCCGTCGGACGAGCCGCCCGGCTACCGCGAGATTCCCGTCAACGCCTCGCACCCGAAGATGCAGTCCGTCTGGCACGTCCTCGATCCCGAGGTCATGTACTGGGCGCCGCGGCACATGCAGTCGATCTGGGGCGCGACGTCGATCTACATCACCGAGAACGGCTGCGCCGCCTCGGACGTCGTCGCCGACGACGGCCGCGTCTACGACTCGGATCGCGTGATGTTCCTGCGCTCCTGCCTCGGCCAGCTGCAGCGCGCGACCTCCGAGGGCGTTCCCGTCGACGGCTACTTCCTCTGGAGCGCGCAGGACAACTTCGAGTGGATCTGGGGCTACGGCAACCGCTTCGGCCTGATCTACGTCGACTTCGAGACCCTCGAACGGACGCCCAAGCTCAGCGCCGAATGGTTCCGGGAGGCTGCGCGCCAGAACGCGGTCGTCTGACCTGGCGCCAGCCGTCACTCCCGCCGGTCGGCGTACCCTGAGCCGGATGGGAATGTTCTTCCACGGGCCGGCGGAAGTGCCGGACCGCCCGGCCGACCCGGCCGTGCGGCGCTCGAACCTGCGCCGGATCGGCCGTCTGTTCGCGCCCTACAAGCTGCGCCTGAGCGGCGTCCTGACGCTGATCGTCGTCTCGGCGGCGCTCGGCGTCGTGCCGGCGTTCCTGCTCAAGCGCGTGCTCGAGGCGATCGGCGCCAACAACACGCGGATGCTCTCGTTCAACGCCGCCGGGATCATCGTGATCGCGATCGTGACCGGGATCCTCGGCGTGGTTCAGACGCTGCTCTCGAACCAGGTCGGCCAGCGCGTGATGCACGACCTGCGCGCGTCGGTCTTCCGGCACCTGCAGCGGCTGTCGCTCGCGTTCTTCACGCGCACCCGCACCGGCGAGGTGCAGTCGCGCATCTCGAACGACATCGGCGGCGTGCAGAACGTCGTCACGAACACGGCCACCTCGATCGCCTCGAACGTGACGACGGTCGTCGCGACGATGGTCGGCATGCTCGTGCTGAGCTGGCAGCTGGCGCTGTTCGCGTTCGCGCTGATCCCGCTGTTCGCGCTGCTGACCCGGCGCGTCGGCAACGAGCGGCGGCGGATCGCGAAGACGACGCAGGAGACGCTCGCCGACATCTCGAGCATCGTCCAGGAGTCGCTCTCGGTCTCCGGGATCCTGCTCGGGAAGACAATGGGGCGGGGCGACGAGCTCGCCGATCGGTTCGAGTCCGACTCGCGCCGGCTCGCCGACCTCGAGGTGCGCCAGCGCATGGCCGGCCGTTGGGTGATGGCGTCGATCCAGACGAGCTTCGCCGTGATGCCGGCGGCGGTGTACTGGGTCGGCGGCCTGCTGCTCGCGGGCGGCTCGCACGTCGTCTCGATCCCGATGCTGGTCGCGTTCACGACCTTGCAGACGCGGCTC
>DASSQG010000035.1:0-8467 GCA_035702625.1 Gaiellaceae bacterium | reverse complement strand
GCGTTGCCGGCGCGCCGGCCGAAGGTGATCGTCTCCATCAGCGAGTTGCCGCCGAGCCGGTTGGCGCCGTGCACCGAGACGCACGCCGCCTCGCCGGCGGCGAAAAGCCCCTCGATCTCCGTCCGCCCGTGGAGGTCGGTGTCGACGCCGCCCATGTGGTAGTGCGCACCCGGCCGGACCGGGATCGGCTCGCGGATCGGGTCGATGCCGAGGTACGTCGTCGAGACCTCCCGCGTTCCGGGCAGCCGCTCGATGATCTTCTCCGCGCCGAGGTGCCGCAGGTCGAGCAGCACCGAGCCGTTCACGCCGCGGCCCTGGTCGATCTCCGTCTGCTCCGAGCGGGAGACGACGTCGCGGGAGGCGAGCTCCATCGCGTTCGGCGCGTAGCGCTTCATGAAGCGCTCGCCTTCGGAGTTGAGCAGCGTCCCGCCCTCGCCGCGGCAGCCCTCCGTGATCAGGATCCCGGTCGGATACAGCGTCGTCGGGTGGAACTGCATGAACTCGACGTCCTTGAGCGGCACACCGGCGTGGAGCGCCATCGCCGAGCCGTCGCCGGTGCAGGCCCAGGCGTTCGTCGTGCCCGCGTAGAGCCGGCCGGAGCCGCCCGTCGCGATGATCACCGTCTTGGCGCCGATCGTCTGCAGGCCGCCGTCGAGCAGGTTCCACGCGATCACGCCCTGGCAGCGGCCGTCGTCGATCACCAGCTTCCAGCCGTAGAACTCCTCGTAGACCTTCAGGTCGCGCTTGAGCAGCTGCTCGTAGCAGACGTGCAGCAGCACGTGGCCGGTGATGTCGGCCGAGTAGATCGCGCGCGGGCTCGCGGCAGCGCCGAACGGGCGCTGCGCGATCCGCCCGTGCTCGTCGCGCGAGAAGATGCAGCCCCAGCGCTCGAGCTCGTAGATGTCGCCGGGCGCCTCGTTGGCGAAGACCTCGATCGCGTCCTGGTCGCCGAGGTAGTCGGAGCCCTTGACCGTGTCGAAGGCGTGCGACTCGGGCGAGTCCTCGGCCGAGTTGCCGAGCGCCGCGTTGATCCCGCCTTCGGCCGAACCGGAGTGGCTGCGGGTCGGGTGGAGCTTCGAGACGAGCGCGACGTCGGCGCCCGCGTCGTGCGCCGCGATCGCAGCGCGCATGCCCGCAAGGCCGGCGCCGAGGATCAGCACGTCGTGCTTCGCGATCACGCGGTCGAGCGTATCGAGCGGCGGCCGGGTGACATCCGTGAATTCCCTGCTCGTTGTGCAACCATGCCCGCGTGAACCGGCGGCTCCTCCTCGCGGTCGTCGGCGCGTTCGCGTCGCTGCTGTTCGCGCCCGCGGCCCTCGGCGGCATCGCCGAGGTGCGAGACGCGCAGGGGAATCTCGTCGCACAGGCGGGCGTCGGCTCGTACGCGTCGGCGGACGACGGCGGCTGGGCGCTGCGCTACGACTCCGCCACGCGCAGCGCGAAGGGCGTGTCGCTGAGCGGCGTCTCGCTCGCCGGCGGCGCCGTCTACGCCGAGCGCGTCTTCGTCCCGGCGCACGGGCTGCGCGGAGCCGCGGTCGTCGGCCTGACCGTGAACGGAAAGGCCGCACCCGCGACGCCGAACTCGCTCGTCCCGCTCGGCCCGGCCAGCTACCTCGTCGTGCTGCAGGAAGCCGTCGTGCCCGGTGAGGGCAGCGGCGTCGTCGGGCTGCGCCTGGTCGCCGGCGACTCGTCACTCGGCCTCGATCCCGGCTCGCAGGTGCTGGTCGGCCTCGCGCGCGCCGCGCTGCCTGCGCAGCACCACGCGCACGAGAGCGCGCAGCTCTCGTGGTTCGCGCTCGGCGTCGGCGGCCACGCCGCCGAGACGGGCGCCTCGGGCCTCGACGACCAGCTGCTCGACCTGCCCTCGAACGGCTCGATCGGCGCCAAGGCGGTCCGCATCGCGATGCAGTACCTCGGCATCCCGTACGTCTGGGGCGGCGCCGACCCGCTCACCGGCTTCGACTGCTCGGGCCTGACGATGTACGTCTACGCGCAGCTCGGCATCCAGCTGACCCACTACACGGGCTCGCAGTTCTACGAGGGCGCGCGCGTGCCGCGCTGGGATCTGCAGCCGGGCGACCTCGTCTTCTTCGAGCCCAGCCCGCGCGGCCCGCAGCACGAGGGCATGTACATCGGCGGCGGCGACTTCATCCAGGCGCCGCACACGGGCGACGTGGTCAAGATCTCGTCGCTGTCGGAGCCCGGCTACGCCTTCGGCTTCGTCGGCGCGGTGCGGCCGTTCGGCACGTAGAACGCAGCGAGCCAGGCCAAAGCCCGGCTCGCCGCAGCGCGTGATGTTCTCTTGGAGGGGAGAGCATCTGTGCGCGTCTAGCGATCGTAGCGGGCCGGCGCCCGGCAATGACGCGCAAATACACGTGATTTGCGGCAGCTTTTCCCAGGTGCAACCATGAGCGGGTGAACGTGCGGCGCGCCTGGCTCCTGACCCTGCCGATTTTGCTCCTCGGCGAGACCGCCGGGCACGCGCTCGCGGCCCGCCTGTTCGATCCGGACGACCCCCGCCACCGGCTGCTCGACGTCACCGCGGCGGCCACGGCCCTGGCCGCTCTCTCGCTCGCGGCACTCGCCTGGCGCGCCGTGGCGTCGGCTCGCTCGGACTCGCACCCGCTGCCGTCGTGGCGGCTAACCGCCGTGCCGCCGGTCGCGTTCCTGGCTCAGGAGCACGTCGAGAACGTCGTCTCCGACGGCCACGCGGGCTGGCTCACCGCGGCCGAGCCGGCCGTGCTCGCGGGCGTCGGCCTCCAGCTCGCCGTCGGCGCCGCCGCCCTCTGGCTCGCGCGCTCGCTGCTCCGCGCCGCCGACCACCTCGGCTGGTCGGTCGCGCGCCGAGCCGCGCGCACCGGTGTCAGTCGTTCCCGGACCGGCGCTTGGCCGTTCGAGGCCTCGGCCGCCCGGCTCCCGGTGCTGGCCTCGAGCCAGGCCGGCCGCGCTCCGCCCGTCGCCGCGTAGCAGCACGACGCAGCGACAACCGCGGAAACGAAGGGAGCTCCAATGGCAACACAACCGATGCAGATCCAGACCCCCTCCTCAGACCTCGACGCGCTGGCTGCGGCGCTCGCCGAGCGGCTTCAGCTGAGCGAGCCGTCGCCGTGGATGACGACCGCCGAGGCGGCCGAGTACATGCGCGTCTCGGTGCGCTGGCTGAGGCAGCACCTGCACCAGGTGCCGCACAGCAAGGTCGAGGGGCGCCTCTTCTTCAGCCGGCGCGAGCTCGACGCCTGGCTCGGCCAGAACCGCAGGAGCTAGAGCCGGCGGTCAGCTCGGTCCCTGCCGGCGCAGCCTCGCCGCGAAGCGACGGAGCACGCCGAAGGCCGAGACGTCCGCGGCCCCGGCCTCGTCGAGGTCGACGATCACATCGCAGCGCAGCCGGTCTGCCGAAACGCAGGCGACGGGCACCGCAACCCTTGAGTCTTGCTCACTCGACGAGCTCGACGCCCTCGTGGGCCAGCTCGAGCGTCTCGATCGCCACGTCGTTGCCGAGGCCACGCAGGTCGGGGCCGTCCCACTTCTGCGGCCACGCGTCGCGGACGACCCACCGCGCCACCTCGGTCCGCTGCTCGTCCAGGAGGACGATTACGACGTCGCGGCGACTCACGTCCCCCTGCAGGACCTCGCTCCACCAGGCGAAGAGCGCCGGGTCGCCCGTGAACCCGCGCCGCAGGACGACGGGGTCCCACCGGACGCGTCCCGGGAGCAGACGCGCGGCCGAGGCCTTGTCCGTCCCCTCGCGGTAGGCGACGGCCTCGATCCGGCCCGCGGGCAGGTCGGCCTCGGTGAAGCCGGCGATGGCGACGTTGTCGATCTCGACGCGAAAGTTGAAGTTCAGGTACGGGTCACGGCGCTGGGGCATCGCGTGGCACCTCCAGGTAGGGGAAGTCGCGGTAGGCGTCGAGATCGTGGCGGACTGTGCGCGAACGCCGCTCGCCGTCGTCGGTGCGCCAGGAGATCCGCGCCTCGAGCTCGGTCGGCTCGTTCCGCGCGAAGAGGAGCGCCGCGCGGTCGAGAAAGATCCGGATCCGCCCCCGCGGCGGGAGCAGCTCGAGCCGCTGGAAGATCCGCAGCCGGTCGACACGCTTGTCGCCGCCGAGGCCGCGCAGCGGGCCGCCGAAGCGGACGCGCACCGCGTGGGCCGGGCTGAGGCCGGCGTTGAGGAGCACGAGGAACAGCAGGCCGTCCTCGAACTCGACGTCGAGGATCACGTCCGCCTCCCGGGGCGGCCGCCGGCGGTCCGCTGCGGCGTCGGACATGCGCCGATCCTCCCCGCTGGCGCGCGCTCCCGCAAGCGGCACGACGTGCGCGAGCACACCTGGACCTCACGAAGAAAGCGCTCGCGCCGCCAGCGAGGGCTGACGAGGCGCTACCCGAGCGGGGCCCGTGGCTGGCGGGCCCCGCCCAGCCTCGACTTCAGCGCCAGGATCCTCCGGTACGACGCCTCCAGGCTGGAGCGGTGCACCCGCCCGGCCTGTGCGGCGCGGAGGAGCGACGTGAAGACGCTGCGGCTCGCGGCCTCGCCGCCGGTGACCAGGAGGAGGTCGGTGCCGGCGTTCGCTGCGCCGATCGCGAGCCCATTCGGCGCGATTCCGCGCGCGTGCGCCGCACCGTCGAGGGAGTCGGTGATGCTCACGCCCCGGAAGCCGAGCTGCCTGCGCAGGAGCCGCGTCGAGATCGCGCGCGACCAGCCGGCCGCGTTGACCCGGTCGTAGGCGTCGTAGATCGCGTTCGAGAGCATCACCAGCGGCACGTGCTGCGCGACCGCTTGCCGGTAGGGCGCCAGCTCGGGTGCGAGCCGCGCTCTCGAGGCGCGGATGCGGACGACCGCGTAGTCCGTGTTCACGGGCGCAAAGCCGAGGCCGGGGAAGTGCTTCATCGTGGCGAGCTCGCGCGCCTGGTCGAGACCGAGCGCAAAGGCGCCGGCGAGGCGGGCCGTCGCGACGGCGGCGAACGACCAGGTCCGGCCCTGCCGGTAGAGGAACGACGCCCGCGACGAGGGCACGTCGGCGACGGGCGCGAAGTCGACGTCGACGCCGAGGGCGCGCAAAGCCGACCCGGTGCGACGGCCCTGCTCGGCCGCAACGTTGGCTGAGCCCGTCTGCGGTGGCGCCACGTTCGGCGGGATCCACGGCACGGTCTTCACCGCGCCGCCCTCCTGGTCGACCGCGACGAGGAGCCGCGGCTGGCCACCGGCGGCGGCCGCAGCGTGGAGCTGCCGCGTGATCGACTGCAGCTGCGCCGCCGTCGAGAAGTTGAACCCGTGGACGATCACGCCGCCGATCTCGCCGCGGCGAGCGCGGGCCAGCAGCGACTGCGACGGAGCGGAGCCGCTCATCGTGACGACGAGCTTCTGGCCCACCAGCTGCGCGAGGGTCGGCGCCGGCGAGTGCGCGGGCGAAGCCCCGCCGGCTCCGACGAGCAGGCCGCCGCACGCGGCCAGTGTCAGAGCTCGACGCCGAGGACGTCCAAGACGCGCCCCCATTCCGTCACCTCGCTGTCGCGGACGTACGTCGCGCCCATGCGCTCGTAGAAGCCCTTGGCGTTCGGCTCGGCCTCCCATTCGAGGCGGCGCGCGCCGAGCTCCCGCGCGCGGTCGGCGACGTGCTCGAACAGCTGCCGCCCGACCCCGCGCCCGATCCACGCGGGCTCGACCCACAGGTCCTCGAGCCAGCCGACCTCGCCGCTCGCGATCAACGCCGCCCAGCCCACCGGCTCGCCGTCGGCCTCGGCGACGTACACGAGCCGGGCGCGCAGGCTCTCGGGCTCGAAATCCCCGCGCAGCGCCCAGTCCTCGACGAGCGCGCAGTCATAGCCCCAGTGCGCCTTCGCGTCGACCGCGATCTCGCGCAGGCGCGCGAAGTCCCCCTCGCGCCCGTCCCGCACCGCCACGCCCACGGCGGCAGAGCGTACAGAGAGGCCCCGTTGCCGGGGCCTCTCTGTACGGGTGGTGCGTTTCCCGCTACTTCAGCCGCAGCCGGTAGCCGCTGCGACCGTGCGTCGCCGCGTAGATCAGGCGGTCGCCGTTCTTGCCGTTGGCGATCGTGAGCCCCGAGACGGCAGCCGGGGGCAGGCCGTCGGCGGCCTGGACCCAGGTGGTCGTCCCGTTCTGGAGGCGGTCGACGCCGAAGTCGGTCGACACGTAGACGTCACCGGTCGCCGCGTCGAGGACGGCGTCGTTGATCGGCTGGTCGCCGAGGTCGTACGAGATGTCCGTCCACGTTGCGGTGCCGGACGTCGGATCGAACACCACGTCGAACACGTGACCCGGCGTCGTCGGGGTGTTCGAGTTGTACCCCGAGAACGTGACGATCGCGTGGTTGGCGTTCGTCGGGTCGACGAAGATCGACGACATGGCCCGGTTGGGCTGGCTCGTCGTGTCGACACGCGTGAACGTGACACTCGCCGGTGCGGCGAGGACGTTCCTCGAGACGAGGACGCGTCCGGCACCGGTGCCGGCCCACATCGTCCCGCCGTCCCGGGCGCGAGCAAGCGCCGAGATGGTGCTGCCGGTCTTCGTCGTCCCGAAGGCGGTGCCGGTCAGCGTCACCGTGCCGAGCCTCGGCCAGTCGGCCGCGGTACCGCAGGCGCCGGTGTAGAGCAGGTCGCTCGGCTCCTCGCCGACCGCGGTGTTGCAGTGCTGCTCGAGGAACGAGCGGTCGCCGCCGCCGTCCGTCGTCCGCCAGACGCTCTGGGCGCCGAGGAAGATCGTCTTCGTCTGCACCGTGTCGGAGAGCATCGGCGCGCAGAAGCGCGTCGGCTCCGGCGGGGTGAGGTAGAAGAAGTCGTTCACCCAGAGCCACGAGGTCGGATCGGCGTCGTTGTAGTTCACGTCGATGACGCCGTTCGTGTACTCGTGGAAGCGGAAGTGCGGGTCGGTGGCGTCGAAGCCGTTGTCGCACCCGTCGCCGGTGAGCGGCAGGTACCACCGCGTCGAGCCGGTGTACGAGACCGTCCCGTTGTCCTGCAGGCCGGCCATCGCCGTGTCGGGCGTGTACGGGCTGACGGACATCTGGTACATCTGGAGGTCTCCGAGCCCCGCGTTCATGACCTTCAGCTCGGTCGGGATCTTGCTGAGCCACGCGTGGCAGTCGGCGAGGTTCTGTCCCGTGAGCGGAAGCGCCCGCGTGTCGCACTGGCTCGACGCATCGGCGTACTTGCCGCTCGTCCGGATCACGCCGCCGTCGGAGCCGACGAAGAACTGATCCGGATTGCCCGGAACGAACGCGAGCGCGTGCTGGTCCGGGTGCATCGACTCGCCGCCGACGTCACCGGTCATGTCGGTCCAGTGCACGCCGGAGTCGCTCGACATGAGGACGGCCCGGCCGTTCGACCGCTGGCCGACGACCTGGCTGGGTGGCACCTGCTCGACGTACGGCTTCAACTCCGAGTACTGCATCAGCCCGCCGACGACGACCATGTCGGGGCGGTCGGGCGGCGACATGACGAACATGTCGTACGAGCACTGCGAGCCGAACGCCGAGGCGCAGTAGTTGTAGACCGGGAAGCCCGGCGTGCCGTCGTTCGGATTCGAAAGGCGCGTCCAAGCGGCGTTGTTCGACGCGGTCAGCGTCGAGGCCGGCTGGCTCGCGTCGTCGATCCGGTAGACCTGCGCGCCCGTGGCGCCCGAGGTCGCGTCGCCGAGGTAGATGCGGGTCTTGCCGTTCGGCAGGGAGACCGCGGCGAAGGAGAAGCGGCTGCGGTTCTCCTGGAAGATCGGCGTCCAGCCGCCGGCACCGCCGGTGGTCGAACGCATCAGGCCGCCGGCTGCGGTGCCCGCGAGCGTCGCGTACACGGTGTTCGGGTCGCCCGGGTCAAACTTGACCTCGTTGACGGAGCCGTTCAGCGTCTGCGTGAACGTCGCGCCGCCGTCGGTCGAGTTGTAGACGCCGATGGGCGGCGCGGGGCCGGCGGTGAGGCTCGTGGAGTTGGAGGCCTCGCCCCGCGTACCCGAGCGCGTGCTGAACAGGATGTGCTGCGCGTTCCCCGGCTGGACCGCGACCCACGTGATCGAGCGGAGGTTCGCGGCTGCGAACGAGCCCGGAACGAGCGACCAGTGCGAGCCGCCGTCGGTCGTCTTGTAGAGACCGAGGCCGGCCTCGCTGTCACCACTCGCGTTGCCCTCGCCGGTGCCGACGTAGATCGTCTTGCCGGTCGGGTCGTTCGGGTCGACGGCGATCGAGCCGATCGCGTTCGTCGGGATCCCGTCCGAGATCTGCTTCCAGTTCGGGTTGGGAGCAAGCGCGTTCGTCGTCCGCCAGACGCCGCCGCCGGCCGCGCCGACGTAGAGCGTGCACTCCTGCGGCTTGCACTTCGGGTCGACGGTGAGCGCCGTCACACGGCCCGACCACTGGGTCGGCTTGATGAAGGACTGGGTGCCGAGGCGGTCGACGTCGAGCGTGTCGGGACCGATGAAGTCCCACTTCGAGCCGAGCGTGGCCCCCCCGTGGCGGGCGACCGC
>DASSQG010000034.1:0-5485 GCA_035702625.1 Gaiellaceae bacterium | reverse complement strand
CCGCAACACCGACGCGGTCGTGAGCAAGAAGTCGCTGGTCGACTACTCGAACAGCGGCAACGGCACCGTCTCGACCTCGCTGCTCGTCCGGATCCGTCGTCTGCCCGAGGTCCGGGCGGCGGCGGGGTCGATCGTCGACCTCAACAACGACACCACCAACACGAAGCTGATCGACCGGAACGGCAAGGCGATCCAGGCGAACGGGAACCCGACCTTCGGCTTCGGGATCGACCCGTCGCAGCCGCGCTTCAATCCGCTGCACCTCGTCGCCGGCAGCTGGGCCGCCGGGCCGCACGACGTCGTGATCGACTCGAACACGGCCAAGAAGCACCACTACGCGGTCGGCGACTCGATCGGCGCGGCCGCGAAGGGGCCCGCGGAGCGCTTCCGCATCACCGGGATCGCGAAGTACGGCGACGTCGACTCGCTCGGCGGGGCGACGATCGCGGTCTTCACGATCCCGACCGCGCAGCGGCTGCTCGAACTGCGCGGCTTCACGGCGATCTCGGTCGCCGCGAAGCCGGGCGTGTCACGGCAGGCGCTCGTCGACAGGATCCAGCAGGTCGTCCCCGGGAACGTCCAGGTGAAGACGGCCGACCAGCAAGCGCAGGCGGACAAGAAGAACATCGACACGTTCCTCTCGTTCATCCGCGGCTTCCTGCTGGGCTTCGGCGGGATCGCGCTCTTCGTCGGGGCGTTCGTGATCTTCAACACCCTTTCGATCACGGTCGCCCAGCGGACGCGCGAGCTCGCGACGCTCCGCACGCTCGGCGCCTCCAGGCGCCAGGTGCTGCGCACGGTCGTGCTCGAGTCGGCTGCGCTGGGCCTGCTCGCGTCGGTGATCGGCATCGGCGTCGGCATCGGCCTCGCGCGGGGTCTGACCGCGCTGTTCGACGCGCTCGGCTTGTCCCTCCCCCAGAGCTCGCCCGTCTACGCGACGCGCACCTTCGTCGTCGCGCTCCTGCTGGGCGTGCTCGTCACCTTGCTCGCAGGGCTCTGGCCGGCTCTGCGGGCGACGCGGGTGCCGCCGATCGCCGCCGTCCGCGAGGGCGCGGTGATCGGGCGGCGCCGGCGGGTCGGGCCGATCGCGGGCGTGGCGCTGTTCGCGGTCGCGATGGCCCTGATCGGCTACGCGACCCTCGGAGGGAATCTCGGCTCCGGCACGGCGCTGCTCGCGCTCGCCGGCGGGACACTCGTCGGGCTGCTCGGCGTCGCCGGCTTCGCGCCGGCGCTCGTGGAGACCCTCGCGAGGCTCGTCGGCTTCCCGGCCCGGCGCGTCGGCGGATCGGCGGGGCAGCTGGCCTCGAGCAACGCCGTCCGCAACCCGGCGCGCACCGCGTCCACGGCGGCCGCGCTGATGATCGGGCTTGCGCTCGTCTCGTTCGTGGCCGTCCTCGCCAAAGGCGTCCACGGCTCGGTCGACCGCGCGGTGCGACAGCAGGTGGCCGCGGACTGGGTTGTCGGCTCGAAGAACGGCTGGTCGGCGTTCACCGCCGCGGCGGGCAAGGCCGCCGAGGGGACGCCGGGCATCACCGGCTCGACGAGCATCCGCGCCGACCGGGGTCGCGTCCGCGACGCCAACGCGACCGTCAACGGCGTCGACCCGAGGACGATCGCCGGCTTCTACCGCTTCGACTGGCGCGACGGCGCCTCCGACGCGACGCTGGCCAAGGTCGGCGACCACGGCGCGCTCGTCAAGCACTCGTTCGCGAGCAAGCACGACCTGCACGTCGGCGACGCGTTCACGTTGCGGACGCCGTCCGGCAAGCCGCTCGCGCTGAAGGTCGTCGGCGTCTTCCAGCCGCCGCAAATCTACGAGGTGCTCGGTGGGGTCGTCATCTCGCAGCACGCGTTCGACCGCACCTTCGCCCGGCCCTCGAACCAGCTGACGCTGCTCGACGGGAACATCTCGCGGCCGGCGCTCCAGCGCGCGCTCGCCGCATTCCCGGACACGAAGATCCAGACCGAGGACGAGTACGTCAAGAGCCAGTCGTCGTTCATCTCGACGATGACGAACCTGCTCTACGTGCTGCTCGCCCTGTCGGTGATCGTGAGCCTGTTCGGGATGGTGAACACGCTCGTCCTCTCCGTGTTCGAGCGGACGCGCGAACTCGGGATGCTGCGAGCGATCGGGCTGACTCGCCGCCAGGCGCGCCGGATGGTGCGGCACGAGAGCGTGATCACGGCGCTGATCGGCGCCGCGCTCGGGCTCCCGCTCGGGATCCTGCTCGCGGCCGCGGTGACGCACGCGCTCGGCAGGTACGGCGTCTCGTTCGCCTTCCCGGTCGGCTCGATCGTCGCGTTCACGGTGACCGCGATCGTCGCCGGGATCCTCGCCGCCGTCGCGCCGGCCCGGCGCGCGTCGCGGCTCGATGTCCTCTCCGCGCTCCAGTACGAGTAACGAGAGGCTGGTGGGCACAGGCGGGGGCGGCTGGGCGGCCGCCCCCGTTGCCTCGGGCACCATTCGCAGGTGGGTCGAACGGTTCTCGCGCTGCTGGCCGTGCTGGTGCTCGCGGGCTGCGGCGGCGGGGCGCCCGGCTCGACGCTGCACGCGACCTTCCGCGACCGCAACGGCGACGGCGTACTCGAGCGCTCGGGCGGCGAGCCGTTCGTCGACCGCACGGAGCTCGCGCCCGCGTCGAAGCCGGTCCAGCGGCTCGCGCTGTTCGCGCAGCTGACGGACGCGCACGTCGTCGACGAGGAGTCGCCGGCACGGCTCGAGGTGCTCGACCGCCGTGGCGCGCCGTTCACGTCGGCGTTCCGGCCGCAAGAAGCCCTGAGCGGCCAGGTGCTCGACGCGACCGTGCGCTCGCTGAACGCGCTCCACCCACAGGCCGTGGTCGAGACCGGCGACCTGATCGACAACGACCAGCTGAACGAGCTCGACGAGGCGCTGGCGATCCTGAAGGGCGGCCGCGTCGACCCGAACAGCGGCGGCCCCGGCTACCAGGGCGTGCAGGCCGCCTCGAACCCGGATCCGTACTACTACCGGCCCGACGTCGACCCGCCACGGCATCCCGGGCTGCCGGCTCAGGCCGAGCGGCCGTTCGAGGCAGCCGGCCTGAAGGCGCCGTGGTACCCGGTTGTCGGGAACCATGACCTGCTCGTCCAGGGGAACCTCGCGCCGACCGCGGAGACGAACGCGATCGCGACGGGCGACCGGAAGCTGATTGCGCTCAGCCCGGCGGCGCTCGAGGCCGTGCGCGGCCTCCGTCTGAGCCAGGGAGCCGTCGCACAGCTGCTGCGCTTCGGGCTGCCGGGCTCGTCGAAGCTCGTCGCGGCCGACCCGCGGCGGCGCGAGCTAACGGCGGCCGAGGTGCTGGCGGCCCTGCGTCGGGCGAGCGGCCACGGCGGCAGCGGGCCGCTGCTCGACTACACGTTCGACGTCGGCAAGGTGCGCGGGATCGTGCTCGACACGATCCGCCGCGACGTCGGCTCGGGCGGCCTCGTGCGGCCGTCGCAGCTCCGCTGGCTCGCGCGTGAGCTACAGGCCGCGGGATCGAAGCCGGTCGTCCTGTTCACTCACACGCCGTTGACGTCCGCGGTGGGCGGCGCGCAGGCGCTTGCGCTGCTCGACCGCGACCCGCACGTCGTGGCCGCGGTGCACGGCGACACGCACCGGAACGAGATCCGGCCGCGCGGCCACTACTGGCTGATCGGTACCTCGTCACTCGCCGACTACCCGCAGCAGGCGCGCGCGTTCGAGCTCGACCGGACCGCCGACGGCAAGCTCGTCCTGCAGACGTGGCTGATCGACCACGACCCGTCCGTCAAGCTCGGCGAGATCTCACGTCAGCTTTCGTACCTCGACTTCCAGGGCGGCCGCGTGCAGGGTTTCGCCGGGAAGCCGGGCGACGGCAACGCGCGTCTGTACCTGCCCTAGCCCTCTCTGAGCCAGGAGACGACCGGTCCGCGCGTGACGAGCCTCGTCGCCCAGAGCACGGTCACCGCAGCCCCGGCGACGAGGCCGGCGGCCGTTACGGCAACGGCGGTGGCCGACGGCGCGAGCGAGAGCGAGACGTAGCTCGCGGCGAGGTGTGCGACGGCGGGGCCGACCAGCCAGCGCTCGGCCGCGAGGCCGACGACGATCGCCGCGAGCACGACGGGCGCGGCCGCGAAGGCGACGATGCTCCCGAGCTGCCGCGAACCGCCGCCGAGCGCACGGACCGTGGCCAGCCCGCTGCGCCGCTCCTGCACGGTCAGCGCGAGCAGCTGCGCGATCGCGTACAGGCAGACGAGCGCGTCGATCAGCGCGACCGTCCGCAGCAGCGCGACGAGCAGGTCGATGAAGCCGCTCGAGCGCGACGCCCAGCCCTGCACCGACTGGCCGGTGACGCCGTGTGAGGGCGCGGCCGCGAACACCCCGGTCCGCCCGAGCGCGCGCTTCACCGCCGCCGCCGAGCCCGACGGACTCAGCCGGATCGCGATCTCGTACGGCGCCTCGCCGCCCAGCTGCTGCGGCTGGACGTACGCGACGCGGCCCTGCCGCTCGAGGGCGCGGACGACGCCGACGACGCGGAAGCGGGCCTCCCGGCCGCTCGGCAGCTGCGCCGCGAGCGTCGTGCCGGGGCTCAGGTTCAGCACCTCGGCGAGCCCGAGGCCGACCTCGGCCTCCCTCGGTCCGCGCAGGCGCCGCCCTTCGGCGAGCGGAGGCGCCTCGAAGCGTGTGTGGTCGCCGGGGAACGCGATCAGCGTGAACGGCTCGCCGAGGTCGAACGAGTCGGCGGCGTTGAGCTCGTAGCGCGGCGCCGCGGCCTCGACGCCGGGCAGCCGGGCGATCCGGGACGTCTCGGACACCGGCGCGGACGCCGTCAGCTGGTAGCGCTTGCCCACCGCGACCGGGTTGCGGTCGAGCCGCAGGAGCAGCGACGCGATCGCGAGGATCAGCAGGATCACGACGACCGCCGAGCCGAGCACGACGATCCCGCCGGCGGTTCGCGCCGGCCGAGCGAGCGCCATGCGCAGGCCGAGGCCCGCCGGCCCGCCGCCGCCCGGCAGCCGCCGCGCGGAGCCCGTCACGTCGCCGCGCCGGAGCACCGCGCCGGCGGAGCCGCGGGTCGCGCGCCACGCGGGCCACGCCGACGCGAGCGCCACCAGCGCCACGAGTCCGGCGACCACCGCGACCAGCAGCGGCGCGACGGACGCTCCCGGCCCGAGCTGGCTCAGGCTCCCGAGCAGCCGGTCGAGCGGCGACGCGACGAGCGCCCAGCCGACGACCGCGCCGAGCGCTCCAGCGGGCAGCGCCACGACGACCGCCTCGACGACCGCGGCGCCGACGACCGCGCCCGGCGACGCGCCGAGCGCCCGTAGCAGGCCGAGCCCTGCGAGCCGCCGCTGCACTTCTGCGTTCGCGGACGCGGCGAGCATCGTCCCGGCGACGACGAGCGCGATCAGCGAGAACGCCACGAGCAGGGCGATCACGATCCCCGCCGCCTGGCCGATCAGCACCTGGAGGCCGGCGCGCGTGGTGAAGCGGAGGCCAGGG
>DASSQG010000033.1:0-25941 GCA_035702625.1 Gaiellaceae bacterium | reverse complement strand
CCGCCTTGCCGACCTGCGCGCGCAGGAAGGCGTCGCGTACCTCGACGACCCCGAGGAGACCGTGCTCGCGACGGTGACCATGCCGACGCGCATCGTCGAGCCGGAAGAAGAGGCCGTCGAGGGCGAAGAGGGCGAGCTGCCCGAGGGCGCCGAGGTGCCGGAGGGCGAGGAAGCGCCCGAAGGTGCGGCCGAGGCCGCGCCGGAGACCGCCGAGGACGCCGCGTCCGGCGGCGACGGCGATCCCGGCACAGCCGAAGGCTAGGTCGTGCGCCTCTTCCGTCGGGGCGAGCACGCCTCGACGCTGGACCTGCTGGTCGTGGGCCTCGGCAACCCGGGCCGCGAGTACGAGCGGACGCGCCACAATGCGGGCTGGCTGGCACTGGACGAGCTGGCGCGGCGGCACGGCGGGTCGTGGCGCTCGAAGTTCTCGGGCTCGCTGGCGGAGGTGCGCGCCGGCGGCGCGAAGCTCGCGCTGCTGAAGCCCGAGACATACATGAACGAGTCCGGCCGCTCGGTCGGCGCGGCGGCGCGCTTCTTCAAGGTCGAGCCGGAGCGGGTGCTCGTCGTGCACGACGACGTCGACCTCGACTCGGGCCGCCTGCAGGCGCGGAGCGGGGGAGGGCTGGCCGGCCACAACGGCCTGCGCTCGCTCGCGCAGCACCTCGGCTCACAGGACTTCCTGCGGCTGCGCATCGGCGTGGGGCGCCCGGGCCGCGGTGACCCCCGCACGGTCGCCGACTGGGTGCTGTCGCCGTTCGCGCCCGAGGACGACGCGGAGGCGCTGGTGTCGCGCTCCGCGGACGCGATCGAGACGATCGTTGCGGATGGTCTCGAGGCCGCTCAGCAGCGCTTCAACTAGGCGGGATTCCGGGACGTCTCACGTGCGTAGCCGAGGCTACGGATGCGACTGAGGACGCAGCGTCGGGGCGAGCAGCGCGGCCGGAGGACCTCGGCGTCGTTCCGGGAAGCCCGGCCTACCTAGCGGTTCCAGCTAGGGCAGCAGGCGCTGACCTTGCGGAAGACGCGGTGCAGGTCCGAGAGCCGCACGATCGATAGGTGCACGAGCTGGCCGTCGCCGCCGGCCCCGACGCTGTAGCGGCCGTCGCTCGAAACCGTCTCGGCGAAGTCGCGAATCGCGCGCAGCTTCCGGGTCCGGACGTTCACGACGGTGCCAAGCGTCCCGGAGTTCGTCCGGATGCCGGCGAGGATGTGCGAGTCGTCGAGCCAGGCCAGCGGCTCTAGCCCGAACAGGCCGTCCTCCGAGAGGAGCAGCGGCGCGCGGTCGATCACGGGCCTCGCGTCGGAGCCGTCGTCCTTCATCGTCCAGATGCCGGGCGCCGAGCACGCTGCCTGGGGGTCGATGTCGTCGGGGAACCGAGCGAAGGCGATTCCGGCCGGCCCCCAGACGGGGAAGGCGCTGACGCCGTCGTGCGTGAGCCGGGTCGCCTTGCCGCCGGAGACATTGGTCACGTAGATATCGGTCTGGTCGCCGCAGAGCCCCTGGCCGGTCGCCACCGGCGCGCTCGAGTACGCGAGCTTGTCGCCGTCGGGCGAGAAGCTGAACCCGTAAACGGAGCCACTCGCGATCACCCGGGCCTTGCCGGTGGCCGTGTCGATCGCGTCGAGCTCGAGCACGGACAGCGGCGCCGACCGGGAGGCGATGAGGGACTTGCCGTCCGGCGACCAGCCTTGCGGGTGGAGGTGCTTCGTGGTGGTGAGCCGGTGCGCATGCCGACCGTTCGCGGAGAGCAGGTAGATGCCGTCCGGACGCTGAACCGCGATCGTCAGGCCGTCCGCCGACAGCGCGGCCGCCGATCCCTTGCCGAGCCGGCGCGCCTGCGAGCCGTCGACATTCGCAATCCAGACGGTGGCGTGCGCCGGGTCGTCGCCCGCCAGGTAGACGAGGTGGCGCTCGGCCGGCTTGACCGCGTGCGTTCCGCCGCCGCCGCAGCCCGCGAGCACCGGCAGAAGCAGAACAGCCGCACACACCCCGATTCCGATCCTCGCCACGCCTGGCGATCATCGCACGAGGGCTACGATTGACGGGCGGAACCCGGAGTTCCGTCGTTCGTCATGGACCTGCGCGAGACCTCACGACCCGTGCTCCACCCGCTCGTCGAGCAGCTGCTCGCGGACGAGCGGCTGGCCGCGTACGTCGATGCGCTGCCTGCGCCCGCTCGGGTCTCGGAGCCGGCGCTCCCGCTGCTGCTCGCGGCGCTGCACGAGCAGCTCGGACGGGCACTCGTCGTGGTGCTCCCGGACGACGCCGACGCCCGGGACGCGGCCGAGGGAGCGCGCTGGTTCCTCGGCGAGGACGGTGTCGCACTGCTCCCGAGCCGCGGCGTCCGCTGGGGCTCCGGACTCGAGCCGCCGCCGCACCTCGTCGGCGAGCGGGCGCGGGCGCTGGAGGTGCTGGACGCGGGCGGGCTCGTCTGCGCGTCGGCGGCCGCCCTCGCGGAGCGGCTGCCGCCGGCCGACGCGCGCCCCGCGCCGATCGCGCTTGCAGCGGGCGATGCGCCGGGCCTCGAGGCACTCGCCGAGCAGCTCGCCCTCGCCGGCTACGAGCGCGTCGACCGGGTGCAGGAGCGCGGCCAGTTCGCCGTCCGTGGCGGGCTGATCGACGTCTTCCCGACGACCGGTCGCGAGCCGCTGCGCGTGGAGCTGTTCGGCGACGAGATCGAAGCCGTGCGCGCGTTCTCTGCCTTTACGCAGCGTGCCCTGCACGAGATCGACGGCGCGGTCGTCTACCCGGCGGCCGAGCGACGCCTCGATCTGGTCGAGCCGTCCCTTCCGGACGAGTCCCAGGGACAGTCCCCGGAGGTTCCGGACGACCTCGTGCCGGCGCTCGACCGCCCGCCCGACCTCGTGTGGGAGCCGGACGAGGTACGCGAGGCGGTGGCCGAGCACGACGTCGAGCTCGACCTCGCCAACGCCGCCGAGCTGGAGCCGTTTCCGCGCGGGCAGGCGCACTCGTTCGAGGCGCAGCGGCCGGCGATCGCCGCACGCGGGCTGGCCGAGGCCGAGAACGAGCTCGCCGCGTTCGTGCGCGCCGGCAATCGGGTCGTCGTCGCGTTCCCGCACCGCGGCGAAGCGCTCCGCACGATGAACCTGCTCCGCCGCGTCGAGGCGCGGCTGCTCGAGCCGGGCGAGCGGTTCCCGGACGAGCCCGAGCTGCTGTTCGCCGTCTCTCCGGCGCGCCGTGGCTTCGTCTGGCGCGACCTCGGGCTCGTGCTGCTCCCGGACACGCAGGTCTTCCGCAAGCGCGCCCGCACGCGCGCCGCCCCGCCCGGTCGCGCGCTGCAGAGCTTCGCCGACCTGCGCACCGGCGACTTCGTCGTCCACGAGGACCACGGCATCGGCAAGCTGCTCGGCTTCGAGACGAAGACGGTCGCGAGCGTCACGCGCGACTACCTCTTCCTCGGCTTCCGCGGCGACGACCGGCTCTACGTCCCGCACGAGCAGATCGGGAAGGTCTCGAAGTACATCGGGGCCGACGCGTCCGCGCCCGCGCTGAGCAAGCTCGGGGGCAAGGCCTGGCAGAACCTGAAGAGCCGCGCCCGCACGAGCCTCCGCGAGCTCGCGGGCGAGCTGCTCGCGCTGTACGCGCGCCGCCAGCAGGCGCCGGGGGTCGCCTACGAGCTCGAGAACGAGTGGTTCGAACGACTCGAGGCCGAGTTCCCGTACCGCGAGACCGGGGACCAGCGCACGGCGATCGAGGCCGTCAAGGAGGACCTCGAGACGCCGCGCCCGATGGACCGGCTCGTCTGCGGCGACGTCGGCTTCGGCAAGACCGAGGTCGCCGTGCGCGCGGCCTTCGCGGTCGCGGTCAACAGCAAGCAGACGCTGATGCTCGTGCCGACGACCGTGCTCGCCGAGCAGCACTGGAACACGTTCCGCGAGCGCTACCGCGACTTCCCGGTGCGCGTCGAGATGATCTCTCGCTTCCGCAGCCCGAAGGAGCAGAAGCAGGTCGTCGCCGACTTCACCGCCGGCAAGGTCGACGTCCTGATCGGCACGCACCGCGTG
Source organism: Gaiellaceae bacterium (assembly GCA_035702625.1). GTDB lineage: Bacteria > Actinomycetota > Thermoleophilia > Gaiellales > Gaiellaceae > AC-32. The sequence goes on along the minus strand of DASSQG010000033.1, from coordinate 21,915 downwards.
CTGAGCCGCGACGTGATCCCGAAGGAGCTCGGGCTCGTGATCGTCGACGAGGAGCAGCGCTTCGGGGTGGCCCAGAAGGAGCTCCTGCGCGCGCTGCGGCTCGAGGTCGACGTGCTCTCGCTGAGCGCGACGCCGATCCCGCGCACGCTGCACATGTCGCTCTCCGGGCTGCGCGACATCTCCGTGATCGAGACGCCGCCCGAGGGCCGGCGCCCGATCCGCACGTACGTCGGCGAGTACGACGACGAGCTCATCAAGCAGGCGCTCGAGCGGGAGCACGCGCGCGAGGGCCAGAGCTTCTACCTCCATAACCGCGTCGAGACGATCGAGGAGGCGGCCGAGAAGATCGCCCAGCTCTGTCCGTCGCTGCGCGTGCTCGTCGCGCACGGCCAGATGCGCGAGCGCGAGCTCGAGGAGAAGATGCACGCCTTCCTGCGCGGCGACGCGGACGTGCTCGTCTCGACGACGATCATCGAGTCCGGGCTCGACATCCCGCAGGCCAACACGTTGATCGTCGAGCGCGCGGACGCGCTCGGGCTGGCCCAGCTCTACCAGATCCGCGGGCGCGTCGGCCGCTCGGACGTCCTCGCCCACGCCTACCTGCTCTATCCCGACTCGCGGGAGCTGACGCCGGAGGCGCGGGCGCGGCTCGCGACGCTCGCCGACCACACCGAGCTCGGCGCCGGGTTCGCAATCGCGATGCGGGACCTCGAGATCCGCGGCGCGGGCGACCTCCTCGGCGCGGAGCAGTCGGGCCACGTGGCGGCGCTCGGCTTCGAGCTCTACGTCGAGCTGCTGGCCGAGGCCGTCGCGGAGCTCTCCGGCGAGCGGCGCCCGGCGGTGCGCCCGGTCCGCGTCGAGGCGAGCGTCGACGCCTACGTCCCCGCCCCGTACATCGAGGCCGAGGCGTTGAAGATCGACCTCCACCGGCGGCTCGCGCTGACCGAGACGGAGGACGAGCTTCGCGAGCTGCGCGCGGCGACAGAGGACCGGTACGGTCCGCTGCCCGAGCCGGTCGAGAACCTGTTCTCGATCCAGGAGGCCAAGCTGAAGCTGGCGCAGCTCGGCGCCGACTACCTCGTCTTCCGCGGCGGCCGGACGACCGTCGGGCCACTGCTCCTCGGCTCGGCCGAGCTGCGCGCCCTCCGTTCCGAGCTCGCGACTGCGGTTTACACGTCGGCCCGGCGGGAGGTTTCGTTTAGATCCGATGAATTCTTAGGAGCCGTTCAGTTAGTCGATGCTATAGTGGGCGCGCGCCGGGCAGCGTGAGCAAAATCCCTGCTGCTGGCGCTTTTTCCATGAGACGGATCGGGATTATCGGGGTTTGTGCGGCGTTTGTGCTGCTCGTGGCCGCCTGTGGCGGCGGCGGAGCGCAGAGCGTCTCGAGCGACGATGTCGCGGTCGTCGGCGACGGCCACATCACGCAGGCCGAGTGGAACGCGCTGATCGACCAGACGAAGAACAACTTCAAGGCGACGAAGCGGAAGTTCCCCGCGCCCGGCTCGGTCGACCTCGCGAACCTGAAGACGAACGCCACGCAGTTCCTCATCCAGAGCAGCGAGTACGAGCAGGAGGCGAAGAAGCTCGGCGTCAGCGTCAGCGACAAGGACGTCAACGCACGCCTCGAGCAGATCAAGAAGCAGTACTACGGCAACCCGGCGGGCCAGAAGCAGGCGACGCAGGCGCAGATGGACAAGCGCTACCAGGCGGCGCTGAAGCAGCAGGGCTTCACGGACGAGCAGGTCCGCTCAGGGATCAAGCAGCAGTTGATCCGCGAGAAGGTCTTCAACCAGGTCACGAGCGGCGTCAAGGTCAGCGACAGCGACATCCAGTCCTACTACGACAAGAACAAGAAGCAGTACGAGACGCCGGCGCAGCCGCCGAGCCGCGACGTGCGCCACATCCTCGTCAAGACGAAGGCGCAGGCGGACAAGCTCTACGCGCAGCTGCAGAAGAACCCGGGCAAGTTCGCGGCGCTCGCGAAGAAGTACTCGACCGACACCTCCTCGGCCCAGAACGGCGGCCGGCTGCCGCCGGGCACCGCGGTCAAGGGCCGCCTCGTGAAGCCGTTCGAGGACGTTGCCTTCACGATCAAGACCGACGTCATCTCGAAGCCGGTGCACTCGCAGTTCGGCTGGCACATCATCGAGGCGCTCGGGCCGGTCAAGCCCGGCACGCCCGCCAAGCCGACGCCGCTCTCGCAGGTCAAGGAGGCGATCCGGCAGCAGCTCCTGTCTCAGGACAAGCAGACGAAGATGAACGACTGGTTGAACAGCATGAAGAAGCACTACTGCAAGACAATCGGCTACGCCAAGGGGTACGCGCCGCCGCCGGGCCAGGACCCGTGCAAGCAGTCGTCGACGACGACTGGCGTCACCACCGGCTAGAGCTTTGGCGTTAGCCGACGCGCTGCTCGAGCTGCAGGAGCTGACCGAGCGGCTGCGCAGGGACTGTCCCTGGGACCGTGAGCAGACGGTCGGGACGATCGTCCCCCACACGGTCGAGGAGGCGTACGAGGTCGCGGACGCCGCGCTCGCGAACGACTCGCCGAAGCTGCTCGACGAGCTCGGCGACCTGCTCTTTCAGGTCTACTTCCTCGCGCTCCTGCTCCGGGAGCAGGGCGCGGGCGACCTCGAGGCCGTCGCGCGTGCGGTGCACGAGAAGCTCGTGCGGCGGCACCCGCACGTGTTCGGCGACGCCGAGGCGCGGACGGCCGGCCGGGTGCGCGAGAACTGGGAGCGGATCAAGCGCGAGCAGGAGGAGCGCGAAGGCGTCTTCCACGACGTGCCCGAGTCGCTCCCGTCGCTGCTCTTCGCGCGCAAGGTGCAGCGCCGGGCGCGGGCCGTCGGGTTCGAGTATCCCGACGTCGACGCAGCCCTCGCCGACCTCGACGACGAGGTTCGTGAGTTAAAGGAGGCCATCGCCGAGGCAGGCGGCGAGCCCGCGCCGGAGACCGAGCCCGACGCGCATGTCCTCGAGGAGCTCGGCGACGTCCTCTTCGCCGCGGTCAACGTCTCGCGGCGGCTGAACGTCGACCCCGAACTCGCGCTGCGGGCGATGAGCCGGCGCTTCGTCGCGCGGGTCGAGCGCGCCGAGCAGCTCGCGGCCGACGCGGGCGAGCGCTGGACCGAGCTCGGGCTCGACGAGCAGGATCGCTACTTCGATCTCGCGAAGGAGGCAGGTGTATGACGGCGATCGCGCAGGTGCACGGGCGGTGGGTCCTCGACTCGCGCGGCAACCCAACGGTGGAGGTCGACGTACGGCTCGAGTCCGGCGTGTTCGGCCGCGCCGCCGTGCCGTCGGGCGCGTCGACCGGCGTCCACGAGGCGCTCGAGCTGCGCGACGGCGCGGGCGAGTGGGGCGGCAAGGGCGTCAGCCGTGCCGTCGGCAACGTCAACGGCGAGCTCGCCGAGGCCGTGCAGGGCCTGGACGCCGACGACCAGCGCGCCGTCGACGAGCGGATGATCGAGCTCGACGGCACGCCGAACAAGGGCCGGCTCGGAGCGAACGCGATCCTCGGCGTCTCCCTCGCGGTCGCGAAGGCTGCGGCGGCCGACGCGGACGTGTCGCTCTTCCGCCACCTCGGCGGCGCGGACGCGGCGACCCTGCCGGTGCCGATGATGAACGTGATCAACGGCGGCGCGCACGCCCAGAACTCGATCGACCTGCAGGAGTTCATGCTCGTCCCGGCCGGTGCGGACACGTTCTCGGAGGCGCTTCGCGTCGGCTCCGAGGTGTTCCACGCGCTGAAGGCGTTGCTCCACGAGCGGGGCTTCTCGACCGGGGTCGGCGACGAGGGCGGCTTCGCACCCGACCTCGGCTCGAGCGAGGAGGCGATCGACGCCGTGCTCGAGGCCGCCGAACGTGCCGGCCACCGCGACCGCGTCGCGATTGCGCTCGACCCGGCCGCGACGGAGCTCTACGAGGACGGCCACTACCGCTTCGAGGGCCGCGACGAGCCCGGCGACGGGATGGTTCGGTACGTCGCGGGCCTCGTCGAGGGCTACCCGATCGTGTCCGTCGAGGACGGCCTGGCCGAGGACGACTGGACGTCCTGGCGCGCGATCACGGAGGTCGCGGGCTCGAGCGTGCAGCTCGTCGGCGACGACGTCTTCGTCACGAACCCGGAGCGGCTCCGGCGCGGGATCATGGAAAACGTCGCGAACGCGATCCTGATCAAGGTCAACCAGATCGGGACGCTCACCGAGACGCTCGACACGATGGCGCTGGCGCGCGAGGCGGGTTACGCGTGCGTGATGTCGCACCGCTCCGGCGAGACCGAGGACACCACGATCGCCGACCTCGCGGTGGCGACCGGCTGCGGCCAGATCAAGACGGGCTCGATGTCGCGCAGCGACCGCGTCGCGAAGTACAACCAGCTGCTCCGGATCGAGGAGGAGCTCGGCAGCCGCGCCGTGTACCCGGGTTGGAACGCATTCCCGCGCTTCGTGCGCTGAGGCCGCGAGCTACGCTGACATCGTGGCCGCCGCCCCTGTGCCTCGCCGGACGAAGATCGTCGCCACGATCGGGCCGGCGTGCTCGACGCCGGAGCGGCTCGCCCAGCTCGTCCGCGCCGGCGTCGACGCCGCACGGCTGAACCTCTCGCACGGGACACACAACCAGCACCGCGAATGGGCGCGGCTCGTGCGCGAGACCGAGCGCGAGATCGGGCGGCCGATCGCCCTGATCGCCGACCTGCAGGGCCCGAAGCTCCGCATCGGCGATCTCGAGCAGCCGGTCTCGCTGCAGCGCGGGCAGCCGATCGTGGTCGGCCCCGCCGACGGGTCGACGAACGGCGAGCTGCCGGTCAGCCCGTCCGTGATCAGCGAGGTGCTCCAGCCCGGCCACGACGTGCTGATCGACGACGGGCTCGTGCGGCTCCACGTCGACACCGTCCAGTCCGGCCGGGCGCAGTGCACGGTGGTGGAGGGCGGTGTCGTCACCTCGCACAAGGGTGTGAACCTGCCAGGCGTGCCGATCCCGATCCCTTCGATCACGCGCAAGGACATGGACGACCTCGAGCTCGCGCTGGACCTCGGCGTCGACTTCGTCGCACTCTCGTTCGTCCGCTCGGCGGCCGACGTCCGCGACCTGCGCGAGCTGATCGAGCAGGCGGGCTCGCACGCGCACGTGATCGCGAAGATCGAGAAGTCCGAGGCGGTGGATGCGCTCGACGAGATCCTCGTCGCGACGGACGTGGTGATGGTCGCCCGCGGCGACCTCGGCGTCGAGATCGGGCCGGCGCTCGTGCCGCTGCTGCAGAAGCGGATCATCGTGGCCGCGCTGGAGCGCGGGAAGCCCGTGATCACGGCGACGCAGATGCTCGAGTCGATGGTGCACCAGGCCGAGCCGACGCGCGCCGAGGCGAGCGACGTCGCCAACGCCGTGCTCGACGGCACTTCGGCGCTGATGCTCTCCGGCGAGACCGCGATGGGCGAGTACCCCGTCGAGTCGGTCGCGTACATGGACCGGATCGCCCGGGCGGTCGAGCCGAGCCTCGGCTACCGGCACCAGCTGCCCGAGGTGGCCGACGAGCCCGGCGTGGGGCAGGCGATGTCGAACGCCGCCTGCGACCTCGCCGAGGCGCTGCGGGCGAAGGCGATCCTCGTGCCGACCTACTCCGGCCGGACGGCGTCGGCGGTCGCTCGCCTGCGTCCGAGCCGGCCGATCCTCGCCTTGACCCACCACGACTACGCCATGCGCCAGATGGCGATCGAGTGGGGCGTGACCCCGGTGCTGATTCCCGAGGCGGCGAACTTCGACGAGCTGCTCGACCGGTCGTTGGAGGCCGCGCGCGAGTCTGGCCTCGTCGAGGAGGGCGGGAGAGTCGTGATCGCCGCCGGGACGCACGTCAACCTCCCGGGCACGACGAACCTGATCAAAGTCGACCTCGTGTAGCAGGGCTGCGGCCGCCCGCGGCGAATCGCGCCGCGTGCCCAAGCGTTCCCGCAAGCCGCCGCGCTCGCGCTACGTCATGCGCTGGATCGGACTGGCCGCGATCGTGCTGGTCGGGCTGCTCTACGCGCGCCCACTGCGGAGCTACGTCGACACGAAGCACGAGCTCACGGGCCGCGCCGCGGAGGTGCAGGCGCTGAAGACCGAGAAGCGCCAGCTGCAGCACCGGCTGGCGCAGTCGAGCACCGGCGAGGCGCTCGTCGAGCAGGCCCGCCGCCTCGGCTACGTGCGCCCCGGCGAGCACCTGTACATCGTCAAGGGCATCTCCGCCTGGGTGCATTCGCACACGAGGGCTACGACACCCTCGCATTAGCAGCGCGAGTTCTCCTGCATACCAGGTGGTGCGTTGGGCGGCCGCGCCAGCAAAGCCGTCGCGGCCTCCTGGGCGGCGTCGCAAGCGACCGCCTAGGATCGACGAGGGTGGAAAGTGACCTCGCGATCGTGGAGCGGCAGCTCGGCCGGCGTCCGCGCGCGTTCCGGCGTGTGGCCCTCCGCTGCCCGTTCGGCCGGCCCGCGGTAGCGGAGCAGGCGCCGTTCGACGAGAGCGGAGAGCCGTTCCCGACGACCTACTGGATCACCTGCCGGCACCTGGCCGCGGCGATCGCAAGGGTCGAGGCGGTCGGCGGCGTCGAGCGCTGGAGCCGCGCCGCGCGCGAGGACGAGCACCTGCGCGAGAGCCTCGAGCGCGGCCACGAGGAGCAGCGCCGCCTGCGGCCGGAGCTGCCCGGCGGGATCGGCGGCCAGACGCGCACCGGCGGCCTCAAGTGCCTGCACGCCCACGCCGCGTTCGCGCTCGCGCGGCCCGGCTACGAGCTGGGCGAGCGGATCCTGGCCGAGCTCGAGCCGCTCTGGCCCGACCGCTGCTGCGCCGACTAGCATCGCGGGCCGTGGAGGGCTCGCTCGAGATGACGCGGCGCGAGTGGGAGGACGGCAACCGCCGGCTTCAGGCGGCCTCGTCCGACCACGAGCTCTACGAGCGCCTGCTCGCCGAGGTCGACGTCGTCCTCGATCAGCTCCGGCGCCGCGTCGGCCAGACCTTCACACTCGGCGAGCTCGTCTCGGCCTACGGCGAATCGGATCGCTGGGTGCAGGAGGCGCTGCAGGAAGCGGAGCGGGCGCCGGGCTGGCCGGCGCGCACGACGACGGTGCAGGACGCCGCCTTCCACCTCTACTCCCGCGGCGCTGTCGACTACCGCCCGTGAGCGCCTACGATCGACGCCGACGGCGGCGGAACCCGTGGCCACGGCGGGTGGCGTGGATCTTCGCGTTCGTGGTCGTGTTCGCCGTCGGGATCGCGCTCGGCGAGGCGCTCGACGACAATCCGAAGCCGGTCTCGACGCTCACGCAGGACCGCACGTACACCCTGCAACAGCCCGCTGCGACGGTGACCGTGACCTCCCCCTGAGCCCCGGGGTGTTCAGATCGGAAGCTTTGGGTAGATTCGGCGCGCGATGGTTCGCAATGCGAGCACCCGCGAAGGGGCGCGGGAGCCCGAATGGCTCACGCTCGGCCAGGCTGCGCGCTATCTGGGCGTTGCGCAAAGCACGATTCGGAAGTGGTCGGACAACGGTCGCGTCCGGGTCTACAAGACGCCCGGCAGGCACCGCCGCTACCGCCGCGGTGACCTGGACGCGTTCCTCGAGCGCTCCGGGCCCGAGGCGCGCAGAGGGCCCGTCGTGCTGATCGTCGACGACGACGACCGGCTGCGCGAGTACGTGCGCGTCAACCTCGAGATGGAGGGCTACACCGTCCGCGAGGCCGGCAGCGCGGAGGAGGGGATGCGCGTGCTCGACGACGCGCGCCCCGACCTGATCCTCCTCGACGTGATGATGCCCAAGGTCGACGGCTGGGAGATGCTCCAGCGCGTGCACGACAGCCACGGCGTCGGCGCGGTCCCCGTCGTGATGTTCAGCGGCAAGGTCGACGAGCGGGGCGCAGACCAAGCGGCCGAGCGCGGGGCGCAGGGGTTCATCGGGAAGCCGTTCGACCCCCGCGAGCTGATCGCGCAGACGAAGCAGCTCCTGCCAACCTGATCGGGCTCGACCACCACCTCCAGCGCTGGATCGTCCATCACCGCGTCGGCTGGCTGAACACGCCGGTCGTCGACCTGACGCACATCGCGACGGACGGGCTCATCTTCATCCTGATCGCGGCGGTGCTCGCGCTGTACTGGCGACGCCCCTGGATCCTGCTCACGGTCGCCGTCGCAGGTGTGACCGCGGACCTGCTCTCGCTCGCGCTGCGGCAGCTGATCGGCCGCGGCCGGCCGTTCGTCGCCTACCCGGAGCCGCGGCCGCTCGTGCACCCGCCCGCGAGCGGCTCCTTCCCGTCGGGGCACGCGTCCGCGGCGTTCGCCTGCGCGACCGTGATCGCTTGGGCGTCGCCGAAGCTCGCGGTGCCGGTCTTCGTGCTGGCGGCGCTCGTGGCGTGGTCGCGGGTCTACGTCGGCGTGCACTACCCGCTCGACGTGCTCGGCGGCGCCGTGTTGGGCGTTCTGGTCGCTAGAGCTCTTCTGAAGCTCGAAGCAGCCCTGCGACGATCACGGCAAGGGACGCCAGCAGGCTGATCCAGATGCCGATCCCACGGCCCGCGGGTGGCGGGATCGAGTCGGGGATCGAGATCAGGCGGATCAGGACGAAGATCGTCGCCAGCGACCCGAGCGCGATCACGACGAGGCTCTCGGGCACCGACGGCGGCAGCTCGAAGCCGAACTCGCGCAGGATCGCGATCGCGAGCAGCGCGAGCCCCACGACGAAGACGAGCTTCCCGAGCACGCCGGTGTGCCACGCGATCACCGCCAGCGTCGGGCCGGTCGTGTTCGGGCCGGCGTACCAGTCGGTGAACGCGGAGACCGTGAGGACGAGCCCCGCGATCCAGGCGAGCCGGCTGCCGATCGACCAGAAGCCGGTTGCGGGGCGGACGTAGACCTCCTCCTCTTCGGCCTCGTAGATCGGCTCCTGCTCGGCGGGTGGGAACGACTCGGGCGTTTGCATGGCCGCAAGTATGGGCATCTTCCCGGTCGAATGGCGACGGATGGGGCGCAGGCGCGGGCGGACGCGGCCGGCGAGTACGTGCACTTCTGGGCCGCTGGCGACAAAGGCAAGGGCGAGTTCCGCTGCGCCGAATGCGCGTACGGCGTCACGGTGCACAGCACGCTGCCGGTGTGCCCGATGTGCTCCGGGAGCTCGTGGGAGCAGGCGCCGTGGCGCCCGTTCAGCCGCGCGCGACGGGAACGGTAGGCGCTACAGCCCGAACAGGCGCTGGATCTGGTTCCAGATCACGATCGCCAGGCCGATGCTCGTCGCGAGCACCGCGGTGAGGGCGAGCCAGAACCGCAGGCTCGCGAGGGCCCGCTCCCGCGCCCGGTCCTCCTGTGCGCGCCGCTTGATCCGCTGGCGCCGATAGTTCCGGTGGATCGCGGTCGGGTCGAGGAGCTCCTCGTCGACGCGCTGTCGCTCCGGCAGGGCCACAACGGGGAGTCTAGTAGGCCAGCCATACTTGCTCCGGGGCAGACGACGTGGCCGTTGCCAGGGAGACACGCGGTGTTGCGGGGCTCGACGCAGTGCTCGAGGCGGTCGTCGCGCGCACCGCGGAGGTGACCGGCGCGGACGTGGTGGTCGTCCGGCTCGCGGACGAGTCGCGCTCGGCGACCGCGCGGGCCGTGCACGCCGCGTCGCCGGCGCTCCGTGCCGAGCTCGAGGGCTCGCGGGTCGCGGTGGCGAAGATCCCGGCCGAGGAGCACGACGATCCCGCCTCGCTGCCGTCGCCGCTCAGGCGCGTCGCCGAGCACCTGGGAGCAACCGGAATCCTGCAGCTGCCCGTGCGGGACGGACACGCGGTGGTCGGGTCGCTCGAGCTCCTGCGCCGGCGGCGGGCCTTCGACGACCGCGAGCGGCGCCTGGCGTCCGCCGCGGCGGACGAGATCTCGCTCGCGCGCCGGGCGTTCACCGACGGCGGTGCGGCGAGCGCCGCCGCGCCCGACCTGCTCGGGCTCGCCGGCGACGCGCTCGCGGCCGGCTCCGACGAGGTGCGGGCTGCCGACCAGGTCGCGGCGCTCGCCGCCGAGGCGACCGGCGCGCGCGCCTGCGTCGTGTGGCGCTACGAGGCTCAGGGGCCGGTGCTCGCGGCGCTGTCCGGCACCGCGCTCGCCGCTCCCGCCGCGCTCGACGCGGCGCAGCGCGCGCGGGAGGTGCCCGGCTCGCTCGCAGTGGAGTCGGTCGACGACGGCGCTCTCGTGACGCTGCAGCTCGGCGAGCCGCCACTGGGAGCGCTCCAGCTGCTGCTGGCGGAGGAGCCCGACCCGAGCGACCCGCTGCTCGAGCGGCTCGGCATCTTCGCCGTCCGCGCAGCCCATGCTCTGCGGGCCGGCGAGCGGCGGCAGACGCTCTCGGTCGAGCTCGAGCGCACCCGAGCGCTGCTCACGATCGTCGGCCAGGCGATCGCGCAGCTGTCGCTTGCGCACACGCTCGAGACGGCGACCGGCCACGTCTCCGAGCTGCTCGGCGCCGAGCGGCTGGCCGTCTACCTCGCAGCGGAGCGCGGCCGGCTTGAGCCGGCGGCCGAGCGCGAGCTGACGGGGCCGCACGCGCGCGTCGCCGAGCGCCTGCTGGAGCTGCTGCTCGGCCCCGCGCGCGGCCGTGGCCTCCTCGGGATCGCGTACGCGCCGAGCGACCCGCGCCTCGCCGGCGTCCAGGACGTGCTCGAGGAGCTCGGGATCGAAGCCGCGATCGCCGTCCCGCTGCGCGTCCGCGACGAGCTGATCGGGCTGCTCGCGGTCTATCCCGCCGCCGGCCGCGAGCTGACCGAGAACGAGGAACAGCTGCTGCTCGCACTGGCGGCGCAGCTCGCCGTCGCTGTGCAGAACGCGCGGCTCCACGAGGAGACGAAGCTCGCCGACGAGGAACGGCGTGGAGCGCTCGAAGCCGAGCGCGAGGCGTCGAGGCGCCTGCAGGCGCTCTACGACATCTCGCGGGCCTTCTCCGAGAGCCTTTCGCTCGAGCTGACGCTCGAGGCGGTCACGCGCACGATCGTGGACACCCTCGGCGTGGACGCCGCCTCGCTGCGGATGCCGGACACTCGGGGCGCGGTGCTCGAGCCGGTCGCGATGCACGTGCGCGACGAGCGGATGTCGGAGCCGATGCACGCGATCCTCTCGCAGCCGCAGCCGCTCACGCCGGCGCGGCCGAGCGCATTCCGCAGCGGCCGCGCGATCGTGCTCGACCCGCGCACCGCGTCGGCGCTCGGCCCTGCGTTCCAGCCGCTCGTGCCGTTCCTCGAGAAGGGCTCGTCGGCGGCGGTGATCCCGCTCGCCACGCAGGCGGAGATCCTCGGGACGCTGACGCTGGTCTCGCTCGATCCCGACCGGCCGGTCGCAGGTGCGACGCTGGAGGCGGCGCAGTCGATCGCGGGCCAGGCGGCGCTGGCACTCGACAACGCGCGGCTCTACCAGCAGCAGAAGCAGTTCCTGGACGCGATGCAGCACTCGCTGCTGCCGCGGGAGGATCCGGTGTCGGAGGGGCTCGACGTCGGCGCGGTCTACGCCTCGTCGGCGCGGATGGAGGTCGGCGGCGACGTCTACGACTTCCTCGAGCTCGCCGACGGCCGGCTGGCGGTCGTGCTCGGCGACGTGACGGGGCACGGGATCGACGCCGCCGCCGACATGGCGATGGCGAAGTTCGTGTTCCGCTCGCTCGCGCGCGAGAACTCCGAGCCCGCCGAGTTCCTCGCCGCCGCCAACGAGATCGTCGTCGAGGAGATCGCCGAGGGGAAGTTCATCACGATGCTCTACCTGACCGTCGACGGGCGGCAAGGCGAGCTGTCGTGCGCCAGCGCCGGGCATCCGCCGCCGCGGGTGGTGCGGGGCGGCAAGGTCGCTGCGCTCGGCGTGCGCGGGCTCGCGCTCGGGATCGCCGGCGGCCAGGCCTACCAGGAGGAACGCGTGCAGCTCGCGGCCGGCGACGCGGTCGTCCTGTTCACCGACGGCCTGATCGAGGCGCGTCGCGACGGGGAGCTGTACGGCGAGGAACGGCTCGACGCGGCGCTGGCGGCCCATACCGAGCTGCCCGCGGCAGAGCTCGCAAAGGCGCTCGTCGACGACTGCCGGGCCTTCGGGGGCGACCTCGTCGACGACTGCGCGGTGGTCGTCGTCAGGCGCGCGTGATCGACCTCTCGCGGCGCGACGGCCGCATGCTACGGATCGGCCATCGCGGCGCCGCGGCGCTCGCACCCGAGAACTCGCTCGAGGCGATCGCGCTCGCGGTCGAGCTCAGCTGCGACCTGGTCGAGTTCGACGTCCACCAGGTCGACGGCGCGCTCGTGGTCGCACACGACGAGCCGCTCGAGGCAGGCGGGCTGCCGACGCTGGACGCGGTCCTCGGCTACCTCGCCGCCACGGAGGCGGGCGTCCACCTCGACCTCAAGTCGACCGGCGCCGAGGCGGCCGTCGCAGAGGAGCTGCGCCGGCACGGGCTCGTCGGCCGGACGCTCGTCAGCTCGTTCCGCCGCGGCACGTTGCGGAGGCTCCACGCGGTCGAGCCGGCTCTGCGGCTTGGGCGGACCTACCCGCAGGACCGCACGGGCCTGACGAAGCGCCCCGTCTTCCACCCGCCGGCGCGGGCGATCGTGCGCGTGCTGCGCCAGACGCTGCCGCGCTGGGTCGGCCGGCTCCTCGCCGCCTCGAGCGCCACCGCCGCGGTTCTCTACTGGGAGGTGATCAGCGAGCCCGTCGTCGCCCGCTGCCACGCCCTCGGCGCGCCGGTGCTCGCCTGGACGGTGGACGACCCGGACGTGCTTCCGTGGCTCGAGCGCGCCGGCGTCGACGGCGTGGTCACGAACGATCCGCGCATTTTCGCGTGACTACACTTTCCGGCGGGATGAGGAAGGCGGCTCTCGTGGTTCTGTTCGTGCTCGGCCTGCTGGCGGCCGGCGGCCTGTCCGCGGGCGTCGTCGCGGCGACCACGACGACCGGCACGACCACGACCACCACGACGCCGACCGTGATCGCGGACGGCGTCACCATCTCCGGCGTCGACGTCGGCGGGATGAGCTCATCCGACGCCTACACCGCCGTGAGCGCCTCGTTCGCCCGGCCGGTCGTGCTGCTCGTCCCGCACAGCCGCCTCGCTCTGGCGCCGGCCCGGATCGGCGCGATGGCCTACGTCCGCGACGCGGTCTCGCGCGCGCTCGCGGCGCCCGCCGGAACCGAGCTCAAGCTCCGCGTGATCCTCAACCGACGCGGCGCCCAGCGCTACCTGGCGAGTATCGCGAAGCGCTTCGACCACGCCCCCGTCGACTCGCAACTCGCGCTGCGGAACCTGCGCCCGCTGGTGACGAAGGAGCAGGCGGGCCGCTCGCTCCGACAGCTGAACGCGATGAACGCCGTCTTCACGGCGCTCGTCACGAACACGCGGCCCGACGTCAAGCTTCAGTTCACGACGATGAAGCCGGCGGTCACCCGCGCGTCGTACGGACCGGTGATCGTGATCCGGCGCGGGTCGAACCGGCTCTACCTCTACCAGGGCATGCGCTTCGTGCGCGTGTTCGGCGTGGCCACCGGCCAGTCGATCTACCCGACCCCGCTCGGGCGGTGGCACATCGTCGTCATGTCGCGCAACCCGTGGTGGTACCCGCCGAACTCGGCGTGGGCCAAGGGCGAGAAGCCGGTGCCGCCGGGGCCGGGGAACCCACTCGGGACGCGCTGGATGGGCCTGTCCGCGAGCGGCGTCGGCATCCACGGGACGCCGGACGACGCCTCGATCGGCTACTCCGCCTCGCACGGCTGCATCCGCATGCACATCCCCGACGCCGAGTGGCTCTTCAACCACGTGACGGTCGGGACGACGGTCTTCATCGTCTCCTCCTGATCGCATGACCGGACGGCTCAAGCTCGGCGCGCAGGTTCTCGCGGTCGGCCTCGTCGCGATGCTGCTCGCGCTCCTCGTCTGGAAGCTCGTGCACGGCAGCGGCAAGAAGGCGGCGGTCGGCAAGGCGGCGCCCAACTTCACGCTCAACCGGATCGACCGGCCGGGCCGGCTGCAGCTCGCGTCGCTGCGCGGGAAGGTCGTGGTGCTCAACTTCTGGGCGTCGTGGTGCTACCCGTGCAAGCAGGAGGCGCCGACGCTCGCGGCCGCGGCCAAGCGCTACGCCGGCCGCGTGGTCGTGCTCGGCGTCGACGTGAACGACTTCGCCGGCGACGCGCGCAAGTTCGCGCACCGGTACGGGCTCGACTACCCGATCGTCCACGACAACCACAACGTCACCTCACCGACCTACGGGCTGACCGGGCTGCCCGAGACGTTCTTCATCGACCGCACCGGCAAGGTGATCGTCCACGTCGCGGGCCAGGTCAACGCCACCGAGGTCCAGGACGGCGTCCAGCAGGCGCTGAAGTCGTGAGACTGCTCGTCCTCGCGCTCGTGGCGCTGGCGCTCGCGGCGCCGGCGGCGGCGAGCGAGCAGCACCCGACGCTCGGCGAGCTCGAGGGCCAGCTGATGTGCCCGATCTGCCAGGGCGAGACGCTGGCGCAGTCCGACTCGCCGGCCGCCCAGCGGATCAAGGCGTACGTCCAGCTGCGGATCGACCAGGGCGCGACGCGCAGCCAGATCAAGCGCGAGCTCGTCCAGCAGTGGGGCACGCGGATCCTCGCCGCACCGCCGCGGCACGGGTTCGACCTGCTCGCGTGGCTGCTGCCGATCGTCGGCGTCCTCGGCGGCGCGGCCGTGATCGGCGTGCTCGCCTGGCGCTGGTCGCGGCAGCGCGAGCCGGCGACGCAGTGGACGCTGACGGCGCGGCCGCTGGGGCCCGAAGACGAGCGCAGGGTGGACGAGGAACTGCGCCGCTTCGATGGCTGAGCGGCTCGTCGCGGCCTTCGGCGCGGGGCTCGTCTCGATCGCGTTCCCGTGCGTGCTGCCGCTCGTACCGGGCTATCTCTCAGCCATCTCGGCGGTGGAGGTCGACCGCCTCGGCGAGCGCGGGGTGGCGCGGCGGATCGTCGCCGCCAGCGTGCCGTTCGCGCTCGGGTTCACGGCCGTGTTCGTCCTGCTCGGCGCCGGCGCTGCGGCACTCGGCGGGTGGCTCGACGCCGACGCACGGACGAAGCTCGCCGGCTTCGTGCTCGTCGTGCTCGGGCTCGCCTTCATGGGGCTGCTGCCGTGGCCGTCGCGAATCGTCGCGCCGACCGCCCTGACGCGGGCGCGCGCGTCGGGTTCCCGCGCGCTGCTCGGCGCCGCCTTCGCCGTCTGCGCCGCTCCCTGCGTCGGCGTCGTGCTCGGGGCGATCCTCGCGCTCGCCGCGGACTCGCGGACGGTGGTGCGCGGGATCATCCTGCTGGCCGTCTATTCGCTCGGGATCACCGTCGCGTTCGTCGCGATCGGGATCGCGTTCGGCCACGCGATGACCGCCTTCCGCTGGGTGCGGAACCACTACGACGCGATCCGCGTCGTCAGCGGCGCGATCCTCGTCGCGCTGGGCCTGCTGCTCTTCTTCAACCGCAACTGGTGGCTGAACGTCGCCGTCCACCGGTTCTTCGACGCGATCGGCCTCGGCGGCCAGCTCTAGACGCGCGGCGCCGCCAGCTCCAGCGAGCCGCTCTCGACGATCGCCCGCGCAGCGGCGACCTGGTCGAGGACGGACGCGAGGTCGACGCCTTCGTGCTCCGGCGCGTACGGCCCGAGCCGGCGCGCGGCCTTCTCGAGCTGGCGCTCGCAGCCGACGTGATTGCCACGGCCGGCCTGGTACCACGCCACCGCGACGTGGACGAGCCCCTGGTAGAAGTCGCGCTCCTCGGGCTCGGCCGCCCGCCAGACGTCCTCCAGCACCTCGTGCGCCGCGAAGTAGTCGCCGTGCCGGATCAGGTCGAGTCCCGCGTCGAGGCTCACGCAGGCGGCCAGAGGTGCCACGACTCGACCTCGACCCAGGCGCTGACGCGGCGGCTCTCGCGGTCGCGGAAGGGCTCGCCGCCGTAGTGCCGGGACAGGCGGTCGATGTCGCTGAGCTCGTCGTCGTCGACGAACTCGGCGACGCGGCCGAGCAGCGTCACCTGCCGGTACCAGCTCTCGGCGTCGAGAACGGTCAGCGAGACCCGCGGGTCCCGCCGCATGAAGCCGAGCCGGGCCCGCGACTCGTCCATGTTCAGCAGGACCCGCTCGCCGTCCCAGACGTACCAGGTGGCGACGGTGTGCGGCGAGCCGTCCGGGCGGAGCGTGGCCACGACGGCCGGGTTCGGGCGGCGCAGCAGCTCGTCGATCTCGGCCGGAAACACCCTGCGTTCGTATCAGATCGCGCCGTTGGTGCCGTCCCGAAAGGATGCTACGTTTGCCACGTGGCGACGATCCTGCTGGTGGGGGTCGACCTCTTCTTCCGGGGGAAGCTCGAAGGGCTGCTGCCCGGCCACCACCTGATCTCGACCGACGGCGTCGACCCGCCCGACTGCGTGATCGCCGACATCGCGCGGGTCGATCCGGACGAGGTCGCCGACTCGTACCCCGACGTACCGATCCTCGGCTTCACGAACCACACCGACACGGACGGCCTGCGGCGCGCGCACGCGGCCGGTTTCGACCAGGTCGTCGCGAAATCGGCGCTCGACGAGCGGGCGAAGGCGCTGGTCGAGGAGCTGACGGCCTAGACCGCGGCCGTCAGTAGACTGCGCGCCCGTGACGTACATCATCGCCGAGCCCTGCATCGACATCAAAGACCTGTCCTGCGTGGACGTCTGCCCGGTCGACTGCATCCACGAGTTCGAGCGCATCCTCGTGATCGACCCCGAGGAGTGCATCGACTGCGGCGCCTGCGAGCCGGAGTGTCCGGTCGAGGCGATCTTCCCGGAGGACGCGCTCCCGGCCAAGTGGGAGCCGTTCGTGAAGATCAACTACGCCTACGGCGACGGCGCCGACGTGATCAACAGGCTCACGAACGAGTACGCCACCGAGCACAACGTGCAGAACGAGCCGATCGAGTAGTTACAAGGCCGCGCAGCGGGGCATCCGGTCCTCGAGCCCAACCGAGGAGGGATCGGAATGCCTCAGAAAGCATGGAGCGCCAAGCGCGAGCGGCAGTACGAGCACATCGTGGACAGCGAGAAAGACCGGGGTCGCTCGACCGACCGCGCCAAGGAGATCGCGGCGCGGACGGTCAACAAGGAGCGCGCCCGCGCCGGTGAGGCGCGCGAGTCGTCGAGACTCTCCCGCGAGGACATGTCCTCGGGTCGCCGCGGCGGCCGCCGCTCGGGGACGAACCGTGAGAAGGGCCGCACGAAGGAGCAGCTCTACAACGAGGCGAAGCGGATGAAGATCGAGGGCCGCTCGCGGATGAACAAACAGCAGCTCCAGCGGGCGGTCGACGGCAGGAAGTAGCCCGTGGCTATGCTCCGGCCCGTGCTGCCGGAGACGCTCGACCACGTTGCCCTCTGGGTCGCCGACCGCGACCGTATCGCCGACTTCGTCACCGCGAAGGCGGGCATGCACGTGGTCGACCGCACCGATGCGTTCACGCTCGTCGGCTCCGACGCGCGCCGCGGCAAGCTGACGCTGTTCGCGGCCGAAGGGCCGCGCGAGCGGGGAGCGCTGAAGCACGTGGCGCTGCGCGTGTCGAGTCTCGACGGCGCGATCGGCGGCCTGAACGGCTCGGTCGAGCGCCCGCGCGAGGGCGAGGCGTACGTCGATGTGTCCGAAGGCCTCCGCCTCGGGTTCGTCGAGGCGCCGACCGAGGTCGAGTACGACCTCGACCACGTCGCGTTGTTCTCGCAGTCGCCGGCGCAGACGGCCCGCGAGTACGAGTCGCTCGGGTTCGCGCCCGCGTCGCCGGGGCCGTCCGGGCAGCCGCGGGTCGAGGTCGGCGGCGCGTTCGTCGAGTTTCACGCCGGCGAGCCCGGTGATCCCGAGCGCCCGCTCCTGAATCACCTCGCCGTGCGGGTCGAGTCCGCCGAGCAGCACATCCAGGCGGCGCGCGAGCTTGGCCTCGAGATCGACAACATCGTCGACGCGGCCAACACGTACGCCGTCTTCGTCTGGGGCCCGGAGCGGGTGCGCGTCGAGTACGTCGAGCACAAGCCGACGTTCTCGTTGACCTGAGTTGCTGATAGCCGGCGCGGGGTTGGCCGGGTTGTGCGCTGCCGCGCGGGCGCGCGAGCTGGGCGCCGAGCCGGTCGTGCTGGAGAAGGGCTCGCGGGCCGGCGGCTCGATGCTCCTCTCGAGCGGCGTGATCTGGCGCTACCGGAGCTTCGAGGAGTTCCGGGCGCAGTGTCCAGGCGGCGACGAGCGGCTGCAGCGACTCGTGTTCGACGGGCTCGACGAGGGGCTCGAGTGGCTCGAGTCGCTCGGCGGGCCGGTCGTCGAGCGGGAGACGGGCAACCCGCTCACGCACGGCGTCCGCTTCGACACGCAGGGCCTGACCGACGTGCTCGTGCGAGCCGCGGGCGACGTCCGTTTCGGCCAAGGCCAAGGGACTGTCCCTGGGGCATGGCCGGAAGGGACGGTGGTGCTCGCCACCGGCGGCTTCCAAGGGAATCGCGAGCTCGTCGAGCGCTACGTGCGGCCGGCCGCGCCGCTACGCCTCCGCGCGAACCCGTGGAGCACCGGCGACGGGCTGCGCGCCGGGCTCGAGCGCGGGGCCACGCTCTCCGGGGGCCTCGACGAGTTCTACGGCCGCAACATGGCGGACGTGGAGTTCGGCGAGGGCGAGTTCGTCTCGCTCGCGCAGGTCTACGGCCGCTATGCACGGATCGTGAACGAGCGCGGGGAGGAGTTCTTCGACGGCCACGCGGTGAGCTGGTCGGAGCTCGACCTCGTCCAGGCGACGTCTCACCAGCCCGGGGCGCGGGCGTGGTACCTGCTCGGCGAGGCCGCGCTGGAGCAGCGCGTCCGCTACGGCACGGTCCGCGACCTCGTCGCGCAGGCGCCGACCCGCGTCGAGCCCGACGAGCTGCCGTTCCCGGCGCCCGACGGCGCGGTCGCCGCGGTGCGGGTGGCGGCGGCGATCACGCACACGATCGGCGGCCTGCGCATCGACGACCGGGCCCGAGTGGTCACGTCCGAGGGACAGTCCCTCGAGGGCCTCTACGCGGCCGGAGCCGACGCCGGCGGGATCTCGACCGGCGGGTACGCGAGCGGGCTCGCCTCGGCGCTCGTGCTCGGCCGGGCCGCCGCCGAAGACGCGCTCAGGTGAGCGGCTGGAGGTAGGCGCAGCGGCGCGCGTCGCCGGGGAGCGGCGAGGGGGCGACCTTCGTCACGCGCAGGCGCTGCTCGCCCTCATCGACCGTGTCGCCGACGCCCGGCACGTCGCCGTCGCGCTCGCGCAGCTCGTAGCCGTTCGGTGTCCAGACGAAGCGAAGGTGCCCGGCCGGCCGCTGCCCGTTCTCGTCCATCGCGCTGAAGATTAACCGTGGGCTACGTAGGAGGGCAGCACGACGCGGAGCGCGGTGCCGCCGTCCTCCCCGGCCTCGACCTCGAGCTGGCCGCTCAGCATCCGGGCGCGCTCCTCGATGTCGTCGAAGCTCGCGCGCCGGCGCTCGCCGGCGCCGTTGTCGGCGACCACCGTCTCGACCGTCCCGTCGCCGCCCTCGGACACGGTGATCGAGATCCGCGACGGCGGCCCGCGGCGGATCGCCTGGTTCACGGCGTCGCGGATGATCTGGTAGATCGCGACGCGCGCGTTCTCGGCGAGCCCGTCGGCGGCCTCGACGTCGAGGTCGACCTGGATCTGATGCTCCAGCCCGACCTGCTCCGCGAACGCGCGTACCGCCGGCCCGAAGCCCTGGTCGCGCAGCACGACCGGCTCGATGTTGAACGAGAGGTCGCGCAGGGCGCGGATCGTGTCGCGGTGCCGCTGGAGCGCGGAGGCGAGCACCGAGGTCGCCTCCTCCAGCCGCCTGCCTTCGAGCGAGTCGATCACCGCGTCGAGCATCAGGCTCACGCCCGAGAGCGACTGCACGGCGCCGTCGTGGAGGAAGAGCGCGAGCCGTCGGCGCTCCTCCTGCTCGGCGATGATCAGGTGGTCCGACAGCCGCGCCCGTTCCGCCTCGCGTACCTGCGCCTCGGCGAGCAGGCGAGCGTTCTCGACGACGCGGCAGGTGAAGTCGGCGAGCAGCGTCGCCCGCGCCAGCTCCTCGCGATCGAGGGCCTTCGACCGCACGAGCTGCAGCGCGCCGATCTCCTCGCCGCGAATCCGCAGCGGCAGCACGACCGCGCCGACCGCGCCGCGGTCGCCGGGCGGCAGCAACGTCGTCTTCGCGTCGAAGAGCTCCTTCGCCTCGCGGCGCGAGCGCTCGAGCACGGCCGCTGGGTCGTGCGCGGCGGCGATCGACCCCATCGACTCGATCAGCGCCTCGAGGAAGCTCGACTGCGCCGACAGCTCCTCCTCGACCACCTCGTGCCGCCGGCGCTCGGTGACGATCAGGTGCAGCGCGAAGCCGGCCGCGCCGACGATCGCGACGCCGAGCCCGGCGAACGCGACCCGGCTCGAGCCGATCGCGAGCCCGAGGATCGAGACGACCGCCGCCAGCGCGACGACCGCGACGAGAAACGAGGCTCTAGTCGATGATCGCGTCACGAAGCGCGATCGCCACGGCATGCGTGCGCGTGTCGGCCTCGAGCTTCGTGAGGATGTGCCGCACGTGGCTCTTGACCGTCTCCTGGCTGATGAAGAGCCGCGCGGCCACATCCGCGTTGGACATCCCGTCGGCGAGGAGCTGCAGGATCTCGCGCTCGCGGGCCGTGAGCATGTCCTCGCGGTCGCCCGAGAGGAAGGCCGGCATCAGCGCCGGGTCGACGAAGCCCTCGCCGGCGACGACCTTGTCGATCGCCTTCAGCAGCGTCTGGTGCGGCGCCTCCTTGAGGATGTAGCCCTTGGCGCCCGACTCGAGCCCGCGGCCGAGCAGGCTGCGCTCGCTGTACGCGGTGAAGATCAGGACGGCCGTATCCGGCACGCGCTGGGTGAGCAGCTTCGTCGCCTCGAGCCCGTCCATGCCGGGCATGCGGACGTCCATGATCACGACGTCCGGCTTGCGGCGCTCGGCGAGGCTGACCGCGGTCGCGCCGTCGGCGGCCTCGCCCACGACGCGGATGTGCGGGGCGCGCGAGAGCGACAGCCGCAGGCCCTCGCGCACGACCTCGTGGTCGTCCACGATCAGGCACGTGATCTCGCCCTTGCCGTTTGCCTGCTGCTCTGCGCCCTGCTCGGTCAACGCACGCGGATTGTAGGGGGCAGATCGGCTACGGCCGAATCGGGCCGGCCGCATCTAGGCGCGCTCCGAGCGGTGTCCTATAGTCGGAGCCCTCGCGCGAGGGGCGCGGGACGACCGCGATTCGGGGAGTGAGGGACGATATGAAGCAACGCAGGACGGGCCTGGCAGCTCTGGCGCTCACGGTGTGCGCAGCGGCTGCGGCCCTCGTCTTCGCAGCGGCTCCGTGGGCGAAGCCCGCGGCCGGCAAGCACGCGACGGCGCAGTTGAAGGCAGCGTGGATCTACGTCGGGCCGCACAACGACGGCGGCTGGTCGCAGGCCCACGACAAGGGTCGGCAGTACGTGCAGAAGGCGCTCGGCAGCAAGATCGAGACGACCTACAAGGAGAACGTGCCCGAGGGGCCGCAGACGTGCCAGGTGATCGAGAGCCTGGTCAACGACGGGAACAAGATCATCTTCGCGACCTCGTTCGGCTTCCAGCAGTGCATGGTCACCGAGGCGAAGAAGCACCCGGACGTCTACTTCGAACAGGCCACCGGCACCGCGACGTCGAAGAACCTCTCCGAGTACTTCGGAGCGGCCGAGGACGCGATCTACCTCTCCGGCATGGCCGCCGGTGCCGCGTCGAAGAAGGGCGTGATCGGTCTAGTCGTCGCGTACCCGATCCCCGAGGTGATCCGGCACGCGAACGCATTCGCGCTCGGCGCCCAGGCGACGCATCCGGGCGTGAACGTGAAGCTCGTGTGGACGAACAGCTGGTTCGATCCGGCGAAGGAGAAGAAG
>DASSQG010000032.1:0-4464 GCA_035702625.1 Gaiellaceae bacterium | reverse complement strand
GGTCGAGGTCGTGCACGTGCCGTTCATGGAGGCGAGCGAGGAAGAGTGGGACGAGATCGCCGAGGAGCTCGAGCGAGCGAACGAGACGACCGACGACGTCGCCGCGACGCGTGACGCCTATCTGATCTTCCTCGAGCGCTTCCGGGCGAGGGTCGCCGCCGCCTTCGAGGCCGTCGTGCGGGCGCCCGAGGGGGCGGTCGTGATCCACTGCGTGGGCGGCAAGGATCGCACGGGCCTGCTCTCGGCGTTCCTGCTACACGTCGCGGGCGTGGAAGACGACGAGATCGCGGCCGACTACGCGCTGAGCGAGGAGCGGCTCCTCACGCGTCACCAGGCGTGGTTCGACGCGGCCGCGACCGACGAGGAGCGGGAGCGCCTGCGCCGGATCGCGCAGTGCCCGGCCGAGGCGATGAGCGGCGTCCTCGCCGAGCTCGAGCGCCGTCACGGCAGCGTCGAGGCGTACCTGCGCGACGCCGGGGTCGCGGACGAGGATCTCGAGCGGGCGCGCGCCCGCCTCCGCGGCTAGCACGACTTCGTGCGGATCGCTGCATGGAAGGCCGCGAGCGGCTAGTCTCGGGCCGTTCCCATCGGCCAGGAGGGGAGACAGATGAGCAAGCTGCGTTACGGCCTGTTCGCACTCGTGTGCACGGGCCTTCTCGTCACGGCCGCGACGCTCGCGTTCGACAGCAAGCCGGCGAGCGGCGGACGCCATCACCAGCCGGTCTCGAAGGACGTACGGCACATGCTGCGGGAGGTCAGCTCAGACAACATCGAGGCGACGATCCAGAAGCTGGTCTCCTTCGGGACCCGCCACACGCTCTCGTCGCAGACCGACCCGAACCGCGGGATCGGGGCGGCGACCCAGTGGGTGTACGACCAGCTGCAGCAGGACGCGGCCGCCTCCGGCGGGCGAATGACCGTCGAGAAGCAGTCGTTCGTCCAGCCGCCGGGGCCGCGCATCCCGGTGCCGACCACGATCACGAACGTGATCGCCACCCTGCACGGCTCGCAGGCCGAGTCGGCGGGCCGCACGTACGTCGTCAGCGGCCACCTCGACTCGCGCGTCACCGACGTCCTCAACGGCACGTCCGACGCGCCAGGCGCGGACGACGACGGCTCGGGCGTCGCCGCGGTGCTCGAGCTGGCGCGGGTGATGTCCCAGCGCCACTTCGACGCCACGATCGTCTTCGCCGTCTTCTCCGGCGAGGAGCAGGGCACGTTCGGCTCCGTGAACTTCGCGTCGCGGCTCAAGGCCGCCGGCACGAACGTCGCGGGGATGTTCTCGAACGACATCATCGGCAGCTCGCTGGGCCAGAACGGCGTGCGTGACACGCGCGACCTGCGCGTCTTCGCCGAGGGCCCGTCGCCGCAGGAGACGCCTGCCCAGGCGGCCATCAGACGGACGATGGGCGGCGAGAACGACACGCCTCCGCGTGAGCTCGCCCGCTTCGTCCGCGAGGCCGCCCAGGCCGCGATTCCGAAGATGAACGTCTGGATCATCTACCGGCGCGACCGGTTCCTGCGCGGCACCGACGACGGGCCGTTCCTCGATCAGGGGTACCCGGGGCTCCGGATGACCGAGCCGAACGAGGACTACCGGCACGAGCACCAGGACGTGCGCGTCGAGAACGGCGTCCAGTTCGGCGACCTGCCGCAGTTCGTCGACTACCAGTACGTCGCGAACGTGGCGCGTGTGAACCTCGCGGCCCTCGCCGCGCTGGCGAACGGCCCGGCGGCGCCGTCGGGCGTCAAGGTCGAGGCGTCGACGCTCACGGTCGACACGAGCCTCGAGTGGCAGCCGAACACCGAGCCCGACCTCGCGGGCTACGAGATCGTCTACCGCGACACGAACATGCCGTACTGGCAGCACTCGATCCCGGTCGGCAACGTGACGAGCTACACCGTGAAGGGAATCACCAAGGACAACTACCTGTTCGGGGTGCGCGCCGTCGACAAGGACGGGAACCGCAGCGTCGTCACCTTCCCGGTGCCGAAGTAGCGGAACGGCCGAGGGCGTCCGTCGACCGGCGGGCGCCCTCATCCACGACAATTCGCGCCGTGGCGGGCGTGCTCGCGATCTTCGGCCCGACGGCCTCCGGCAAGACGGCCGTCGCCGAGGCGGTCGCCAGGCGGATCGCCGCCGAGCTGGTCAGCGCCGACGCGATGCAGGTCTACCGCGGGCTGCCGATCCTGACGAACCAGTCCGACCACCCCGCGCGCCTGGTCGGGTTCATCGGCCTCGACGAGACCTTCTCGGTCGCGGAGTACCAGCCGCTCGCGCACGCGGCAGTCGACGAGGTCCTCGCCGGCGGCCGGACGCCGATCGTCGTCGGCGGGACGGGCCTGTACCTGCGAGCGGCGCTGGCGGAGCTGGAGCTGCCGCCGCCGCCTGCGCCGGGCGCCCGCGAGCGTTTCGAGCAGCTCTACGACGACCTCGGCCCGGAGGGCGCGCACGAGTTGCTCGCCGACCGCGACCCCGAGGCGGCGGTAGCTGTGCACCCGAACGACAGGCGCCGGATCGTGCGGGCGCTCGAGCTGGTTGAGACAGGATCGAGCCTCCGGCCGGGCGAAGACCGGCTGTGGAGCCCGGAGACGCGCCATCCGACGCTCGTCGTCGGCCTCGAGGTGCCGCCCGACGTCTTGGCGGAGCGGATCGAGCGGCGCACGCACGAGATGTTCGAGCGCGGGGTGGAGGAAGAGGTCCGGCGCGCGCTCGCCGGCCCGATCTCGCCGACCGCGCGGACGATCCACGGCCTGCAGGACGTCGCCGAGCTGCCGCGCGAGCAGGCGGTCGAGACGCTCGTGACGCGGACCCGGCGGTACGCGGCCTACCAGCGCAAGTGGATGCGGCGGATCCCAGGCATCGCGCTCGTCGATGGCGACCGGCCTGCCGACGAGGTCGCCGAGGACGTCGTCGGCCGGCTTGGTAGCGTGGCGCCGGCTCGATGAAGCTCTCGAAGTGGCACGGCCTCGGCAACGACTACCTGCTCGTCGAGCAGGCCGAGCTGCCCGTTCCGCTCACGCCGGAGCGCGTGAAGCGCATCTGCGACTACCACTTCGGCGTCGGCTCGGACGGCATCCTCGAGGTCGTCTCCACCGACGGCGACAGCGCGGAGGTCGTGATCTGGAACCCGGACGGCTCGGTGGCGGAGCTCTCGGGCAACGGCACGCGCATCGCGGCGCGCTGGCTCGCGCGGCGCACCGGCGAGCACGAGGTGCGGATCCTCGTCGGGCCGCGCATGGTGGTCGCTCGGCTGCGCGGCGAGCGCGACGTCGAGCAGGCGATGGGCCGCGTCGAGGTCGGCGCCCCCGAGACGATCGACGTCGACGGCGAGCCGGTCGAGCTGACGCCGGTCTCGGTCGGCAACCCGCACGCGGTCATCCAGCGACTGCCCGACCGCGCGGATCTGATCCGCCTGGGCCCGCTGGTGGAGCATCACAGCCGCTTCCCGGAGCGCACGAACGTCCAGCTCGTGCGCGTCGACGGCGACCACGACATGACGGTCGGCGTCTGGGAGCGCGGAGCGGGGGAGACGCTCTCGTCCGGGACGAGCGCCGTCGCCGCGAGCGCCGCGGCCGTCGCGAACGGCTGGTGCACGAGCCCGGTCACCGTGCATCTCGCGGGCGGCGACCTGCGGGTCGAGCTGCACGACGGCGAGGCGACGCTCACCGGCCCGGCCGAGGAGATCTGCACCGTCGAGCTCGCGGAGGAATTTCACCTGTGAGGTTCGCGCAGCGCCTCGACGCGGTGCCGCCGTACCTGTTCGCGGAGCTCGAGCGGAAGATCGCCGAGAAGCGCGCCGCCGGCATCGACGTGATCAGCCTCGGCATCGGCGACCCCGACCTGCCTACTCCCGAGCCGGTGATCGAGGCGCTGGCGGCCGGCGCGCGCGACCCGGCGACGCACCAGTACCCGACCAACCACGGCTCGGACGAGTTCCGTGCGGCGGCGGCGGACTTCTACCGGTCGCGCTTCGGGGTCGAGCTCGACGCGACCTCGGAGGTCGTGCCCGCGCTCGGCGGCAAGGAGGCGGTCGGGCACATCGCGATGGCGTTGCTCGACCCCGGCGACGTCTGCCTCTCGCCGGACCCCGGCTACCCGCCGTACACGTCGGGCCCGGTCTTCGCCGGCGCCAACGTCCACTACCTGCCGCTGCGCCCCGAGCGGGGCTTCCTGCCCGACCTCGACGCGATCCCGGAGGACGTCCTCAGCCGCGCGAATCTGCTGTTCCTCGACTACCCGAACAACCCGACCGGCGCCGTCGTGCAGGACGGCTACTTCGAGCGCGCGGTCGAGCTCGCGCGAGCGCACGGGCTCGTGGTCGTCCACGACAACGCCTACTCGGAGCTCTGCTACGACGGCTACCGGGCGCCGAGCTTTCTCGAGACGCCGGGCGCGAAGGAGGTCGGCGTCGAGATCTTCTCGCTCTCGAAGGGCTGGAACATGACGGGCTGGCGGGCAGG
>DASSQG010000031.1:0-5262 GCA_035702625.1 Gaiellaceae bacterium | reverse complement strand
GCGCTCCAGCCGTTGGCCCTTCTCCAGCAGCCTCGGCGAGATCTCGCCGGTGGCTCCGGCGCGCGCGCTCGGCGCGAGCCCGGCCTGGGTCTCCTTCGGGAGATCGAGCCGGTCGGCGGCGAGCCGCACCGCGTCCTGCCGTTCCGGCGAGTCCTCGAACCGCGCCAGCACCTCGCGGACGCGGACGAACGCCTCCTGCCGGTCGGCGGCGCGCTCGATCTCGAGCCGAACGCGGTACGAGAGGTAGCTCTCGGCCCGGCCGAGCAGCTCGTCGAACTCATCGGCCAGGTCGGCCGGGTCGCGACCCGGGGGCAGCGTGACGACGCGGACGTCGAACCCCTGAGCCGCGGCCAGCTCCATCCCGCGCAGCGTCGCGGCCTCGCCCGCGGCGTCCCCGTCGAAGCAGAGCCAGGCCTTGTGCGTCAGGCGGGAGAGCTCCTTCAGCTGTTGCTCGGTGAGCGCGGTGCCCATCGACGCGACGACCGGCTCGAGCTGTGCCTGCCGGAGCGCGAGCACGTCGGTGTTCCCCTCGACGACGACGGCGCGCTCCTGCTTGGCGATCGCCGTGCGTGCGTGGTCGAGCCCGTAGAGCAGGTCGCCCTTGCGGAAGAGCTCGCCCTCCGGCGAGTTGACGTACTTCGCACGCAGCGGGTCGTCCTCACGCAGCTTGCGGGCCTGGAACCCGCGCACGCGGCCGCGCGCGTCGGCGAGCGGGAACAGCAGCCGGCCGTTGAAGTAGTCGTTGCCGCGCCGGTTGACTAGACCCGCCGCGCTCAGCTCGGCGGCGGTGAACCCCTTCTCACGAGCCTTGCGCGCCAGGGTCGCGCCGCCCGGCGCGAGGCCCAGCCGGTACTCGCGGCAGACGTCCTCGCCGAGCCCGCGGCTCGCCAGGTACTCACGCGCCGCCTCGCCGCGTGGCGACTCCCAGAGGTAGCGCTGGTAGAAGCCCGTCGCCTGCTCGAGCAGCGCGAGCAGCCGCTCGCGCCGGCCGCGCGCGGCGTCTTGCTCGGGCGAGCTCTCCTCGTACTCGAGCGTGACGCGGTACCGCTCGGCGAGCCACTCGACCGCCTGGGCGAAATCGAGCTGCTCCGTCTCGCGCACGAAGCTGATCACGTCGCCGCCGGCGCCGCAGCCGAAGCAGTAGTAGAGCTTGTCCGCCGGATTGACCGAGAAGCTCGGCGTCTTCTCGTCGTGGAACGGGCAGAGCCCGGTCCAGCGAGCGCCGCTGCGTCGCAGCTGCGTCCGCGCGGAGACGACCTCGACCATGTCGGCCGCGGCCACCGTCTCGCGCACCGACGCGTCGCGGATGCGGGCCATCAGAGCTGCTCGGCGTAGCTGATCGCGAAGCGGTCGGTCATTCCTGCCACGTAGTCGATCACGTCGTCCACGGAATCTCCACGGTCCAGTAGATGCTCGAAGATGCGCTGAACCGTCGCATGAGCGCGCGCGTGCTCGGCCCGTGCTGCGTCGCCGAGGTAGACGCGGTCGAACATGAACGACCGCAGCGCGAGCATCGCCTCGCCGACCTCCGGACTCTGGCGGATGTCGCCCTCGCGCGCGGACGTCTCGACGAGGTCGTGCACGAGCGCGTCGATCCGCCGCGAGCCTGTCGGGCCGAGCAGCGCGATCTCGTCGCTCGGCAGCTCGCCGGGAACGAGCACCCCGGCGCGGACGGCGTCGTCGATGTCGTGGTTGATGTAGGCCACGCGGTCGACCAGGCGGACGATCTTGCCCTCGAGCGTGTCCGGCTCGTTCGGCCCGGTGTGGTTGAGGATCCCGTCGCGCACCTCGGCGGTGAGGTTGAGCCCGCGGCCGTCGCGCTCGAGCACGTCGACGACGCGCAGCGAATGCTCGTTGTGGTGGAAGCGCCGGCAGAACCGCTCGTGCAGCAGCGCGTCGAGCGCCTCCTCGCCTGCGTGCCCGAACGGCGGGTGCCCGAGATCGTGGCCGAGCCCGATCGCCTCGACGAGATCCTCGTTGAGCCGCAGTGCCCGCGCGACTCCTCGCGAGATGCCGGTCGTCTCGAGCGTGTGCGTGAGCCGCGTCCGGTAGTGGTCGCCCGCCGGATCGACGAACACCTGCGTCTTGTGCATGAGCCGCCGGAACGCCTTGGTGTGGACGATCCGGTCGCGGTCGCGCTGGAACGGCGTGCGCAGCAGGCACGGATCCTCGTCGTCCGCGCGCCCGCGCGTCTCGTAGGATCGCACCGCGAGCGGCGAGAGCCACCGCTCCTCGTGCTCGCGGACGCCCGCCTCGAAGGCGTCGGCGGTTCGTCCGGCAAGCTCCGGCATGCGAGCGATGCTAGCCCGTGGGCCGGGCAGCGACGGCGCGCCGCGAGGGGCCCGCACCCCCACCCTTACAAGTGGGTGGGGTTTCGACCCGCCCCCCTCGCGGTCGACGCTACCGGGTTGCGTGCGCCTGAATCGTCACGGCTCTGCGCCAAGTGTGTGCCGATCGCTCTACAAGACTCGCGCTAGATGATGATCGGGACGGTGCCGCCGTCGGCGCTCCACGCGGCCCCGGTCACGTACGAGGCGCGGTCGGAGCAGAGAAACGCGACGACCGCGGCGATCTCCTCGGGCTCCGCGAGCCGGCCGAGCGGACGCCCTTTCCCCACCGCCTCGAGCACCTCGTCCCGCGTCTTGCCAGTCCGCGCCGCCTGCTGGTCGGCCAGCCCGCCCTCGCCGAGCCACGCCTCGGTCGCCGTCGGCCCGGGCGTGACGGCGTTGCATCGAATCGCGGCGCCGGCGTACAGATCGGCGACCAGCCGCGAGAGCGAGAGGACGGCAGCCTTGGTGACCGAGTACTCGGGCATGCCCGTGGACGGCCGCTTCCCCGCGGTCGAGGAGACGTTCACGATCACGCCGCCTCCCCGGCTCCGCATCGCTGGCACCGCGGCCCGGATCGCGCGGACGAAGCTCATCACGTTCAGCTGCCACGCCTCGTCCCAGTCGCCGTCGGTCAACTCGAGGAAGTCGCGCTGCTCCGCGTAGCCGACGTTGTTGACGAGCACGTCGAGCTGGCCGGCCTCGGCGACGACTCGCTCCGGCTCGCCGGGCTCCGCGAGGTCGGCGACCACGTGCTTCGCCTCCCCCACGTCGGGCGCTTCCCCGCGGCCGCACGTGATCACGTTGGCGCCCTCTGCAGCGAGCAGCTCCGCCGTCGCGCGGCCGATGCCGCCGGTCGACCCCGTCACGAGGCAGACGCGCTCTCTCAGGCCCAGATCCAAGGCGGGGTAGTCTAGTGCGGCCGTGACGACGATCCTGCTGGCCCGCCACGGCGAGACCGACTGGAACCGCGAGGGCCGCTTCCAGGGCTGGGCCGACCCGCCGCTCAACGCCGCCGGCCGCGCGCAGGCGGTCGACCTCTCCGTCGCGCTGATGGCCGAGGAGCTGGAGACGGTGTACTCGAGCCCGCTGCAACGCGCCTACGAGACGGCGGAGGTCGTCGCGGCGTCGCACGGGCTCGAGCCGGTGACGATCGAGGCGTTGCGCGAGGTCGACGTCGGCTCGTGGTCCGGGCTCACGCGCGAGGAGATCGAGCAGCGGTTTCCCGACCAGTACGCGAGGTGGCTCGACTACGGCCAGGGTTGGGACGACGGCGAGACGTACGACGCGATGGCCGAACGCGTCGTCAGAGCCGTGCTGGAGCTCGCCGCGGTTCACGACGGCCAGCGGATTCTCGCCGTCAGCCACGGCGGCCCGATGCGCGCCGTCTCCGCCTTCGCCGACCGCGTTACGTATGCCGAGGCGCGCCGTCGCAGCCCGGTCGTCGCCAACGCCGCCGTCCTCGAGTTCGCGGTCGAGGGAAACGCGCTGCGGCAACTAGACTGAGGCCGCTTGGACGACTACACGAACAAGTACAAGGGCGAGCAGGTCGAGGTGGCGCTCTTCGGCGGCGACTACCAGGACGGCGTGCTCACCGCGTACTGCCTCCTCGACGACGTCGCCCATCTCGAGCTCAACGGGCACATCCTGATCCCGTTGCAGAACATCGCCTCGCTCCACTGCTCGAGCCGCTGCGATGCGCCGGAGCCCGACTGGCCGCCGCGCGGTCTCGAGGAGGACGAGCAACCGGACGACGGCTGAGCCGGTGCGCTGGCGGCTCGTCGCTGCGTGGAACATCCTCAAGGCGTGCTTGCTCGTCGCCGCGGGCTGCGCGACCGTCGGCGTGATCGGCTGGGAGATCGGCAGCTACCGGCTTGCATCGCTGCTCGTCTTCTTTGCCCTGCTCGTCGCCGGGGCGGCGTACTGGTACGGCGACCGCGTCGTGCTGGGGATGGTCGGTGCGCGCGAGCTGCCGATCGGCGAGGCGCCGGCGGTTCACGCGGCGGCCGCCTCGCTCGCGGGCATCGCGACGCTGCCGAAGCCGCGCCTGTACGTGCTCGAGGACGGACTGCCGCGCGCCTTCGCCGTCGGGCGTGGGCCGCGCGGCGGGATCGCTGTGAGCCGAGGCCTGCTCGCGGCGGCGCCTCCCGCCGAGCTCGAGGGCGTGCTGGCCCACGAGCTCGCGCACATCCGTAACCGCGACGTGCTGGTGCAGACGGCGGCCGTGATCGTGGCCGCGGCGCTCGTCGAGACGAGCAGGGTCGGCGGTTGGCTGCAACGAGCGCTGCTCTTCGTGCTCGGGCCGCTGGCAGCGGCGATCGTCCACCTGCTGCTCTCGCCGAAGCGTGAATTCTCGGCCGACCGCGCGGCCGCGGAGCTCTGCGGGTCGCCACACGGGCTCGCCGACGCATTGCTCCGGCTCGAGCGCGCCGCCGAGCTCGTCGAGTTCCGCGCCTCGCCGGCGACGGAGCCGCTCTACACGATCAACCCGTTCGTCGAGGAAGGCCTGGCCGGCCTCTTCGGCACGCATCCGCCGGCAGAGGAGCGCGTCCGCCGGCTGCGCGCGCTGGACCCCGACTGGCGCGAGAAGCTGCGCGCGGCCTAGAGCGCAGAAAGGCCGCTCGACGGCGGCCTTTCGCTAGTGAACAGTCGGCGGCGACCTACTCTCCCGGGAGGTTGCCCTCCGAGTACCATCGGCGCGAGCGGGCTTAACTTCTCTGTTCGGAATGGGAAGAGGTGTACCCCCGCCGCTATCACCGCCGAAACTGTCAAAGGCGCGCGCAAAGCGGCACCCTCAAAACTCCATAGCAGCGACAACGCGTTCAAAATCAAGACCTCGGGCAATTAGTACGGGTCCGCTGAACACATTGCTGTGCTTGCACGTCCCGCCTATCGACGTGGTGGTCTCCCACGGCCCTTACTCCCTCGAAGGGGA
>DASSQG010000030.1:0-18835 GCA_035702625.1 Gaiellaceae bacterium | reverse complement strand
CGCCGATCGCGTGTACGAGCACGAAGAGGAGCGTCACGCAGACGAGCAGCACGGGCACGCTCCAGAGCGCGCGCTTGAGCGCGAAGAGAAGCATCGGGTTCAGTTGTACCCCGACCGGCTCAGGTGGTGAAGCGAGGCCGCCGGACCGGCAGTGGGCGCCGGTACTCGAACACGCGCCAGACCCGCAGCGGCAGCACGGCAGGCCGAGCCTTCGCCGTCGCCGCTGCGGTGGCGCGCCTCATCGGACCTTCAGCGACCCGTACGCGGCCTGGAACCCGGACATCGTCGCGCTGACGAGCAGCTTCCCCTTCTTCTTCGGCCGGACCTTGAAGACCACCTGGCCGAGCTTGTTCGTCTTCTTGACGACGGCCCTGATGCCGACGCCGGTCAGCTTGACCTTGGCGCCGCCCAGCCGCTTTCCCTGCGCGTTCATGACGGACACGCGCACCGTGCTCATGCGCTTGTGCTGGGCGAGGCCGGTGACCTGCACCCTCAGCCGCGGCTGCAGCCGGATCGTCTCCGCCTGCGACCAGTCGCCCTGGTTGCGGTCCTCGTCGACCGCGGCGACGTGCCAGTACAGGGTGCTCGAGGACGAGTAGCCGTACGACGACATCGTCGGCGCGTAGCTCGTGTTGTCGGTCGTCACCGTCTCGACGGTGTGGCTGAAGTCCGGGCTCGACGCGACCTGCACCTTGTACTGCTTGGCTCCGAGGCGCGGGTTCCAGCTGAGCAAGACGTGATCCTTGGCGCTGTCGGTCGACGCGTTGCCGGGCTCGCCGATCGTGCGCGTGTAGGTCTGCATCGCCGAGTACGGACCGGGCGTCGTGTTCGTCGTCCCGCTGGGGAACTCGGCGCGCACGCGCCAGTGCCAGACGCCCGTGCCGCTGAACTTGATGAACGAGACGGCCGGCGTGCGGATGTCCGTGTAGTCGCGGTGCGTCCCGTCCGGCGCGTCGACCGCGAGGTCGTACTTGGCGGCGCCCTGGACGCCGGTCCACGTCCAGACCGGCAGCGTCTCGCCCTGCGTCGGGTTGTTCGCGCTCGGGACGGGCGCGGCGAGCTTCTTCTGGAACGTGCCGATCGCCGACCAGCTCAGCCCGGTCAGGTTCTCGTCGTCCGCGCGAACGCGCCAGTAGAGGACGGTGTCGGCCGGGTACGTCGTGTTGCTCGAGTACGAGGTCGCGTCCGTGGTGACGTCGTCGAGCAGGTTGCCGAAGGTCGGGTCGGCCGAGACCTGCAGCCGGTAGCGGCGCGCGCCGAGCGTCGGCGACCAGCTGAACGACGGCTGGTCGTAGAAGGCCTGCACGCCGTTGGGCGACAGCAGGGTCGGCGGCGTCGACTGCTTCTGGAACGTGCCCTTCGCCGAGTTCGGGATGTCGACGGGCAGCGCGGCGGTTCCGTCCGCGTTGCTCGACGGCAGGACGGCCCAGTAGAAGGTCGTGGTCTCGTCGGGGTAGGTCGTCGGCGAGAGGGTGTTCCGCGGCGCATACGCGGGGACGCGCGTGAAGCCTTCGTCGATCACGTTGCTGAAGTTCGAGTCCTTCGCGACGACCACGAAGTAGCTGTTCGCGCCGGAGAGCGCCTTCCAGGTGAAGAGGGGCGTCGCCTCGGTCGTCGAGCCGACGACCGGCGAGAGGTAGTCGCCGCCGCACGGGTAGCCGAAGGCGCACGGCGTCGAGTCGCCGAGGTCGGTCGGGTCGGGGTAGTTCACCCACGTGAACGCCGGGCCGACCGGTCCGGTCGAGTCGGTGCTGCCGTTCTGGAGGTACGTGTAGTCGCCCCAGACTTCCTGGCTGCTCGCGGCCCGGTCGCTACGGGCCCGGACGCGGAAGCACCAGGTGCCGGGGGTGATCTTCGCGACGCCGCTGTCCTGCGCGAGCGTCCCCTGCCAGACGACCGGGTTGACGCCTGGCGCGGGTGCGCCCAGGGGCGCCCACTCGGGCACCGAGGTCTTCTTGACGTGGTCGGTGTTCGTCCAGTCGCACGCCGAGCCGGCGTACGGAACGACCTGGACCTCGTAGCTCGACGCGCCGGGGACGGAGTCCCAGCGGACGACGGGGACGTTCGTTTGGTAGCCGGCGGTTCCGGTGTCGACGTCGGTGCCGGGGTCGGCGAGGTTGTCGCGCATGCGCAGGTTCTTGATGCTCGTGCCCGTGACCGGGCCGGCGGGCGCGACCTTGTCGAAGGTCTTCGTGAACGGCGTGCCGTTGTTCCAGACGCCGGTGTTGCCGTCCGGGTCGAGCGCGCGGACGCGCCAGTAGTAGACGTTGTCCTTCAGGACCGTCGTCGGCGAGAGCGAGGTCGCGATCGTGGTGCCGCTGCAGCAGACCTTCGAGCCGAGGGCGAAGTCGGACGAGGAGTTGACCTCGACCTCGTAGCTCGCCGCCCCGGGAACGGGCGTCCACGAGAACTTCGGGTCGAAGGCCTCCGGCGCCGGGTTCTGGTCGGTGAGCTGCGTCGTCGTCGAAGACGGCCAGAGCCAGTTGAACGACGCCACCGGCGTCGCGGCGCCGCGGTTCCCCTCGGCGTCCACCGGCGTGACGCTCCAGTAGTACGAGCCCGGCGCGAGGGCGCCGGTGATGGCGGCGCTCGTCGCGGCGACGTTCGGCGGCCCGTTCGCATCGTCCTGGTTCGAGTAGCGGAAGACGAGCGAGCCGAGGTTCGGGTCGCTCGCGACCGAGACGAGGTAGTGCGAGGCGCCGGCAACGCCGGACCAGTTGAGGACGACCGGGCTCGACGGGTACGTGAGCGCCGCGCCGGCGCCCGGCGTCTGCAGCGCGGGCTGCAGGTTCCACTGCTTCCTGAACGAGCGCGGCTCGGTCCACTGCGAGACGTCGCCGGCGGCGTTCGACGTCCGGACACGCCACCAGTACGTCCCGTTCGGGATCGTCTTCAGCAGCGTCGCGCGCGTGTTCTTCGTGAAGAAGTCGTCCTTGCCCTGGCCGAGCACCGGCGAGTTCATGCCGGCGTCGGCGCTGATCTGGAACTCGTACTTGTCAGCGCCGGCGACCGGCGTCCAGGCAAAGGAGGGGACGAACTCGACGACGGCGCCGGCGTTGGGTGCCGTCTGCGTCGGGCGCGTGACGGCGCCGCGAGCGGGGCCCGCCGTCAGGAAGGCGATGGCGGCGAAGGCGGCTGCGAGTAGGCGTCGGTCTGCGGCCATGGTGTCCGGTGAGACGAGCTCGGCCGCTGAGCTCGGTGGTCGATCCGTATATCTCGCAAGCACCATCGGGGTGACTCGCGAAGAAGGTCATCACTCGGATGAGGGAACCTTGCCCTCGCGGCCGAGCAGCGACCTGACTCCGCGGCCGCGCTGGCCTTCCAGCTCCTCGAGTCGGCTCCGCGCGTCCGCGAGCTCTCGCTCGAGCCGCGCGACCTCCGCGGTGAGCTCGCCTGCGCGGGCGCGGGCTTCGGCCGCCTTGTACTCCGCCTCGTCCGCTCTGACGCGAGCCGCGGCGGCCGCGGCGCCGAGCTCCCCGACGCGGCGCGACGAGGCCGCCTCGATGCGGACGAGGCGCGCGAGCTCCCGTAGCGGCGCGGCGACCGGGTCGGTTCGCGGCGCAAGCGCCCGGAGCGCCTCGACCAGCTGCTGCACGTGCAGGCCGGCGTCGTGGTGCCCGGCGAGCGCACGGTTCGCCGGGCCCATGGCCGGGTCGTAGCGCTCGAGGTCGGCGCGCAGCTGCTCGTACGTGGTCGCGGGCGGGCCGACCCGCCCGGAGAAGCCGTCGGCCTCGAGCCGCTCGTACCGCTCCGGCGTCACCCACCCGTCGCCGCCGTGGTCGCCGTAGACGTACGCGGCCTGGCCTCCGGCGAGCGCGTCGACGACGTCCTGGCCGCGGCCGATCGCAAGCTCGCCGTCGTCGTCCGCCTCGATCCGCGCTTCGGCGAGCGCGCGCTGGAGGAGGCCACGGCGATAGTCGGAGAACCCGTCGAGCGCGAGGCGCGCCCGGCGCGGGCGTTCCGGCAGCTCGCCGCGATGGGCGTGGCGGTCTAGGTCGACGGGCCGTCGCAGCCGCAGGAGCTCGTGCGGGAGCGCCGCGGCGCGGGCGCGCTCGGCGGTGCGGTCGTCGAGGACGACGACGCGCGCGACGACGCCGGCGAGCTGCGGCGGGAGCCAGACGTCCTCGCGGTCACCGTGCGCGACGAACAGCTGCGGCGTCAGCGGGTAGAGGTCAGCGAGCAGGAGCGCAGCCTCGGCGTCCTGGCTGTAGATCGCGTCCGGCGCGAGCGGCAGGTCGCGCTCGACGCCGACGACGCTGAGCTCCGGCGGCGAGGGCAGCGACTCGGCCGCGAAGACCAGCACCTCGTGCCCGAGCCGCTCGAGCTGCTCGGAGACCGTGACGAGGTACGCCCGCGGCTCGAGCGCCGACGTGCCGAGAAGGATCTCCATTGCGTCGATTATCGCGTCCGCGGTCGGTCGCGAACCCCGGTGTCAGACGCGTGTCTCGAGCGTCACAAGATCCGCGCAGAAGTGTGAACTTCCCTGCTCACGTCGCCGGGCCTTGGTGTCAGACACCGTGACGAGTGTGTGTCAGCGGGTGCCGACGGACATGCCCAGCAGGCGCGGGAGCGACGCTCCCGCCCGCGCTGCGAGCGAGCCTTTCTGGCCCTCCTCCTCGGCCTCTTCGCAGGCCATGATCGACGCGCGCACGAGCCCGCCGCCGATGCGCCGGAACGGCTCCGGCGGCAGCTTCGGGACGCGGCGCGTGACGAGCGGTAGGCGCGTCAGCTCGTCGTCGACGCCGAGCACGAGCCGCGACAGGATCTGGCCGCCGAGCCAGCTCGGGCCGACGCCGTGGCCGGAGTAGCCGGCGCCGTAGTGGATCCGCGTCCGCGGCACAGTCCCGAAGAACGGCAGGTGGTCGGCCGAGACGTCGATCGGCCCGCCCCACGCATGCGTGATCTCGGCGCCGGCGAGGTCGGGCAGCAGCCGCCGCAGCCCGCGCTCGGCACGCTCGACGGTCGGGCGGTCGGTCCAGAAGCGGTCGTCGATCCGCCCTCCGAAGCCGATCGGCCCGGAGCCGCTTCCCATCAGCACGCGGCCGTCGTTCGTGGTGCGGAAGTAGTGCAGGAACATCCGGCCGTCGAGCACCGCCTCGCCCCCGGTCCAGCCGATCTCCTCGAGCAGCTCCGGCACCGGCTCGGTCAGAACGACGTACGAGCCGAAGACGGTGATCCGCCGCCGCAGCGGGCGCCACCCGGCCGCGGCCGCGTTCACCGCCACGACGACGTTCTTCGCGCGCACGCGCCCGCGCGAGGTCGCGACGACGCCGTCGTCGATCCGGCTCACGTGCGTCTCCTCGTAGAGCCTCACCTGCTCGAGCGCCGCGCGCCGCAAGCCGAGCGCCAGCCGCGCCGGCTGCACGGTCGCCCCGTCGCGGAGGAACACGCCCTTGCGGAACACCGGCGAGCGGATCCGCTTCGCGAGCTCGTCCTTCGAGAGCAGCACGGCGTCGTCGGGTACCCCGAGCTCGCGCCCCGCCTCGACCTCCTCGTCGACGGCCGGATCCTGCGCGGGCGCCGCCGAGACGCGCACCATCCCGCCTACGCGCAGCCAGGCGTCGACGCCCTCGCGCTCGCAGAAGTCCCGGACGCCGGCGACGATCCCCTCGCCGGCCTTCGCCACCGCCCGGGCCCCGTCGTCGCCGAAGCGCTCGCGTAGCCTCGGCAGGTGGCTCCAGTAGCCGTGGACGAAGCCTCCGTTACGCCCCGAAGGGCCGTGGCCGCAGACGCCTTCCTCGAGCACGACGACGTCGAGCGACGGGTCCTTTTCGTTCAGCGCGAGCGCCGTCCAGAGCCCGGTGAACCCGCCGCCGACGATCACGACGTCGGCTTCCGTGTCTCCGTCGAGCGGCGGCGCCGGCTCGACAAAGCCGAGCCCCGCCTCCTCGAGCCACCAGACTTCTCCGATTCTCAGAGCCGCTGCCAGGCCTCCGCCAGCACCTCGCCGAGGATCCCGACGAGCTCGTCGAACTCGGCCTTGCCCGCGATCAGCGGCGGCGAGATCTGTATCACCGGGTCGCCGCGGTCGTCAGCGCGGCAGATCAGTCCGGCGTCGAACATGCGCGGTGTCAGGAACCCACGCAGGAGCCGCTCGCACTCCTCGTCGCTGAACGTCTCCCGGGTCTCCTTGTCCTTGACGAGCTCGAGCGCGTAGAAGAAGCCCGTCCCGCGCAGGTCGCCGACGATCGGCAGCTCGAGCAGCTGCGCCAGGTGCGCGCGCACCGAGTCCTGGTTGTCCCGGACGTGCTCGACGATCTTCTCGCGGCGCATGATCTCCAGGTTCTTGAGCGCGATCGCCGCCTGCACCGGATGGCCGCCGAAGGTGATCCCGTGCGAGTACATGCGCTCGCCCTCGAGGAACGGCTCCATCACCTTGTCGGTCGCGATCACGGCGCCGATCGAGGCGTAGGCCGACGAGAGGCCTTTCGCGCACGTGACGAGGTCGGGCCGGATGTCGTAGCGCTCGGAGCCGAACCAGGTGCCGAGCCGGCCGAAGCCGGTGATCACCTCGTCGGCGCAGAGCAGGATCTCGTACTCGTCGCAGATCGCGCGCACGCCGGCCCAGTAGCCCTCGGGCGGCGTGAAGGCGCCGCCGGCGTTCTGCACCGGCTCCATGATCACCATCGCGACCGTGTCGGGTCCGGCGGCCTCGATCGTCTGGCGCAGGTCGTCGAGCAGGAACTGCGTGAACGCGGCCTCGGTCTCGTCCGGTCGGCGGTGGTAGCGGTTGGTGTTGCGGACGTGCAGCACCTCCGGCACGAGCGGCTCGAACGGCGCGCGGAGCGCCGGAATGCCGTTGATCGAGAGCGCACCCATCGTCGTCCCGTGGTAGGCGACGTGGCGCGAGACGGCCTTCCAGCGACGTTCACCCGAGACGACCCGCGCTGCCCGCTCCTCGTCGACGCGCGTCGGCGCCTCGGTCGGATGCGAGGGCACGACCGCCAGCGCTGCGCGGTGCTGGCCGCGAGCCGCGTGGTACTGCCGCGCGAGCTTCCAGGCCGACTCGACCGCCTCCGAGCCGCCCGAGACGAAGAAGACGCGGTTCAGGTCGCCCGGCGCCAGGCTCGCCACCTCGGCCGCGAGCTCGATCGCGCGCGGATGGGCGTACGACCAGTTCGTGTAGAAGGGCAGCTCGCGCATCTGGGCTGCGGCCGCGTCGCCGATCTCGTCGCCGTACGAGTAGCCGATCTGCACCGCGAACAGCCCGGCCAGCGCGTCGAGGTAGCGCTTGCCGTTCGCGTCCTCGAGGTAGCAGCCGTCGCCGCGGACGATGACCGGCACCTCGCCGTCCCGGTAGCCGCCCATGCGCGTGAAGTGGAGCCAGAGATGGTCGCGCGCAGCCTGCTGGAGCTGCTCGGGCGAGAGGCCGGGCGAGACGGTGGTCATTCGGCTCCTTTCTTCGAGCGCTGCATCTGGACGAGGACGTTGACGAGCATCGCCGTCAGCGCGATCACGAAGATCGCCGTGCCGATCACGTTCACCTGCGGCGGCGCGCCGATCCTCGCCGCGCCCCAGACGAACAGCGGGAACGTCACGCTCGACCCCGAGTTGAAGTAGGTGACGACGAAGTCGTCGATCGAGATCGCGAAGCAGAGCAGCAGCGCGGCGAGGATCGCGGGCGCGATCAGCGGCAGCGTCACCTTGACGAAAGTCGTCCACTCGTTGGCGCCGAGGTCCATCGCGGCCTCCTCGAGGTGGCGGTCGAAGCCGACGAGGCGCGCCTTCACGGTCACGACCGCGAAGCTGATGCAGAACATGATGTGCGCGATCAGGATCGTCTCGAAGCCGAAGGTGACTGCCGTCGTGTGCAGGAACAGGGTCAGCAGCGAGGCGCCGAGCACGATCTCCGGCGTCGAGAGCGGCAGGAAGATGAGGATGTTGGTCGACGCGCGGCCGCGGAAGCTGTAGCGCACCAGCGCGAGCGCGATCAGCGTTCCGAGCGCGGTCGCGATCAGGCTGGCGATCAGCGCGATCTCGAGCGAGAGGGTGATCGCGCTCTGGATCCCCGGCACGCCGTTCCAATAGCGCCAGTTGTCCCAGGTGAAGCCGTTCCAGGTGTAGTTGAACTTGCCGGGCGGGTTGTTGAACGAGAACACGATCACGACCGCGATCGGCAGCAGCAGGTAGACGAAGAACAGGATCGAGTAGGCGGTGAGGACGTGGTGCTTGACGAACGCCCACACGGCAGTCAGCGGCTTGCGGCGCTCACGGTGCTCGACGGCGATCGAGGTCATACCGCCGTCCCCGTCAGCTGCTCGGTGCCGACCAGCCGCGCGTAGAGGAAGACGAAGACCAGGATTCCGGCCATCAGGATGAACGACATCGCCGCCGCCGCCGGGTAGTCCGTCAGCTCGAGGAACTTCGACTGGATCACGTTGCCGATCATGTGGTTGTCCGGCGAGCCGAGCAGCTGCGCGTTGATGAAGTCACCGGCGGCCGGGATGAACGTGAGCAGCGTCCCCGCGACCACGCCCGGCAGCGAGAGCGGGAAGGTCACACGCCAGAACGCGTGCCACTTGCTGGCGTAGAGGTCCTCGGCCGCCTCGATCAGCCGCGCGTCGATCTGCTCGAGCGAGACGTAGAGCGGCAGGGCCATGAACGGCAGGAAGTTGTAGGTGATCCCGGCGACGACAGCCGTGGCGGTGTTGAGCACCCGGAAGTTGCCACCGGCGAGGTGCAGGTTGCGAAGCGTGTTCAGGACGAACCCGTGGTCGGCCAGGATCGTCTGCCAGGCGAGCGTCCGGATCAGGTACGTGACGAAGAACGGCGCCACGATGAACAGCAGCAGCAGGTTCTTCCAGCGCCCGCCACGGAACGCGATCCAGTATGCGACCGGATAGCTGGCGACGAGCGCGAGCAGCGTCGCGATCGCCGCGTACTCGATCGAGCGGATGAACTGGTCGCGGTAGTCGTGGATCGCGTTCCAGTAGTTGCTCCACTGCCACGTGAACGCGTAGCCGAAGTCGATGTTGCCCGACTGCAGCGACTGGTACGCGAGGAAGCCGAGCGGCACGACGAAGAACACCGACAGGAACAGCACCCCGGGCAGGAGCAGCAGGTACGGGGTGGCGCCCTGGTGGCGGTGGAAGACGTTCACGCGCCGGCCGTCACCCCGAGATCAGGTTCTGCCACTGCGTCAGGTACTTCTCGTTGTTCAGCGCCGCGTTGTCGAAGATCTTGACGTGCGAGAGCGTCTCCGAGCTCGGGAAGATCAGCGGGTTGTTGGCGATCGAGGGGTTGTACTTCAGCGCCCAGGCCTTCGCCCCGATCACGGGCGGGATGTAGTAGATGCCGGTGATGTTCTTCTTCGGGTCGCCGGCCTCCATCAGGCCCTGCACCTTCGGGTCGTAGACGTAGTTCATGTAGACCGACGCCGTGTAGACGTTGCCGCCCTTCGGGATCAGCATGTTGTCCGTCCAGAGGGCGCCGCCCTGCGTCGGCACGTTCCAGTGGATGTGCTTGTTGCCGATCTGCGCGATGTCGCCCGACCACGACATCGCCGCGGCGAGGTCGCCCTTCGCGAGCGGCGGCGCGTAGTCGTTGCCGGTGAACTGGCGGATCTGCTTGTTGTTCACGGCCTTCTGGATGCGGTTGAAGGCGGCGTTCCACGACTTGTCCGTCACCTTCGTCGGGTCGTCGCCGTTCGCGAGCATCACGATCGTCATCGCGTCGCCCATCGAGTTGAGGACGGTGATCTTGCCCTTCAACTTCGGGTTCTCGAGCAGGTCGGTCACGTCCAGCACGGGGTCGGTGAGCGTGTCGTTGTAGGCGATGCCCGTCATGCCCGACTGCCATGGCAGCGTGTAGTCGCGGTTCGGGTCGAAGTTCGGGTGACGCTGCACCGCCGCGAGGTTCTTGATGTTCGGGATGGCGGACTTGTCGAGCTTCTCCGCCCAGCCCTTCTTCAGCATCAGGCCGAGGTAGCGGTCGTTGTCGGTCAGGACGATGATGTCGCGGTGGATCGACTGGCCGCGCGAGAGCGGGCCCTGGATCTTCCCGAAGAACGACGCGTTGTCGTTGATGTCCTCGACGTAGTTGACGTCGACGCCCTTCTCCTTCTTGAACGTGTCGAGCGACGGGTGCGACTTCGTCTTGTTGTTGACGTCGATGTAGAGCGTCCAGTTCGAGAAGTTCAGAGTCTTCGCCAGCTTCTGCTCGACCGACGTCGTGCCGCCTGACGCCTTCGAGCCGCTGCCGCCACAGGCGGCGAGGATGCCCGGGAACGTGATCGCGGCCCCTCCGATCGCTGCTCGTTCGAGCAGCTGCCGCCTGTTGAGCTGGTCGGTCATGCTTCGGCTCCCTCCATCGAGTCGACGACGAACGTGGAGTCAGGGCTCCACGAGATCTCGCTCGGCACCGCGTCCGGGGCGCCGGGCTCGCTGTTCTGGACGTAGACGCTGACGTTTCCGGCGCGGGTCTCGAGCACGTACTGCGTCGCGACCCCGACGTACGCGGTCTCGAGCAACCTACCGGTCAGGCGGTTCGCCTCGGTATGACCCAGCCGGATCTTCTCCGGGCGGACGCCGACGGCGACCCGGCCCGTCGTGCCGTTGAGCGTTCCGGGTGCGAGCTGCACCTCGGTCCCGTCGTCGAGCTTCACCGACTGCGTGCCCGAGACCGTCCCGGGCAGCAGGTTCGAGATGCCGAGGAAGCTCGCGACGAACGCCGTCTGCGGATGCTCGTACAGGTCGGTCGGCGTGCCGAGCTGCTCGATCTTGCCCTGGTTCATGATCGCGATCCGGTCCGCCATCGTCATCGCCTCTTCCTGGTCGTGCGTGACGTGGATGAACGTGATCCCGACGTCGTGCTGGATCGCCTTCAGCTCGAGCTGCATCTGCTTACGGAGCTTCAGGTCGAGGGCGCCGAGCGGCTCGTCGAGCAGCAGCACGCGCGGGCGGTTGACGAGCGCCCGCGCGAGTGCGACGCGCTGCTGCTGGCCGCCCGAGAGCTGCCGCGGCTTGCGCCGGTCGAGGC
This sequence comes from Gaiellaceae bacterium, assembly GCA_035702625.1. Taxonomy (GTDB): domain Bacteria; phylum Actinomycetota; class Thermoleophilia; order Gaiellales; family Gaiellaceae; genus AC-32. The sequence continues at coordinate 7,858 of DASSQG010000030.1, read as the reverse complement.
CCTCGAGGCCGACGAGGCGGAGGATGTCGAGCACGCGTCCGCGGACGTCGGCCTTGCGCACGCCGCGCCGGCGGAGGCCGAAGGCGACGTTCTCGAAGATCGTCAGGTGCGGGAAGAGCGCGTACGACTGGAAGACCGTGTTGACGTCGCGCTTGTACGGCGGCTTGCCGCTGACCGGCTCGTCGCCGAGGTAGATCGCGCCCTCGGTCGGCTGCTCGAAGCCGCCGATCATCCGCAGCGTCGTCGTCTTGCCGCAGCCCGAGGGACCGAGCAGCGCGAAGAAGCTGCCGCGCTCGATCTCGAGCGAGAGGTCGTCGACGGCAACGACGTCGTCGAACTGCTTGGTGACGTGCTCGAGCCGGACGTCCGAGGTCGCCGGCGCGGCGGGCGCCTCGGGCTTCTCGGTGACCGTCATCCGTGCACCTCCCGGTGGACGCCGTTGCCGGCGTGAGCGCCCCAGTCGTAGAGCTGCTTGTAGAGCTCGAGGTAGAGGAAGCTCTCGGTCGAGAGCACGCCGTCGAGCCCGCGGATCCGGCTCGTCGCCTCGAGCAGCTGCCGGCGGTCGGCGCAGACGAGCTCGACGAGGATGTCGAACTGCCCGGCGGTGATGACGACGTAGCCGGCCTCGTCCCACTGCGCGATCGCCTCGGCGACCGGCTCGGGAGCCCCGCTCGTGCGGATGCCGACCATCGCCTGGGCCTCGAAGCCGAGGCCGAGCGGGTTGGTCACGCCCGTGACCTGGAGGATGTTGTCCTGGCAGAGCCGCTGGTAGCGGGCGCGGATCGTGGCCTCGGAGACGCCGACGTCTGCGGCGATGCGGCGGAACGGCTCGCGGCCGTTCTGCTGGAGGGCTTCGATCAGCGCCTGGTCGACGGCGTCCAGGCTCCGGGGAACGCTGACCGCCCCGCGCCGCAGCTGCTGCTCAGCGGTTCGCAATGCGAGGCGTATCTACCAGTTTCGTACGCATACCGTCAACTTCGAGCCGTTCGCAACGGCTCTGCGAAGCGGCTTTCCGCGAGTGCTGCGCGATGCCCACGTGTCCAGAACGGCCATGGCCCAGGGACTGTCCCCGGGCCATGGCCGAAACGGACAAGCGGCGAAATCAGTCGATCTTCGCCATCACGTGCTTGATCTGCGTGTAGTCGTCGAGCGAGTACGAGCTCAGGTCCTTGCCGTAGCCCGACTGCTTGAAGCCGCCGTGCGGCATCTCCGAGACCAGCGGGATGTGGTCGTTGATCCACACGGTGCCGAACTGCAGCTTCCGCGCCGCGTTGAGCGCGCGGCCGACGTCGCGCGTCCAGACTGAGGCCGCGAGGCCGTAGTTGACGTCGTTCGCCCACGCGATCGCCTGGTCGTCGTCGGCGAACCGCTGCACCGTCACGACCGGCCCGAACACCTCGCGCTGGACGATCTCGTCCTCCTGGCCGACGTCGGCGACGACGGTCGGCTTGACGAAGAAGCCGCGGTCGCCGTTCGTGCCGCCGCCGGTCAGCACCTTCGCGCCCTTCGCGCGGTCGAGGAAGCCGAGCACGCGATCCTGCTGCGCCTTCGAGATCACCGGCCCCATCTCGATCTCGTCGCCGTCGGCCGGGTCGCCCACGTGCAGGCCCTCGACGAGCGGCACGAGCTCGTCGAGCAGCTGGTCGTAGATCTTCGGCCCGGCGACCACGCGCGACGCGGCCGTGCAGTCCTGGCCGGAGTTCCAGTAGCCGGCGATCTTGATCCCTTCGGCGACTGCGGCCGGGTCGGCGTCGTCGAAGACGAGCACCGGCGCCTTGCCGCCGAGCTCGAGGTGCACGCGCTTGAGCGTCTCGGCCGCGGTGCGGGCGATCTCCTTGCCGGTCGCGACGTCGCCCGTCAGTGAGACGAGGCGCACGTCGGGATGCTTGACGATGCCCTCGCCGACGGGCACGCCGTCGCCGGTGATCACGTTGAACACCCCCGGCGGGAGCGCCTCCGCGGCGAGCTCGGCGAAGCGCAGGATGCTGAGCGGCGTCTGCTCGGACGGCTTCAGCACCTGCACGTTGCCGGCCGCGAGCGCCGGCGCGAACTTCCAGACCGCCATCATCAGCGGGTAGTTCCACGGCGCGATGCCGCCGACGATCCCGATCGGCTCGCGCCGCAGCATCGAGGTGTAGCCGCGCATGTACTCGCCGGCCGACTTGCCCTCGAGCGTGCGCGCGGCGCCGGCGAAGAAGCGGATGTTGTCGGCGGAGACCGGCATCTCGTCGCGCGCGTACGAGAGCGGCTTGCCGACGTTGCGCGACTCGATCTCCGCCAGCTCCTCGGCGTTGTCGTCGATCACGGCCGCGAGCTTCAGCAGCGCCTCCTGCCGCTCGCCCGGCGTCGTCTCGAGCCACTCGGGCAGCGCCTTCTTGGCCGCCTCGACGGCGCGGTCGACGTCCGCCTGCGTCCCCTGCGGGACCTCGGCGATCACCTCGCCGGTCGCCGGGTTCAGCACCTCCATCGTGCCGCCCTCGACGGCGTCGACCCAGTCGCCGCCGACGAAGTTCTTGTGCTGCGAAACCGTCACGCTCATGCGAAAGCCTCCCGGTCGAATCTCGCAGGGAGCCTAGCGCCTACGCAGCAGCCCGGAATCCTGGGTCAGGCGCTGCGAGACGATCACCGGGATCACCGTCAGCACGACCACGAAGAAGACGACCGCGTTCACGACCGGCAGCTGCTGGCCGCGCTGGATCGTGTCGAGGATCCAGATCGGCAGGGTCGTCTGCGCGCCCGCCGTGAACGTGGTCACGATCACCTCGTCGAACGAGAGCGCGAACGCGAGCAGGCCGCCCGCGACGAGCGCGGTCGAGAGCACCGGCCAGACGACGAAGCGGAACGTCTGCCAGCCGTCGGCGCCGAGATCCATCGACGCCTCGATCAGCGACGGCGACGTTCGGCGCAGCCGCGCGAGCACGTTGTTGTAGACGACGACCACGCAGAAGGTCGCGTGGCCGATGACGATCGTCCAGATCGAGAAGCCGATCCCGGCGAACGTGTAGAAGGAGCTCAGGGCCATCCCGGTGATGATCCCGGGGAGCGCGATCGGCAGCAGCAGCAGGAACGAGACGGACTCGCGCCCGAAGAACTGGAAGCGGCTGATCGCGAAGGACGCCGCCGTGCCGAGGACGAGTGCGACCGCGGTCGAGATCAGGCCGATCTTGACGGAGAGCCAGAGCGCCGACCGCACCTCCTGGTCGTGCCAGGCCTCGCGGAACCAATGGAGCGTCAGGTTCTGCACCGGCCACGTCTGGAGGATCGAGCCGTTGAAGGCGTAGGCGAGGATGATCAGGATCGGGATCCAGAGGAACGCGAGCACGAGCGCCGCGGCGATGCCGAAGCCGATGCGGGTGGCGCGCGACTCCATCGTCAGAGCGCCTCGAAGGCGCCGAGCCGCTTCGCGACCAGCAGGTAGACCGCCATGACGATCACTGGCACGACCGCGAACGCGGCAGCGAGCGGGACGTTGTTGCTGATCCCGACGTAGCTGTGCACGACGTTGCCGATGAACTGGGAGTTCGCTCCGCCGACGAGAGCCGGCGTGATGAAGTCGCCGAGCGTGAGCGAGAAGGTGAAGATCGACCCGGCGACAATCCCGGGGAGGGCCAGCGGCAGGATCACCGACCTGAACGTCCGCCAGCTGCGGCCGCCGAGATCCTGCGAGGCCTCGAGGTAGCTGTCCGGGATCCGCTCGAGCGCCGCGTAGACCGGCAACACCATGAACGGCAGCCAGACGTACGAGAACACGATCCACATCGCCGTGTTCGTGTAGGCGAGGTTCGCGTCCGGCAGGCCGAGCCCGTTGAGCGCCCAGTTGAGCGCGCCGTCCTTGGCGAGGATCGTCCGCCAGGCGTAGATGCGGACGAGGTAGCTCGTCCAGAGCGGCAGCAGCACGAGCACGAACAGCAGCGCCCGGAGCCGCGGCGGCGCGAGGCGGGCCATGAAGTACGCGAGCGGGAAGGCCAGGATCGCGTCGGCGACCGTGACCGCGGCGGCGATCCAGATCGTCCGGAACGCGATGCGCCGGTAGACCGGGTCGTGGATCAACGACGAGAAGTTCGCGAACGTCCAGGTGTGGACGATCTTCCCGGTGAAGGCGTCGACCTGCCAGAACGACGAGATGAAGAGCGCGACGAGCGAGCCGAGGTAGACGACCGCGAACGCGAGTACGGGCAGCGCGAGCAGCGCCACCACCTTCAGCCAGGGCCGCCGCCAGAGCTCGGCCGAGAGCCGGAGCCGGGCGCTCCGCACCGGAGCGCCCGACTGTGCCAGCTCAGACACCGGCCGCCCTCAGCCGGTTATCTCGGTCCACGCCTTCTGCCAGGCGTTGTAGTCCATGCAGTCGTTCTTGCCGTTGCCGCAGTCGGCGATCGGCGTCTTCCAGAACTTGATCGTGTTGTAGTAGCTGAGCGGCTCGTTGAGGTGGTACTTCGCGCACGAGCCCGCCTGGATCTTGTTCATGAACGGGCAGGCCTGCGGGTTGACCGGCGTCTCGCCGAAGACCAGCGCCTGCTGCGCCTGCACCTGGGGCGTCGTGACGTACTTCATCCACTTGTAGGCGCAGTTCGGGTGCGGCGCCTTCTTGGCGAGCATCCACGTGTCGGCCCAGCCGGTCGCGCCTTCCTTCGGGATGACTTCCGTCACCGGAACCTTCTTCGCCTGCAGTGCGAGCGTGTCCACCGGCCAGATCGCGCCGAGCGAGACGTCGCCGTTGGCAAACGCGGAGCGTCCGTCCGTGTCGTAGTTCCAGTAGAGCTTGACGAGCTTCTTTTGCTGCTTGAGCAAGTTCACCGTCGCGTCGAACTGCTTCTTGTTCAGCTCGTACGGATCCGTGATGCCCAGGCTCGGGTTCGAGTGCTGCAGGTAGAACGCCGCGTCGGCGATCTGGATCGGGTTGTTCGGAATCGTGATCTGGCCCTTGTACTTCGAGTCGTAGAGTGCGTTCCAGTTCGTCGGCCCCGGCTTGATCTTCGTGTTGTTGTAGAGGAGCACGTTCGGGCCCCACTGCACCGAGACGCCGTAGTGGACGCCGTCGACGGTGTTGTGCGCCGGCGACTTGAAGATCGGGATGAAGCGCTTCCACTGCGGGATCAGGTTCACGTTCACAGGCTGGACGTCGCCGCCTTTGATCAGCCGCAGGCTGGCATCGCCGGAGGCCGAAACGAGGTCCCACTGCCCGCCCCCGCCACCGCCGCCCGCGCGCATGAGGGCGACCATCTCGTTCGAGGAGCCGGCGTCCTTCCGCTGGATCACGCACCCCGTCTGCTGGGTGAACTTCTTCGCGAAGGACGGGTCGGAGTAGTAGGGCCACTCGATCAGGTTGAGCTTGCCCTCGCCCTTCCCGATCGAGGCCTGCCCCGACGTGTTCCCGCCGTTCGTGGTCGTGCCGCCACTGCTACTGCTGCTGCTCCCGCCGCAACCCGCCGCGACGAGGGCCAGCGCGCCCACGACGAGGGCCGCCGCGGCCCAGCCGAGAACGTGCCTGTGCTGCTTCCTCATTTGTCTCCTTCCGTCTCCCCCGGATTGTCGATCTCGAGCTGGTGTTCTGGGCGCCACTCGAGGAGGACCTGCCGGCCGCGCGCGTCCTGCGCCTCGGCCGACGAGGTCTCGAGGTTCTGCCGGACGACCTGGAGCTCTCCGCCGCGGTCGAGCTCGACGAAGAACCGGGTCACCATGCCGGCGTAGACGACGTCGCGGATGCGGCCGGGCTCGGCGTGCAGGCCGGGCGCCGGCGTCGACCCCGCGTCGTTCAGGTGGATCTTCTCGGGACGGACTGCATAGTGCTTGCCATCGCGCTCGAGCTCGTTCGAGACGCCGACGAAGTTGGCCACGAACGCGCTCTCCGGCCGCTCGTAGACCTCGGCCGGTGCCCCGAGCTGTTCGATCCGGCCGTGGTTGAACACGGCGAGGCGGTCGCTCATCGTGAGCGCCTCGTCCTGGTCGTGCGTGACGTAGACGAAGGTGATGCCCAGGTCCTGCTGCAGGCTCTTGAGGAAGAGCTGCATCTCCTGGCGCAGCTTCAGGTCGAGCGCGCCGAGCGGCTCGTCGAGGAGCAGGACCTCCGGCCGGTTCACGAGCGCGCGGGCGAGCGCGACACGCTGCCGCTGGCCGCCCGAGAGCTGCACCGGCTTGCGCCCGCCGAGGCCCGGCAGTCGCATGCGCTCGAGCACGCTCTCGACCCGGCCCTGGCGCTCGCGCTTCGAGATGCCCTTCACGCGCAGGCCGTACCCCACGTTCTCGGCGACGGTCATGTGCGGGAAGAGCGCGTAGTCCTGGAAGACCGTGTTCACGTCGCGCGCGTAGGGCGGGACGCTCGAGACGTCGCGGCCGCCGAGCTCGATCCGGCCGGCGTCCGGGCGCTCGAAGCCGGCGATCAGGCGCAGCGTCGTCGTCTTCCCCGAGCCGGACGGACCCAGCAGCGTGAAGAACTCGCCCTGGAGGATTTCCAGGTCGACGCCGTCGACGGCGACCACGTCGCCGTACTCCTTCCGGACGCCCTCCAGCCTGACGGCGCGGCCGCCGCCCGGCCGTACCGCGTCCTCGGACCGTCCCTCCGTTCGCTCCTGCAGTGACACCGGTCGCCCGATTATCGCCCGTCCGCGCGAAGAGCGGCTCGGCTCTCCGGCGCGCACGACTGCGGCTCGCCTTCGCAGCAGCCGAGCTTGAACGCGCAGCGCGGGCACTGCCACGTCTGGTGCCTCCACTCCATCCGCGCGCCGCAGCGCAGGCACGGCTCGGTCTCGCGCTTCCGGTCCAGGGGCGCGACTCTAGTCGCTGGGCCTGACGCTATTCGACGCCGACGGCCTGCGTCTGCTCGGCCAGGTCCTGGCTCAGGTCGGGCTTCGAGACGCGGTCGCGGCGCAGCTCGGCGAGACGCTTGACGAGCGCGTCGCGGCGCGCCTTGCCGTTCTCAGGGTCGAAGAAGTACGCGAGCGCGGCGCCGATGAGAAGCAGCCGCAGCCGCCTCATCAGTCGCCCCAGTCGAAGTCGCGCGACCGGCTCCAGAGGCCCTCGGTGTCGGGCTCAGTCTCCTCGGTCGGCCAGGCGAGGGACGGGCGCTCACCGGTGATGCCGGTCTCCTCGCCGTCCATCGTCTCCTCGATCCGTGCCTGCTCTTCGGTCTTGAAGAGCGGGTGGTTCTCGAAGGGGTCCTCGGTCTTGTAGCGGTCGAGCGGCAATTCGTTCTCGAGCTCCGAGTTGCGTTGCTTCAGCTCGAGGTGGTCCTGGATCACTTGTGCAAACAGCGAAGATGTCTCCACCGGCGATGCTCCTCCCGTGGGGTTAGGTCGTGGGCTGGCGCAGGATTCTAACGCCTCGACCAGAATCGAGCGGGTTCGGCGAATTCAGGCGCGGGCGCGCGGGCGCGCGGTGACGACGCGGTTCTTGCCGCTCCGCTTCGCCTCGTAGAGCGCGCCGTCGGCGGCGGCCACGATGCCATCGCCCGTAGAGGCCTCGGGGAAGGCCGCGACGCCGAGGCTGACCGTGACGTGGATCCGGGTGCCGTCCGGCGCGAGGATCGTCCGCTCCTGCAGTGCGACGCGAGTGCGCTCGGCGAGGCGCGCGGCGCCGTCGAGGTCGGTGCCCGGCAGGACGATCGCGAACTCCTCGCCGCCCCAGCGGGCCGGCACGTCGATCTCGCGCACCGACTCGCGCAGCGTCTCCGCGAACTCGACCAGGACGCCGTCGCCGACCGGGTGGCCGAAGCGGTCGTTGATCGACTTGAAGCTGTCGAGGTCGGCGAGCACGAACGCGACCGAGCCGCCGAAGCGCTCGGCGCGCATCAGCTCGCCGGCGAGCGCCTCCTCGCACTGCCGCCGGTTGGCGAGGCCGGTCAGCATGTCGACGAGCGCCTGCC
>DASSQG010000029.1:0-5107 GCA_035702625.1 Gaiellaceae bacterium | reverse complement strand
AGGGTGCTGGTGATCGACGACGAGGCTCCGATCCGCCTCCTCTGCCGCGTGAACCTCGAAGCGGAGGGGATGGAGGTGCTGGAGGCGAGCGACGGGCCGACGGGGCTCGAGAAGGCGCGCAACGACGAGCCGGACGTGATCCTGCTCGACGTGATGATGCCCGGGCTCGACGGCTGGCAGGTCGCCGAGGAGCTGATCGACGGCGAGCGCACGAACGCGATCCCGATCGTCTTCCTCACGGCCCGCGCCGAGGCGCGCGACCGCGCCCGCGGCCTCGACCTCGGCGGGATCGACTACGTGACGAAGCCGTTCAACCCGGTCGAGCTGGCACCGCTCGTGCGTGAGCTGATCGGCAGGGTCGAGCGCGGCGAGCGGGACGAGCTGCGCCGGGAGAAGATCCAGGAGCTGCGGGACCTGCTCGACCCGCCGCCCGCCTGACGTCGCTGCGCGGCTAGCGGCCGGCGAAGTCGGTCGTGACCATCAGGGCGTTCGACTGTCCGTCGAAGGCGCCGCGGAGGGCGCCGACGCCGACCAGCCGGTAGCCCGGGTGCAGCAGGTTCGCGCGGTGCTCCGGGCTCGCGAGCCACATCCGCACGATCGCCCGGGCGGCCGTCAGCGCACCGCTCGACCACGCGAGGTTCTCGCCGATGCGCGGGGTGCGAATCCCGACGCCTCTGATCCGGCTGGCGAACGCGCCGTGCGCGAACGTGCCGGTGCGCAGCATGTACGAGCTGTGCCCGCGCGCTGCGCGCTCGAGTCGGGCGTCGGCGCGGAGCGGCTGGAGCCCGTGCGCAGACCGCGCGGAGTTCATCGCGTTCAGCAACGCCGACTCCGACTGAGTCAACGAGGCGGTCGACGCCGCGTCTGCGGCACCGGCCATAGTCAAAGCGGTGGCGACGGCCGCCACCCAGGCTGGTACTCGTCTGGCCACGAGTGGGCGACAGTTAAGCAGATATCGCGGACGAAAGTTGCTCGAAAGTGTTCGAAACCCGAGTTCAAACGGGGAAAAGCTCCGCTGGGAGCGGCAAGTTCCGTGAGTACACTCGGTGGATCGGGACGTAGCGCAGCCTGGTTAGCGCGCCTGCTTTGGGAGCAGGAGGCCGGCGGTTCGAATCCGCCCGTCCCGACCTTGCAGGGCCTCGTAGCGTGATCGCAGCCGCGGGCGACCAGGCCATCGCCGCGGTGATCGTCGGCTCGATCGTCGTGCCCCTCGCGATTCTCGGCCTGGTGCTCTGGTACTTCTGGAAGCACCGTCACGACGACTGAGCGCCCGCTGGCCGCGGCGTCAGCCGCGCCGCCTCCGGCACGTGGCGCTCGAGCGCGAGCGCCGAGCACGCGGCCCCGAGCGCGACGGCGGCCGCCACGAGCATCGTCGCGGGCGGCGAGACGCTCAGCAGCTGCGTTCCGAGCGTCGGCCCCAGGGCCAGCTCTAGCCACCACGAGAGTCCGGTCGCGGCCATGTAGCGGCCGCGCGCCGCGGGCGGCGCGAGGTCGGCGACGAGCGGCATCAGTGCCGTCGTGTGGAAGCACTCGCCGACGCCGACGAGCACGACGGCTGCGAGCAGCGCCGCCTCGGCCGCCCCAGCCCGAGGTACCCGGCCGCGAGGACGAGCATGCAGGCCGGCACGAACGCGAGCGCACCGGTCGCCATGATCGACGCGCGTCGCCTGCTCTCGGCGAGCCGCGCGACGGGGATCTGCGCCAGCACCACCGTGAGGGCGTTCGCGAGCAGGAGCAGCCCGATCAGCTCGGGGCCGAGGCCGAGCTCGGCGCTGGCGTAAGGCGGGACGACCCAGGTGAAGACTCCCCAGCCGACCGCGATCACGGCGACGTTCGTCAGCGCGAGGCGGACGAAGGCGCGGTCGCGGAGGAGGAGCCGGTACCCGCCGGAGAGCGGGTCGGGGCGCGCGTCCTCGGCGACGGCGAGCAGGAGGATCGCGACGTCGAGCAGGTAGCTGACCGCGTTCGCGAGGAAGAGCGCGACGAAGCCGTCGAGCCCCCGCGCCGCGACGAGCCCGCCTAGCACCGCGCCGAGGCCGACGCCAAGGTTGGCGGCGACGCGCGACACCGCCGTCGAGCGGTGACGGATCTCCCGGCGGGAGATCGTGGCCAGGAGCGCCGACTGGCTCGGCTGGAGCGCGCCGTTGCCGAACCCCGCCACCGCGGCGGCCGCGAACGCCTGCGCCGGTGTGTGGACGAAGGCGAGCCCGGCGTAGCCCGCTGCGAGGGCCCGGACCTGCGGATCGCGCTCGTCGCCGGCGACGACCAGACGATCGCGCGCGTCGAGGGGCGGCAGCTGCTCGGCCGCGGCTGGGCCGTCAGCCCGGGCGAGCGCTTTCGCTTCCGCACGGCGCCGGGGATCCGTGTGACAACCGCGGCGCTGGAGCCCGTCGGCGCGCGCGAGCTCGCCGCCGCGATCGACGAGGTCGTGAACGGCGCGACCGCGACGTACGCCGGCTAGCCGAGCGGCGGCTGCGCGGTCGAGACGACGCCGAGCCGTGCGAGCAGGCCGCGCGCCTCGTCGGCCTCCGCCGAGCCGTCCTCGCCGCGCAGGGCCGCGAGCCGCCCAAGCGCCTCGAGGGTGAGCGCCAGCTCGTAGGTCTCGTCGGCGTCGCGGGCTAGGCGCAGGCTCTCCGCGAACGCGAGCGCAGCCTCGTCGAGCTCGCCGTGCTGCGCGAGCGCGTACCCACGCACCCGGTGGACGAAGGCGTGGTAGAGCGAGCCGCCGCCGGTCTCCGCGATCGAGGCCAGCGCCGCGTCGGCGTGCTCGAGCGCGTCGGCCGTGTCGCCGGCGAGCACGGCGCGCTCGGCACGCCGGGCGCGTGCCTCGAGCGCGAAGCCGGCCGCGTCGATCTCGTCGAACGCCGCGAACGCGTCGTCGAGCATCCGCTTTGCGTCGTCGAGCCGGCCCTCCCGCGCCGCAGTTCGCCCGAGGTTCGAGAGCGCCAGAATCGCGAGCATCCGGTGGCCGGAGGTCTCGAAGACGTCGCGCGCCTCCTCGAAGAGCTCCGTCGCCGTCGTGAGGTAGCCCTGGTCGGACTTGACCTCGCCGATGTTGTTCGTCATCTGCGCCGCGCCGACGACGTCGCCGATTCGCTCTCGGAGCGTCTTGCTGCGCTCGTAGAGGTCGAGCGCCTCCTGCCAGCGCCCCTCGTAGTAGGCGTCGACGCCGAGGTTGTTGAGCACGTTCGCCTGCCCGAGCAAGTCGTCGAGCTCCTCGTAGATCGGGAGCGCAAGGCCGCGCAGGGCCGCACGCTCGGGGCTGCGGTTCGAGATGTAGGCGAGGTGCATCAGGTAGTAGGCGTGCGCGAGCGCCGGCAGGTTCTCGCTCTCGTGCGCCTCGTCGACGACGCGCTTGCACCAGTCGGCGCCGTCGCCGAACTCGCCCTGCCGCACGCGCACGCCGGCGTAGGCGAGGCCGAGCTCGGCCCGCATCCGCGCCCGCTCGCGGGGCTCGATCGCCTCCAGCGAGCGCAGGCCACGGTCGTACCAGTCGAGCGCCTCGGCGTAGCGGCCGAAGCGCTCGCGGATGACGCCTTCCTTCAGGAGCAAGCGAGGGTGGGGGTCGAGCTCGCGCGCGCGTGCATACGCCTCCTCGGCGTCCGCGTAGACCCCGGCCAGCTCGCTGACGTCGCCGAGCGACTCCCAGACCCGTGCGACCGCGCCGGGCTCGAGCTCCAGCTCGGGTGCGACCTCGAGCGCCCGCCGGTAGAACGCCGCCGCCTCGACGTTGGCGTACTTCGCCTGCGCGCGCTCACCCGCTGCCAGCGAATAGCGGTACGCGCGCTCGGCGTCGCCCGCGTGGAAGAAGTGGAGCGACAGCAGCTCGGCGAACTCGCCTCGGCCCTCGTGCTCCAGCCGCTCGTACGCGTGCCCGACCTTCGCGTGCAGCTCGCCGCGGCGACGGTACGAGAGCCCCTCGTAGGCCGCGTCGCGGAAGAGCGCGTGGCGGAAGCGGAAGGCGCCGGCCGTGTACGGGTCGCGCTCGACGAACTCGGCCAGCCGATCCCAGGCCTCGGAGTCGGCGGACGCCTCCGGGTCGTCTGCGAGCACGTCGCCCACGAGCTCGCCGCTGAACGTGGCACCGAGGACGGCCGCGTAGCGCAGCAGCGCGCGATCGCCGGGCTGCAGCCGGTCGATGCGGGTTGCGACGACCGCCTCGACGCTCTCCGGCAGCGCCTCGTCCTCGGGGGCGCGCTGGGAGGCGACGAGCTCCTGCAGGAAGAGGGGATTGCCGCCGGCGCGCTCGGTGATCGCGGAGACCTCGTGCTGCAGCAGCCCCTCCACGGCGGCCGCCCCGACCAGCTGCTGGGCGGCGTCGCCGTCGAGCGGCTGCAGCTGGATCGTCATTGCCGGGATCGGCGGGACGCCCTCGGCGGCGGAGAACCCGCCCGGCCCGGGCCGGCGCGTCGCGCAGACGAGCCACGGCTTCCCCGAGACCTGGCCGGCGAGGTGGCGGAGGAGCTCCGCCGACGCCTCGTCCATCCAGTGCACGTCCTCGATCACGAGCAGCGTCGGGCCGGAGAGCAGCTTCGCCAGGACCTGCTCGATCACGCCGTGTAGGCGCGCACGGCGGAACGCCGGCTGCAGCTCCTCGACCTCCTGCGTCGGTTCGACGGGGACGTCGAGCGGCAGCGCGACGAGCGGCACCCACGGAACGAGGTCGGGGTCGAGCTCCTCGACCCGCTCGCGTAGCGCTGCGGGGGCGGCGCCGTTCTGCGGGAGCTCGAGCAGCGACCGGAGCAGCCCGCGGAAGGCGAAGTAGGCCGTCGAAGCCTCGTACTGCAGACACGTCGCCGTGACCGGGACCAGGTCGGGCGCCTGCGCCTGCAGCTCCTCGACGAGCCGCGACTTGCCCATGCCGGGCTCGCCGATCAGCTCGACGATGTTGCCGAAGCCCATCCGCACCGGGCCGAGCGCCGCCGAGAGGATCGCCAGCTCGCGCTCGCGGCCGACGAACGGGACCTTCTGCTCCGGCGCCGCCGCTTCGCTGACGACGCCGACCACGTCGAAGGCGACGACGGGCTCGGCGATCCCCTTCAGCGTCAGCGGCTCCAGCTCGACGGTCTCGAACGAGCTCTGCGTGCGGTCGAGCAGGTCGGTCGTC
>DASSQG010000028.1:0-16988 GCA_035702625.1 Gaiellaceae bacterium | reverse complement strand
CTGCCGGCGCTGCGCGTGCCGCAGCCCGCCTGGGGCTCGGTCGCCACGAACGCGCACGTGCTCGGCGAGGGGAGCGTGCACGGCAGGCCCGTCTGGATCGTCTCCTTCGCGAACCCGACCACGCCGGCCTGGTTCACTGTGTGGATCGACAAGCGCACCTACCGTCCGCTGCAACTGCGGATGACCGCCGCGGCGCACTTCATGTTCCACCGCTACCTCGCGTTCAACCAACCGCTGACGATCACGCCGCCGACGTGATGTTCCTCGTCGTCCTGCGCCGCTCCGGCCCCGAGTACGACCACTCGAAGCCGCTCGAGGAGCAGTCCGGCTGGCGCGAACACGCCGACTTCATGGACGGCCTCGTCGACGATGGCTTCGTCGTCCTCGGCGGCGTGCTCGGCGATGAGGTGCGCACGGCGCACGCGGTCGAGGCGTCGTCGGAAGACGAGGTTCGCGAGCGCTTCGCGCAGGACCCGTGGAGCGGGAGCCACCTGGTGGTCGACTCGGTCGACCGCTGGACGATCCGCCTCGACGCGCGCGCCGGCTAGACGGTCGCGCGGATCGCGTCGAGCACGATCACCCAGGCGATCGCGGCCGCTGCGAGCGCCACGAGCGCCGCGATCAGGCGCGCCGTCATCCGCCCGCCTTGTCGACGAGGGTGACGACGAACGGCTTCTCGCCCGGCGGCGTGACCTCGAACACGAGTCCCCAGTGGCCGACCATCACGAGCGCCGGCGCCGACTTGGAGAAGACGCCCGGTCGGAGCTCACGGAACTTGTAGCTTTGCTCGCCCATCTCCATGTCGAGCATGTCGAACTTCGTCACTACCTGGGCGCCGGAGACGGGCTTGCCGTTGCGCGTGAGCGCGAGCTCGAACGTGTTCGGTACGGCGGCGCGGTTCGGCGTCACGCGCACGCGCACCTTGTAGGGCTGCTTCGTCACGACCGTCGTGACCTCGCCGGGGCCGACGCGGGCGGCGACGTCCTGGACCTTTGCGAGCGCGCTCGACGGGGGCGCGAGGCTCGAGAGCACGGCGGCTGCGAAGAGCGCGGCGACGACGAACAGGATCTCGCCCTGGACGAGGCGCCGGAGCAGGAGCGGGGCGGAGGCGTCGTTGGCCTGCAGGCGCGGCTTCGTCCGCGCGAGGTTGACCGCCGCCAGCAGGAGCGCCGCGCTCAGCAGGCCGATCTTCCAGAGCAGCGCCTGCCCGTACGACGTGCTCCAGAGGCTCGCAAGCGTCGGCAGCTCCTCGAGCGACTGGCCGATTCCGGTGCCGATGATGAGCACCACCGCGGAGAAGGCGACGACGGAGAAGCGCGGCACCACGCAGGCCAGCGCCGCCGAGCGGCCGCGGACGCCGACCGAGAGCCAGAAGACGACGAGCCCGATCAGGCCGCCGAGCCAGATCGAGACAGCCCCGAGGTGCGCGACGTCCAGCGGCAGCGAGAGCCCGCGCGGCGCCTTCTGGCCCGCATGGCCCGCGAGTGCGGGGAGGAACAACGCGCCGACCGCGGCGGCGAGCGCCGACGGCAGCGCCAGCAGCTCGACGACGGAGCGCTGTTCCCGCTCCGGGCGGTCGAGCCACAGCGCGATGCCGGCCGCGACGGCGAAGAGCGCGAACACGAGCTCGAGGTCGAGGAAGTCCCGCCCGAAGTCGGAGTCGCGCGCGACCGGGACGATCGCGCTGAGGTCCCAGACGTGGCGCAGCGTGAACTGCGCCGTCGCCAGCAGGACGTAGACGGGGATCGCCACGAGCGCGAGCGCGGCGGCGACGAGGAACGCGACGTTCAGCGACCGCAGCGAGCAGGCGGGAACGATGCGCACCACCGGCCGCGCGATCAGCGTCCGCAGCACGAACAGGCCGATCGCGCCGAGCAGCGAGAGGAACATCGCCCAGCGCCCGATCAGCAGCTGCGTCGTGGTCGCCGTCTCGCTGAGCGACGGCACCTGGAACTGCGGCGGCGGCCCCGGGTTCGGGCCGACTGCGAACGTGAACGCGCCGCGCACGGGGTGGCCGTCCGCCGAGATCACCCGCCAGAAGACGAGGTACCAGCCTTCGGGGATCTCCCGCAGCGGCGTGACCAGCGTCTGCGGGGCGCCGGGAGCCGCCGTGGGCGCGCCGCTCGTCACCTGCCGGCCGGCGGCATCGGTGACCGAGACGATCGCGAACTTCGGCGCCACCGGCTCGCTGTAGCTGAGCCGCACCTCCGGCGGCGCCGCGTTCACCGTCCGGCTCGCGACCGGCACGGTGCGCAGGAGCGCGGCGTGCGCCCAGGCCGGGGCCGGCAGCACGAGCGCCGCCGTCGCCACCGCCGCGACGAGCCAGGCCCGCCTCACGTCAGCGGCCGGCCTCTCGTCGCGAGCCCGACGATCCCGAGGACGACGCCGACCGCGGCGAGGACGAGCGCGACGATCGTCAGCGTCGAGGTCGAGCCGCCGCCGAGCGACGAGACGCCCTCGACGCGCGGCGCGGGCGTGTCGGAGCTCTCGGGTCCCGTCCAGTCGACGACCTTGCCGCTCGAGTAGGTCTGTCGCACCGGCACGACGACGGTGATGTTCGAGGTGAGCTCGCCGTTGAACTGGAAGACCGAGTCCTCGTCGGTCGGCACCTTACCGCCGGTCCACGTCACCTTCTGGAGCACCTGCGCCTCGCCGGAACCGGATGCCTGCACGGTTCGCTTCCAGCCGGGCGACGGGGCGAAGGAGTCGATCGAGAGCCCGTTCGGGACGGTCATCTCGATCTCGGTCGTGGTCGCGCCCTCCTCCTCGGTGGGGACCGAGAGCGTGAACACCTGCAGCACCTTCGCCTTCGCGACGGGTGGGCTCAGGATCGCGTGCGCCGAGGCGGCGCCCGCGAAGACGAGCGTGGTCGCGGCCGCCGCTGCGGCCGCCAGCACGAGCTTCATGGTTCTCCTTTCGCTTCGTTGTCCCGGTCAGACCGGGAGCGGCGGCCCGCGAGACCGCGTCTGCACCGGCACGAGCGCCGGAGCGAGCGAGAGGGGCGGAGCGAAGCGGACGAACGCGACGGGTGCGATGCGGCGGCGGCGAAGCTCGCGCGCGACGGCGCGCGCCCACGCGAGCAGGTGGCCGAGCGCCTCTGCCAGCGCGGCGGCGAGGAGCGCCAGGGCCGCGAGCAGCGGCAGGACGTTCCGGTGCACCGGGCCGACGAGGCACGACGGGCCGTGGAAGCCGAGCCCGGCGCGCCAGTGGACGTACGACTCGAAGGTCGCGAACGCGACGCAGCTCGTCACGTAGAGCGCCGTCGCGCGCAGCGCCAGCCGCCGCAGTCGCAGGCTCGGCGCGATGCGCTCGGGCCGCAAACGGGCGCGCTCGCGCACGCCCAGCGCAGCGAGCCAGACGACGGCGGTCGAGCCGATCACCGCGACGCCGAGCGAGACCAGCGTCACGGTCACGATCCCCGGCCCGCCGGCCCGGTGCTCGAGCGCCCGCGCGAGCGGGCTCGGCGCCAGCGCGTACGCGAGCTGACGCGCGACGAGGACGAGCAGCCCGACCGTGCCGGCGAAGAGCGCTGGGCGTGCCTTCATTTCACGGGCAGCGTAAACGGGCCGGTGACGATGCGGCCGCGGTCACGGAACTGGAGGAACAGGCGCCAGGTGCCGGCGATCGGGAGCAGGACGCCGACGTGCAGCTTCCCGGGCCCGGCCGGCTTGCCCGTGACGGTGGTCGCGCCGAGCACGCTGGTGCAGCCGGGCGTCGACGGCCCGCAGACGTGCGTGTGGAAGTAGTCGAGCGAGCCGGCGCGGAAGAACACCGCGTGCGCGAGTGCGCCGAACCAGGGCTTGAAGACGACCGGTTTCCCGGCCGGATCGGTCACGGTCGCGGTCAGGATCGCCGGCTGGATCGCGTGGAGCTCCTTCGGCGCCTGGAGCGCGACGTGGTAGCCGTCGACGCTCTGCGTCGGCGTGAACGCCGGCAGCGGCTGCGGCCTGTACGCGCCGGCGACGCGGACGTCCTGGTGCAGCTGGAAGTTGCGCGGCGCGCCCTTCGCGCCCGGGTACGCGTCGACGAGCACGCGGTACGGCCCGGGGGAGGGGAACACGATCGTCTCGGAGATCTTGCCGTCGGCGCCGATCGGCGGGTGCTTGTGGATGATCGTGCTGAGGTCGCGCTTGACGACGATCAGGTGGATGCCGGTGTGGGGCCCGGCGCCGCGCTTGTAGTCGGTCAGCGGCCCGCCAGACGGCTGCCGGATCGTGAACGTGACCCGGGCTGGGCCCGGATGCGCGACGTGGAGCGGCGCGAAGCCGGTGAGCTCGTACGTCCGCGCGGGGGCGACCGTCGGCGCGTTCACGCCCGGCGACGACCCGCAACCGGCAAGGAGCGCGACCGCGCAGCAAACAAGGAGAACGCGCCCCATCTGCAGGCAGGATCACGACGCGTGGGAGTCCGTGTCAAACGGTTACCCTGACGCGGCGGTGCTGCTTGCCCACTCGTCCGCGTCCTGGGAGACGCCGCCCGCGGTGCTCGTGGGGGCGGCGCTCGCCGCCGCGCTGTTCGCCCAGGCGTTCGTGCGAATGCGCAGGCGGCGGCCCGACCACGCGCCGTGGAACCGTGCCGTGCTGTTCGGCGCCGGGCTCGCGCTGCTCGTGCTCGCGCTCGCCTCGCCGCTCGACGGCCTCGGCGACGAGGAGCTGCTCTCGGCCCACATGCTGCAGCACGTGCTGATCGGCGACGCGGCGATCGCGCTGCTCGTCGTCGCCGTCCGCGGGCCGCTCGTCTTCTTCCTCCTGCCGCCGCCAGTGCTCAGGCCGCTCGCGTCGTTCCGGCCGCTCCGGTCGCTGCTGGGGGTGCTGACGATCCCGCTCGTCGCACTCGGGCTCTGGACGGTGACGATCTACGCCTGGCACATCCCGCAGGTCTATGACTACGCGGCGGCGCATCCGCTCGTGCACGACCTCGAGCACCTGAGCTTCGTCGTCGCGGGCACGCTCGTCTGGATCCAGCTCGTCGACCCGGCCCGCCACGGTCGCCTGCGCCGGCCGCAGCGGATCCTCTTCGCGCTGGCGATGGTGGCCCTGATGCAGCCGCTGATCGACGTGCTGCTGTTCAGCTCCGGCCCCGTGTACCCGCGCTACACCGGCGCGCACGGCATCTCCGCCCTCACCGACCAGCGGCTGGCAGGCGTGGTGATGATGACCGAGCAGCTGCTCGTGCTCGGCATCTGCGTCGCGCTGCTGCTCCGGCCCTACGTCCGCGAGCGGAGCCGCAAGCCCGCCTTCACGTGAGCGTCCCGGCGCCGAGCTCCTTCAGCTTCGAGCCGCTCTTCTTCGCGCTCGCCGTGGGCGGCGGCTACGGGTACTGGAGACTGGCGAAGACGGTCGAGCGGCCGTCGACCTTTCGGGCCTGCCTGTTCGCGCTGGGCCTGGTGCTGATCGCGGTGCCGTTGAACTCGCCGCTCGAGACGATCGCGATCCACTACCTGCTGCTGATGCACCTGCTACAGAACGTGATGATCGCCGACTGGGCGCCGCCGCTCCTCGTGCTCGGCCTGACGCCGGCGATGCGGGCCGCGGTCGCGGGCCGCGGCGGGCACTGGCTCGCCCGGGCGACGCGGCCGCGCTTCGTGCTGCCGTTCTGGCTCGTCGTCTGGTACGGCGTCCACCTGCCGGGGTTCTACGACTTCGCCCTGCGCCACCCGCTGCTGCTGAACGTCGAGCACCTGCTCCTGCTCACCGCCGGGCTGCTCTTCTGGTGGCCGGTCTTCTCGGAGCTGCCGCAGCACCTGTCGACCGCCCTGAAGCTCGCCTACCTCGGCGCGGCGTACGTCGGCTCGGCCTTCCTCTCGCTGGCGCTGATCTTCTCCGCGAGCGCGTTCTACGGCTTCTACGAAGCGGCGCCGCGGCTGTGGGGCCTCTCGGCGCAGAAGGACCAGAACCTCGGCGGGATCCTGATGAACGGCGAGCAGATGCTCGTCTTCTTCGCGGCGCTGTCCTACTTCCTGATGCGCCTGCTCTCGGAGGAGGAAGAGGCGCAGCGGGCGCTGGAAGGCCGATGAGGCGCGCTCTCCTCGTGGCGGCGCTCGCCGCCGTCGTCGCCGTGCCGGCCGCGTCCGCGAACGGCGATCCGGCGAGCGACGTGCTGCTCACGCAGAAGGTGTTCGTCGGGCCGGAGGTGCCCCTCTCGAAGGGCAAGCTCGACGCGCTCCAGAAGACGGTCGAGGCCGCGAACGCGAACGGCTACCCGATCCGGGTCGCCGTGATCGCGTTCACGGGCGACCTCGGCACCGCCGTCAGCCTCTGGGGCAAGCCGCAGGACTACGCGAAGTTCCTCGGCAGCGAGATCGCGTTCGTGTATCCGAAGCGGCTGCTCGTCGCGATGCCGGCCGGGTTCGGCGTCCACAACGGGAACCGGTCGACGGCCGCCGAGCAGCGGGCGCTCCAGGGGGTGCAGGCCGGCAGGACGCCCGACGCGCTCGTCGAGTCGACGACGCAGGCGGTGCGGAAGCTCGCCGCGTCCGGCGGCGTGAACGTGCCGGCCTACACCGGCAGCGGCGGCGGCCACGACTGGCGCGACCGGATCATCATCGCCGTCGCCGGGCTGCTGATCGTCGGGCTGATCGTCTTCGCAGGGCGCAGGCTCAGAGCCCGAGGTGGCGAGCGATCACCATCCGCTGAACTTCATTCGTCCCCTCCCCGATCTCCAGGATCTTCTGATCCCGGTACAGGCGGGCGATAGCGGACTCCTCCATGAAGCCGTAGCCGCCGTGGATCTGGAGTGCCGCGTTCGCCGCGCGGTGCGAGAGCTCGCCGGTGTAGAGCTTGGCCATCGCGGCCTCCTTGGCGAACGGCCGGCCCTGGTCTTTCAGCCACGCCGCCTTGTAGGTCAGCGCCCGGCCGGCCTCGATCTCGACGGCCATGTCGGCGAGCTGGAACTGCACCGCCTGGAACTTCGAGATCGGCCTGCCGAACTGCTGGCGCCCCTTCGCGTACGCGTACGCGAGGTCGTAGGCGCCCTGCGCGAGGCCCACGCCCATCGCCGCGACCGAGATGCGGCCGCCGTCGAGGATCTCCAGGAACTGCGTGAAGCCCTTGCCGCGCTCGCCGAGCAGGTTGCCCTCGGGCACGGCGGCGTCGCGGAACGACAGCTCGCGCGTGTCGGAGGCACGCCAGCCGAGCTTCTCCATCGGCGCCGAGATCTCGTAGCCCGGCGTGCCGTTCGGGACGATCAGGTTCGAGATCTCGTTCTCGCCGGTGCGCGCGGTGATCGTCACGCAGGCGGTGATGTCGGTGCCGGCGTTCGTGATGAAGATCTTCGTGCCGTTCACGAGCCACTGTCCGTCGCCCAGCTCGGCCGTCGTGCGCGACGCGGCCGCGTCGGAGCCGGCGCCCGGCTCGGTCAGCCCGAACGCGGCGAGGCGGCGCCCGGACGCGAGATCGGGCAGCCACTGCTGCTTCTGCTCCTCGTTCCCGAAGAGGAGGATCGGCATCGTGCCGAGCGAGGTGTGCGCGGCCAGCGTGATCGCGACCGACGAGTCGATCCGCGTGAGCTCCTCGACCGCGATCGCGTAGGAAACGGTGTCGGCGCCCCCGCCGCCGTACTCCTCCGGCACGGGCATGCCCATCAGCCCGAGCTCGGCGAGCTCGGCGACGAGCTCGTACGGGAAGCGGTGCTCGCGGTCGAGCTCCTCGGCGACCGGCGCGACCTTCTGCTGGGCGAACTCGCGGACGGTCGAGCGGACGAGCTCGTGCTCGGGCGTCAGGTCGAGATTCACTCGCTGAGCTGCGAGGCGAGCTCGACGATCAGGCGCACGCCGTAGCCGGTGCCGCCGCGCTGGCTCATGTAGTCGCCGCGCGAGCGCTCGAGGAACGCCGGGCCCGCGATGTCCATGTGCGCCCAGGGCCCGTCGCCGGCGAACTCCTCGAGGAACGCGGCGGCGAGCACGGCGCCGGCCTGGCGCAGGTCGGACGAGTTCTTCATGTCGGCGTAGACCGAGTCGACGTAGCGGCGGTAGCGCGGGTGCATCGGGAACGGCCACGCGTGGTCGCCGCTCGCCTCGCCGGCGTCGACGACCTGCCGCTGCCAGTCGTCGTCGTTGGCGAAGACGCCCGCGTAGAGGTCGCCGAGTGCGACCTCCATCGCGCCGGTCAGCGTCGCGAGGTCGAGCAGGTGGGTCGCGCCCTGCTGTCGCGCGTACCACAGCGCGTCGGCGAGCACGAGCCGGCCCTCGGCGTCCGTGTTGGTGATCTCGATCGTCTTGCCGTTCGCGGCCGTGATGATGTCTCCCGGGCGGTAGGCGTGGCCGCTCGGCATGTTCTCGGTCGCGGCGGCCACCGTGAAGACGCGCACCGGCAGGCCGAGCTCGGCGATCGCGCCGGTCGCCTCGATCACGGCGGCGCCGCCGCCCATGTCGCCCTTCATGTCCTCCATGTGCAGCGACGGCTTCAGCGAGATGCCGCCCGTGTCGAACGTGATCGCCTTGCCGACGAGGCCGAGCACGAGGTCGGCCCGCGCGGGCTCGGGCGGGTCGTAGCGGAGCACGATCAGGCGCGCCGGGGTGTCGCTGCCCTGCGCGACCGCGGCGAGAGCGCCCATGCCCTGGGCCTTGATCTCGTCCGGGCCGAGTGCCTCGACCGTCACGTGCTCGACGGATGACGCGATCTCGCGGGCGCGCTCGGCGAGGCGCTCCGGCGTCAGCTCGTTCGGCGGGCTGTTGACCAGGTCGCGGGCGCGGTTCGTCCACGTGGCCACGATCCCGGCGCGCGTCGCCGCGTCGGCCAGGCTCGCCTCGCCGCAGAGCACCAGGCGCGAGAGCTTGGCCTTCCGCTCGTCGCGCTTCCAGCGCGCGGTCTCGTAGGCGCCGAGCGCCGTGCCCTCGACGATCGCCCGTACCTGCTCGTCGGCGGGAAGCGGCAGCGAGTCGTCGACCACCCACGCGAGCGTCCCGGCGAAGCCCGACGTCTCGTGCGCCACGGCTGCGGCAGCAGTCCGCAGGGCGTCCGCGTCGTGGCGGTCGCCGAGGCCGGCCACGGCCACGCGGCTCGTGCCGAGCTTGCCGTCGACGTGGACGATCCCGGTGCGCCCGGCGTCCCCGCGCAGCTCGCCGTCGCCGGCCAGGCGTCCGAGCAGCCCGTCGAGCGCCGAGTCGAGCGCCGCCGCGGCGCCCGTGAGGCCGTCGTCGCCCGCCAGCGGTACCGCGACGACGTCGGCTTTGACCTGCTCCGGCGCCACCGCCTGCACTTCGACTCTCATCGCCGCGCGATGCTAGCCGACCGCCTTCCTAGGCTGCCGCGCGATGCGGGGGATTCACGTGTTGCGGCTCGTTGCCGATACAAGGCTCGTGGCGCGCGGCACGTCACTGCGGCAGCGGCCGGCCCGCTTCAGGCGGAGCCGCTCTTCGGCGACCGCCGAGGAGCTCGGGGCGAGGCTCGAGACGCTCGTCGCGGAACGGCAGGAGCTGCGCGGGCGCTCCGCGAGCCAGAGGTCGCTCGAGCGAAACCGGCTCCAGATCGCGCGCACCCAGTGGGAACTCGGCCACGTCCTGATCGCGACCCACCTGCCGCAGCCGGTCGAGACGGCGGCCTAGACCTCGGACCACACCCCGTGGCGCCACGGCGCCAGCTCGACCTCGACCGGGATCGCGTCGCCTCGTGCGGCGTCCGGCAGCACCTCCGACAGCCCGAGGTGCTTGGCGAGGAACGGTGCAAGATGCCGGCCGACGATCTTCGCGGGGGGCCACCACAGCGGCTCCGTGTCGACGGCCGAGGCCGGCGTGCCCGGCTCGGCGCGCAGGAACCGCGGGACCATCCCGGTCAGCAGCAGCCCGCGTAGTACCGGCCGGAAGGGCTCGGGCTCGATCTGAGCTCCGGCCCGTGCGGCGATCGACTCGGCGGCGGCGTCGGCCTGCTGCGCCGCGATGCCGCCCTGCTTGAGGGGGAACGTCGTCGCGTCGCCGGCGGCCCAGACGTCGATCTCGCCGGCGACCTGGCCGTGGTCGTCGGTCGGGATGAAGCCGTGCGCGTCGTGGTAGATGCCGTCGAGCCGCGGCCCCTCGAGCCTCGGCAGCGCGATGACGGCGTCGGCATCGATCTCGCGGCTCGGGACGGTCGTCAGGATGCCGTCCTGGAAGCGGAGCGGCGTTGACTCCGTGAAGAGCTCGATCCCGCGGGCGTCGAGCAGCTCGGCGACCGCGTCGCTCGCGCCGGCGCCGAACAGCTGCAGCGGCGAGTGCTCGCCCGTCACGACGGCGACGCTCACGCCCGAGGAGCCCTCGTCGACGAGCCGCGCCCGGGCGAGCAGCGCCAGCTCGTAGAGCGGCAGCGCCCAGGCGGCGCCGGCCGGGACGGCGAAGACGATCCGGTCGAGCGATCCGCGCTCCGCGTCGGCCATGACGCGGTCGAGCGCGCCGGCCTCGCTCGGCCCGCGGAAGCAGAGCGCCCCCGGCACGGCCGTGATCGGGACCGCGCCCGGCGCGAGCAGGAGCTCGTCGTAGGAGATCGCGTCCGCGGAGCTCGTGCGCACGCGGCGGTGCTCCGCGTCGATGCCGGTGACGACGGCCTCGCGGGCGGTCGCACCCGCGGCCTCGGCCAGCCGGCGCAGCGGGAACGTCCGCACGCTGCCGTGGCCGAACGGCTCGGCGACCAGCATCGGCCGGTAGGTGAAGTCGCGCTCGGGGGCGACGAGCTCGACGTCGATTGCGTCGGATGCGAGCGCCTGTAACGCCAGCGCGCCCTCCAGTGCTGCGACCCCTCCTCCGACGATGACGACCTTCGTGCGTTCGGCCATGTGAGCCACCTCCCGCCGCCAGTGTGCGCGCGGCGCGGCCGGCCGCCATCGGCGCAAACCGCGGATCCTGCTCAGGAGTTTCCCGTAGCTACGCTCGGGGGGTCGTGCGGGCCGAACTGGACAGGCGGGCGATGGCAGCGCTCTCCGCCGGCCACTGCGCGACCGACTTCGCGAACGGCGCGCTGCCGGCGCTGCTGCCGTTCATGGTCGACCGCTTCTCGCTCTCGTACACGCTCGCGGCGGTCGTGATGCTCGCCTCGACGGCGGCCTCGTCGCTCGTGCAGCCGCTGTTCGGCGCCTGGTCGGACCGGCGCGGCGTGATCTGGCTGCTCCCCGGCGGCGTCGCGCTCGCGGGGATCGGGATCGCGCTCGCGGCGGCGGCGCCGTCGTACTGGCTGGTGCTGCTGCTCGTCGTCGTCTCCGGGCTCGGCGTGGCCGCGTACCACCCGGAGGGTTCGAAGTTCGCCGCGTACGCGAGCGGCCGCAAGCGGGCAAGCGGGATGAGCCTGTTCTCGATCGGCGGCAACATCGGCTACGCGCTCGGGCCCACGGCGACGACGCCGCTCGTGCTCGCGCTCGGCCTGACGGGTGGGCTGCTGCTCGCGCTCCCCGTCGTGGCCGTCGCCGTGGCGCTCCTGCTCGTGCTGCCCTTCCTGCGCAGCTTCGTCCCGGAGCCGGGCTCGCGGTCGGCCGCCTCCGGCGAGGACCGCCCGGGCGCGCTGGCCCTGCTGCTCGGGGTGATCGCCTTCCGCAGCGTCGCGTGGTTCGGGCTGATCACGTTCGTCCCGCTCTGGGAGGTGTCGCTCGGCAACTCGAAGTCGCACGGCTCGCACCTGCTCTCGCTGATGCTGCTGGCCGGCGGGCTCGGCACGCTCGCGGCGGGGCCGATCGCCGACCGGATCGGGCGCCGCCCGGTGGTGATCGCGAGCATGGCCGCGACCGCGCCGCTGACACTCGTTTACGTCCTGGTCGGCGGCGTGCCGGGCGCGGTCGCGCTCGCGCTCGTCGGCATCTGCGTGATCTCGACGTTCGGCGTGACGATGGTGATGGCGCAGGAGTACCTGCCACACCGGATCGGGATGGCGTCCGGACTGTCGATCGGCCTCTCGATCGGCCTCGGCGGAATCGCGGCGGTCGGCCTCGGCGCGCTCGCCGACTCGGTCGACCTGCGCGCGGCGATGTACGCGGCGGCCGCCGCGCCGCTGGCCGGGCTGGTGCTCGCGTTGCTGCTCCCGTCGAGTCGCGCGCAGACGCGCCTCGAGCCCGAGCCCGTTCTGTAATCTCGCGCGTCATGGAGCCGAGGGAGTTTTTCGAGACGCTCGAGTCCCGCGTCGACCAGTCGAAGGCGAAGGGGATGACGGCGAGCTACAAGTTCGACATCGACGGTGCGGGCATGTGGATCGTCGACGTCGACGACGGCAAGGTGTCGGTCAACGAGGGCGACGGCGACGCCGACTGCACGATCTCGGCCTCTGCCGAGACGTTCAGGAAGATTGCGAGCCGCGAGCAGAACCCCACCGCCGCGTACATGTCGGGGAAGCTGAAGGTGAAGGGCGACATGGACCAGGCGATGAAGCTCCAGAAGCTCTTCTAGCCTCCCGACCGTCCCTTTCGGTCATGCCCCAGGGACAGTCCCTTGGTTGGGCCGCTTGGGCGTCGATCGCCCTTCGCGCGCCGGTCGTGGCTACGACCTGTCCGTTTCGGCCACGGCCGGGGGACTGTCCCCGGGTCTAGGCCCTTTCGGCCACGCTATTCCTCGAGTTCGACCAGCACGTCGCCGCCGCCGACGCTGTCGCCCTCGCGCACGCGCACGGAGCGGACGACCGCTTCGTACGGCGAGACGACCGGCGTCTCCATCTTCATCGCCTCGAGCACGACCAGGGGTTGTCGCGGTTGGACGCGGTCGCCCTCGGCGGCCAGCACCTTGATCACGGTGCCGGGCATCGGCGCCGTCAGCGTCGACTGCTCGTGGCCGCCGTGGTCGACCGACGCGTCGAGGTCCGGCGGCGGTGCGGGCGGCGGTGCCGGCAGGTTGAGCCGGAACCCGCCGCGCCACGGGCGGTCGGGCAGACGAAGCGGCGGCGCCGACAGCGGCGGGTGCTCGGTCAGGAACGCGGTCGTCGTCTCGCCCGCCCGCAGCGCCGGGTGCGCGACGAGCCACCGTAGGAACGGCAGGTTCGTGACCACGCCGCCGACCTCCGTGACCGCCAGCGCAGCCGCCAGGCGGTCCAGCGCATCGGCCCGCGTGGAGCCGTGCGCGCCCAGCTTCGCGATCATCGGGTCGTACCCCGTGCCGACCTCGTCGCCCTCCGCGACACCCGCGTCGACCCGGATCCCGTCCGGCAGCCGCAGCCGCTCGATCCGGCCCGCCTGCGGCAGGAACGTCTTCGGATCCTCCGCGTAGAGGCGGACCTCGACCGCGTGCCCCACGATCCGCGGCTCCGCCGTGAGCGCCGAGCCTTGCGCGATCCGGATCTGCTCCGCGACCAGGTCGGCGCCGGAGATGAGCTCGGTGACGGGGTGCTCGACCTGAATGCGGCCGTTCAGCTCGAGGAACCAGAAGTCACGGCCGTCGAGCATGAACTCGGCGGTGCCGGCGCTGCGGTAGCCGATCGCGTGCGCGAACGCGACGGCCGCCTCGCTCATCCGCGCGCGCAGCTCCGGGTCGAGCGCGGGGGAGGGCGCTTCCTCGAGCACCTTCTGGTGACGCCGCTGCACCGAGCACTCGCGCTCGCCGAGCGCGACGACCGTGCCGTGCGCGTCGCCGAGCAGCTGGATCTCGACGTGGCGCGGCCGCTCGACGTAGCGCTCGCAGAAGACGCGGTCGTCGCCGAACGCAGCCTTCGCCTCGCGCCGCGCGGCCGCGAGCGCCCCGTCGAGCTCGTCGGGCGAGCGCACGACGCGCATCCCGCGCCCGCCGCCGCCGGCCGCGGCCTTGATCATCAGCGGGAACCCGATCTCCTCGGGCGACCCCTGAGGCACGACCGGTAC
This sequence comes from Gaiellaceae bacterium, assembly GCA_035702625.1. Classification (GTDB taxonomy): domain Bacteria; phylum Actinomycetota; class Thermoleophilia; order Gaiellales; family Gaiellaceae; genus AC-32. The sequence goes on along the minus strand of DASSQG010000028.1, from coordinate 3,254 downwards.
CCCGGCTTCGCGCGCGAGCCGCTTCGCCTCGAGCTTGTCGCCGCCGGCCCGCAGCGCCGCCGGCGGCGGGCCAACCCACGTCAGCCCGGCCGCCTCGACCGCCTCCGCGAAGTCGGCGTTCTCGGCGAGGAACCCGTAACCAGGATGGATCGCGTCGGCGCCTGTCTCGCGCGCGGCGCGGACGTGCTCGGCCGCATCGAGGTACGACGAGATCCGCACCGTCTCGTCCGCCGAGCGCGCGTGCAGCGAGGCTGCGTCGTCCTCCGGCGCCACGGCGACCGTCGCGATCCCGAGCTCGCGGCACGCGCGGAAGACGCGCAGCGCGATCTCGCCGCGGTTCGCTACGAGCAGCCGCTCGACTGGCATGCAGGGAGGCTAGTGGGAGAGAAGCGTGGGGCTGGCCTCAGCGGCCATCCCCACGAGCGGTTCAGGGCGTGGGCGAGCCGCCGCCTGCAAGGCTGCAGAGGAGGCTCCCGAGGATTCCGCCGTTGGAGTCCGCGGTGATCGTCAGGTGCACCGTGTCGAGATGCACCATCAGCCCGAGCAGGTTCAGGTCGAGCGGCCCGAGGGTCAGGTCGAGCACCTGGCAGATCGCCAGGGGCGACTTCGTGCTCGTGCCCGCGCTGAGCGTCTTCGTGCCGTTGCTCGACGTGGTCACGTAGAGCGGCACGCTCATGCTCACGCCCTTCGTGGCGAGACCGCTCTGCGTAGCCGCCTGCGTCCAGTTCAGCACGATCGTCCGCGGCGTGAGCCGGTTTCCGGACAGGCCGCAGAGAAGCGAACCGAGGAGCCCACCATTCGAGTTCGCCGTGATCGAGAGGTGCACCTGGTCGAGGTGGACCATCAGCCCGAGCAGGTTCAGGTCGAGCGGCGCGAGCGTCAGGTCGAGGACCGGGCAGATCCGCTGGGCGGACGCGAACCGCTTCACCCGCACGACCCGTGCCGTGAAGGCGCGCTTGACGGTCTTCGTGGGCAGGCTCTGCGGGTTGGCCGCGGTCGGTGCGAACTTCCCGTACGCGGTCCCGACTGCGTAGTAGTGATGACCCCGCCTGACGAACCGCTTGACGGTCAGGCGGACGCTCGCGGCGCCGACCTGCGTCGTCGTTCCGGTGGTTGCGGTTGCGGGCCGGGCCACTCTCGGTGCGGCGGAGCTGGTCGCGGACGCGACGAATGCGAGCCCGACGACCGCGATTAGCGCCGTCACTCCGATGAGCTTGCGTGACATGGAACCCCCCTTTCGTCGTTTCTGAACGGGGGCGCCCTACCCAAGTTGAAAAGAGGAAAACCCGATCAGCCGATCCAGCGTGCCGGGCGCTTGTCGAGGAACGCTCGGAGGCCTTCCTGGCCCTCGTCGCCGGCGCGCAGGCCCGCGGCGATGCGCGCCAGCTCGCTCGCGTCGGCCGGCCGCTCGCGGGTCAGCCGCTTCGCCGCCCGGGTCGCCTCCGGCCCGGATTTCAGAATCGCCGCGAGCTGGCGGTCGACCGCCGCGTCGAGGTCGTCCGCGACCTCGTCGACGAGGCCGATCCGCAGCGCCGTCTCGGCGTCGAACCGCTCGCCGGTGACGAACAGCGACCGGGCCGCACCGCCGCCGATCCGCGCGAACACGAACTGCGAAATGACCGCGGGGATGATCCCGAGACGCACCTCGGAGAAGCCGAAGGTGGCGTCCGGCGCGGCGACGACGACGTCCGCGCACGCGACGAGGCCCGACCCGCCGCCGAGCGCATAGCCCTGGACGCGGGCGACGAGCGGCGCCGGGCAGGCGTCTACGGCCGCCATCATCGCGTGCAGCCGCAGCGCGTCCTCGACGTTCTCGTCGTGGCTCAGGTCGATCGAGGCTCGCTGCCACTCGACGTCGGCGCCGGCGCAGAAACTCGACCCGTCGCCGGCCAGCACGACCGCGCGGACGTCGTCGCCGACGTCCGAGAACGCGTCCGTCAGCTCCGCGATCAGCGCGCCGTCGAACGCGTTCCGACGCTCCGGCCGCGCCAACGTGACCCGGAGCAGCCGGCCGTCCAGTTCGATCCTGAGCGCCTGCATCGTCGGGGATCGTAAAGTTGCCGCATGCTGCGCGGAGCGCTGGCGGCGGCCGTCACGCCCCTCCGGGACGACGGCGCCGCCCTGGACGAGGAGGCGTTCGGGCCCTACCTCGACTTCCTGTCCGGAGCCGGGCTGGACGGCATGCTCGCGCTCGGGACGACCGGCGAGGGGATCCTGCTCTCGGCGGGCGAGCGACGGCGGGCGGCCGAGCTCTTCCTCGAGGGGCCGCTGCCGGTGATCGTCCATTGCGGCGCGCAGACGACCGCCGAGACGACCGCGCTCGCGGAGCACGCGGCTGCGTCCGGCGCGGCCGGCGTCGCGGTGATCCCGCCGCCGTACTTCGCGCTCGACGACGACGCGCTGCTGGCGCACCTGGCCGCGGCCGCGAAGGCCGCCGAGCCGCTGCCGTTCTACGTCTACGAGTTCAAGGCGCGCAGCGGCTACGCCGTGCCCCTGCCGGTGGTCGAGCGGCTGCGCGAGCGCGCGCCGAACTTCACCGGGCTGAAGGTCTCGGACAAGCCGTTCGAGGCGCTCGAGCCGTACCTGCTCGACGGGCTCGACGTCTTCGTGGGCGCAGAGGAGCTCCTCGTCGCGGGGATGGGGCGCGGCGCGGTCGGCACCGTCTCCGGGCTCGCGTCCGCCTTCCCCGAACGGATCGTCGCGCTCGTGCGCGACGGGGAACGCGACGTCGGCGCGCTGCGCACCGCGCTCGAGCGCTTCCCGTTCCAGGCGGCCTTGAAGTACGTCCTCGGCCGGCGGGGCGTGCCCGTGCGTGAGGACATGCGCGCGCCGCTGCGGACGCTTCGCGACGACGAGAAGCGCGAGCTGGACGCGTGGCTCGAATCGTCGTAGCCGGCGCCGGCGCGACGGGCGCCTCGATCGCGTACCACCTCGCGTCGCTGGGCGCGCGCGACGTCGTGCTCGCGGATCGCGGGAGGGTGGCCGGTGGAGCGACCGCGAAGGCGATGGGCGGCGTGCGGCAGCAGTTCTCGACGGCGGCGGAGGTGCGGCTCGCGCAGGCGAGCATCCGCTTCTTCGAGGAGCTCGGGCCGCCGCTGTTCGAGCAGGTCGGGTACCTGTTCCTCGCGACGACCGAGGAGGGGCTGGCGGCCCTCGAGGAGCGGCGGGCGCTGCAGGAGGAGCTCGGCGTGCCGGCCGAGCAGGTCGATCCCGCGTACGTGGACGGGCTGCAGAGCGACGACGTGCTCGGGGCG
>DASSQG010000027.1:0-19529 GCA_035702625.1 Gaiellaceae bacterium | reverse complement strand
TGTCGTGCTCGCCTTGCTCGAGCCGGGGCAGACGGTCGGGCTCGCCGGCGCGATAGGGCCAGATCGTCGCGCGCTCGAGCGGCTCCACGGCGCGGACTCTAGTCAGGAGCGGGTCTCGATTTGACGTCGTCTGACGGGTGTGCTTAATCTCCAGCAACCCCGTGGACAAACTGGATAAATAAGGAGCTGGAATGAAGATCATTTGGATCGCTTTGGCAGGAGTCGCGCTGCTGGCCGGCTCCGCCGCGGGTGCGACGAAGGGGGGTTCGGTCGCGCTCGTCGCCTACTCGACGCCGAAGGACGCGTACGGCCAGATCATCCCGTCCTTCCAGAAGACCTCGGCCGGGAACGGCAGCAGCTTCTCGCAGTCGTACGGCGCGTCGGGCGACCAGGCCCGGGCCGTGGCGGCCGGCCAGTCGGCCGACATCGTCGCTCTCTCGCTCGACCCGGACATCAACATGCTGGTCGGCAAAGGCCTTGTCCCGAAGAACTGGGCCGCGAACAAGTACAAGGGCATCGTCTCGGACTCGGTCGTCGTCTTCGTCGTCCGCAACGGGAACCCCAAGCACATCAAGACCTGGGGCGACCTCGTCAAGCCCGGCGTCCAGGTGATCACGCCGAACCCGTTCACCTCCGGCAGCGCGCGCTGGAACGTGATGGCCGCGTACGGCGCCCAGCGCGAGGCCGGCAAGACCGACAAGCAGGCGGTCGCCTACCTGAAGAAGTTCTTCCAGCACGTGCCCGTGCAGCCCGACAGCGCGCGGACGGCGACGCAGATCTTCGCGCAGGGCAAGGGCGACGTCCTGCTCACGTACGAGAACGAGGCCAAGTACGCCGAGAAGAAGGGCGTCCACACGCAGTACTACACGCCGAAGAACACGCTGCTGATCGAGACGCCCGCCGCCCTGACGAAGTCGGGCGCCAAGAATCCGACGGCGAAGGCGTTCTACAAATACCTCTGGTCGTCGACCGCCCAGAGGGCGTTCGCGGCGCAGGGCTACCGCCCGGTTGTGAAGAGCGTGGCCAAGAGCTACCACTTCTACTCGCCGAAGGGCCTGTTCACGATCGGCACGGCGAAGCTCGGCCTGAACGGCTGGACGAAGGTGAACACGCGCTTCTTCCATCCGACGAAGGGGATCGTGGCCAAGATCGAAAAGTCGCTTGGCCACTAACGCGGTCGTAGTCGAGCGCCCCGCCGGCGCGGGGTGGTCCCGCGCCGGCGGCGGCCTCGCTCGCGGCATCGCGACCGCGTACCTGAGCCTGGTCGTCCTGCTGCCGCTGGCCGCGCTCGTCTGGAGCGCCCGCAGCGGCGGCTTCGCCGAGTTCTGGCATCAGGCCACCGGGCCGGAGGCGATGGCCGCGCTGAAGCTGACGCTCGGGGCGGCCGCGGTCGTCACGCTCGTCAACGCAGTGCTCGGGACGGTCACGGCGTGGGTGCTCGTGCGGGACGACTTCCGCGGCAAGTCGGTCGTCAACGCGCTCATCGACCTGCCGTTCGCGCTCCCGACGATCGTTGCCGGGCTGACGCTGCTCGCGCTCTACGGCCCGGGCAGCCCGTTCGGCGTCGACGTCGCCTTCACGCGCTTCGGGATCCTGCTCGCGCTGCTGTTCGTGACGCTGCCGTTCGTGACGCGCGCCGTGCAGCCGGTGCTGCTGGAGCTCGACGAGGAGATGGAGGAGGCGGCGGCCTCGCTCGGCGCGCGCCCGTTCGGCGTCTTCCGCCGGATCGTCTTCCCGAACCTGCTCCCGGCCGTGCTGTCCGGCGTCGCGCTCGCATTCGCGCGGGCCGTCGGCGAGTTCGGCGCGGTCGTCCTCATCTCGGGGAACATCCCGTTCAAGACGGAGGTCTCGTCCGTCTACATCTTCGGCCAGCTCCAGTCCGGCAACGGGAGCGGCGCCGCGGCGGTGTCGGTGCTGTTGCTCGCGATCTCGCTCGGCGTCCTGCTCGCGATCGGCGGCTTCCGCCGCTGGCGCACGAGGTACGACCGTGCTTAGGCGCCGCTTGCGGTGCCGCCCATCAGCCCGCACGGGTTCCCCGTGTGGGCGTCTGAACCGACCGGTCGATGCGCAGGAGAGGAGGCTGCGTGTCTAAGTACTTGCTTCGGTTCGGGGTGCTCGGCTACCTGGCCCTCGTCTTGCTCGTGCCGGTCGGGTTCGTCTTCTACCGCGCCTTCCACAACGGCTTCGCCCACGCCTGGCACGCGGTCACGACGCCGGAGGCGCTGCACGCGCTCTGGCTGACGCTGCTGATCGCGGCGATCGCGGTGCCGGTGAACACGATCGTCGGCGTCATCCTCGCGCTCGCGCTCGTCCGCGGCCACTTCGCGGGACGTGGCCTGCTGAACGCGGCCGTCGACCTGCCGCTCGCGATCTCGCCGGTGATCGTCGGCCTCGGCCTCGTCCTGCTCTACGGGCGCGGCGGCTGGCTCGGCGCTCTCGCCGACGACGGGCTCAAGATCCTGTTCGCGCTGCCGGGGATGGTGCTGGCGACGATGTTCGTCTCGATGCCGTTCGTCGTGCGCGAGGTCGTCCCCGTCCTGCGCGAGATCGGGATCGAGCAGGAACAGGCGGCCGAGACGCTCGGCGCGGCGCCGTTCCAGGTCTTCCGGCGCATCACCTTCCCGGCGATCCGCGGCGCCGTCGCGTACGGCGTCGTGCTCACGACCGCGCGCGCGATCGGCGAGTTCGGCGCGGTCAGCGCGGTCTCCGGGAACATCGAGGGCAAGACCCAGACGCTGCCGCTGTACGTGAAGGCGCAGTTCGACGGCTTCGACACCTCGGGCGCGTACGCCGCCTCGGTCGTGCTCGCCCTGATCGCGATCGCCGTCGTGGTCTCCCTCCGATTCCTGCAACCGAAGGAGCGCTAGATGGGCATCTCGGTCGTCGAGGTCAGCAAGCGGTTCAACGGCTACACGGCCCTGGACGAGGTCTCGCTCGCGATTCCCGAAGGTTCCCTGACGGCGCTGCTCGGCCCGAGCGGCAGCGGCAAGTCGACCCTCCTGCGCGTGATCGCCGGCCTCGAGCACCCGGACTCGGGTCAGGTGCTGCTCAACGACCAGGACGTGACCTCGACCCCCGCCCGCGAGCGCGGCGTGGGGATGGTCTTTCAGCACTACGCGGCGTTCAAGCACATGACCGTCTACGACAACGTCGCCTTCGGGCTGACGATCCGGCGCCGGCCGAAGAACGAGATCCGCACCCGCGTGCACGAGCTGCTCGGGCTGGTGCAGCTCGAGGGGCTCGCGCAGCGCTTCCCGTCGCAGCTCTCGGGCGGCCAGCGCCAGCGGATGGCGCTCGCTCGCGCGCTGGCCGTCGAGCCGAGCGTGCTGCTCCTCGACGAGCCGTTCGGCGCGCTCGACGCGCGCGTGCGCAAGGAGCTCCGCGCCTGGCTCCGGCGCCTGCACGACGAGGTGCACGTGACGACGATCATCGTCACGCACGACCAGGAGGAGGCGATGGAGGTCGCCGGGCAGATCGCGGTGCTGAACGACGGCCGGGTCGAGCAGGTCGGCTCGCCGCGCGACCTCTACGAACGCCCGGCGAACGAGTTCGTGATGGGCTTCGTCGGGCCGGTCAACCGGCTCGGCGACGCCTTCGTGCGGCCGCACGACGTGGAGCTGATGCTCGAGCCGGACGCCGACACACAGGAGGCGATGGTCGAGCGGGTCGTGCACCTCGGTTTCGAGGTGCGGGTCGAGCTCGTCCGCGACGACGGTGAGCGGCTCGAGGCGCAGCTGACGCAGGAGCAGGCCGAGCAGCTCGAGCTCGAGCGCGGCCAGATCGTCTACGTGCGCCCGTCGCGCGAGACGGTCTTCAGTGCGGGAGCCACGCGTCCGGATCGGCCGCGATCCGGCTGACCTCGGCCGGTAGCCGCCGCGCGGCGAGGTCGGCGAGCGTGACCGCCTCCAGCACCGCGCGCAGGTTGCCGCGCACCGCGATCCAGACCTCGCGGAGCGCCTCGGCCGCGCCGGCGTACTCGACCTGCTCGGGCCGGTCGCCGCGAACGTTCGCGATCGGGCCCTCGACTGCGCGGATCACGTCCGCGACCGAGATCTCCTCCGGCGCCTTCGCGAGCCAGTAGCCGCCGTCGGCGCCGCGCTGGCTCTGCACGAGGCCCGCGTGCTTCAGGTCGAGCAGGATGTTCTCGAGGAACTTGAGCGGGATGCCCTGCGACTGGGCGATCGTGTCGCCCTTGACCGGGCCGTTGCCCGCCGCGGCCGCGAGCTCGGCGCCCGCGCGGACGGCGTAATCGACCTTGGCGGAGACACGCATCGCAGGCGAAATCTAGCCGGGGCTAGATCTCGCCCTGCACAGGCTCGGGCTTCGGCTCGCGCTTCGGTGCGCGCCGTTCGGGCTCCCGACGGTCGCCCGCGACGCCGCCCGGATTCGGCACGACGCAGTTCTTGCCCGCAGCCTTCGCCGCGTAGAGCGCATCGTCGGCGGCGCCGACCAGCTGCTCAACGTTCGCCAGCGACTCCTTGACGGCGACGCCGAAGCTCGCGGTCGCGTGGATCGTCTTCCCCGAGGGCAGCTCGACGACGGTCGACTCGAGCGCGGTGCGAAGCCGCTCGGCGAGCTTGATTCCGCCCGCCAGGTCGGTGCCCGGGAGCACGAGCGCGAACTCCTCGCCGCCGTAGCGCCCTGCGAGGTCGACCTGGCGCACGCCGTGGCCGAGGATCGCGCCGACCGCGCGGAGCACGGCGTCGCCGGCCGGGTGGCCGTGCGTGTCGTTGACGGACTTGAAGTCGTCGAGGTCGAGCAGCACGAACCCGAGCGAGTCGCCGACGCGGTCGGCGCGGCGCCATTCGAGCGCCAGTTCCTCGTCGAGCGTGCGGCGGTTCGCCAGGCCGGTGAGGCCGTCGATCGTCGCCTGCGACGCCACGCGGCGGAAGTCGCCGAGCACGCGCAGGATCGGCCCGGCAAACAGGAACGCGATCAGCACGAGCAGCGCGAACGAGCCGACCGCGGCGTAGCGGACGCGCTGCTGGTACGGCCTCACGCTCGCGGCGATCGCCCGCTCCGGCCGGAGCGCGAAGAGCCGGACGCCGTCGGAGTCGGGTACGAGCGCGGGGAGGGCGCGGTACGTCGTGTCGCCGACGTCGACCGTCTGGCCGTCGATCGCGACCTTCGCGCCGGAGCCGACCAGTCGGCGTCGCTCGACGAGCACCAGCCGGTCGGCGGAGCCGTGTGCAGGGCGGAGCGCGAGCCCCCGGTCGAGCGGCACGCCCGCTGCGATTCTCGCGACGCGGTGGCCGCCGAGCGTCAACCACACCGACCGCTGCAGCGCGTCCAGGCCTGCCGAGCCGGCCACGCGCCGGCCGCGGAGGTACACGGAGATGCCGGGGCGGGACGACGCGAGCCGCCTCAGGGCGGCGACGTCCGTGGCGAGGACGGCGCGCTGCACCGGCTCCGACTGCGCGAAGACGTCGGCGCGCGTGGACGCTCGGTCACCGAATCGCCCGATCTGCCGCAACGCGCCGTCCAGCTCGTCGCGCAGCGCGGAGTCGGTGCGAGCCTGCTCGGTGCGGAGCTCGTTCGCGGACAGCATCCGCGCCGTCGAGACGATCGAGATCGCACCCACGATCAACACGCCCACGAGCAGCTGCAGGGCGGAGCTGCGGGACACGCTCGACCGGGAACGACGTCGCCGCCGCGCAGGCGGCTGCCTGGTGCCGGCCGTGGCGGCCGCAGGGATCATGGCTCGGTTATCGGCCCCGGAGTCGGCCCGCTTGAGCCGGATGTCACTTCGAAATCCACGCCCGTGAAGCGATACGCTCGCGCGCGTGGCGACCGAGGCCGAATCGACCGAGGCGAAGCTCCGCCGGCTCGAGGCGCTCCGCGACGAGGCGCGGCACGCCGGCAGCGAGCGGGCCGTCGAGCGTCAGCGCTCGCAGGGCAAGCTGCTGGCCCGCGAGCGCGCCGAGAAGCTGCTCGACCCCGGCTCGTTCGTCGAGCTCGACCGCTACGTGCGCCACCGCGAGGCCGAGTTCGGCATGCGCGAGAACCGCCCGTACGGCGACGCCGTCGTCACGGGCTACGGAACGGTCTTCGGCCGCAAGGTGTTCCTCTTCTCGCAGGACTTCACCGTCTTCGGCGGGTCGCTGAGCGAGGTCTTCGCCGAGAAGATCTGCAAGGTGATGGACCTGGCGGCCAGCTTCGGCTGCCCCGTGATCGGGATCAACGACTCCGGCGGCGCGCGCATCCAGGAAGGCGTCGTCTCCCTCGCCGGCTACGCCGAGATCTTCTGGCGGAACGTCCAGTGCTCGGGCGTGATCCCGCAGATCAGTCTCGTCATGGGGCCGTGCGCCGGCGGCGCCGTCTACTCGCCTGCGATCACCGACTTCGTCCTGATGGTCGAGGGCAGCTCGTACATGTTCATCACCGGCCCCGACGTGGTGAGGACGGTCACGGGCGAGGAGGTCGACTTCGAGGAGCTCGGCGGCGCGATCACACATGCGACCAAGTCGGGCGTCGCGCACTTCGTAAGCCCGGACGAGGAGGCTTGCCTCGAGGACGCGCGCTACCTGCTCTCCTTCCTGCCGCAGAACAACGTCGACCCGCCGCCGTACGCCGAGCCCGCCGACCCGGCCGCGCGCGAGGACGCCGAGCTCGACACGCTGATCCCCGACGACCCGGCGAAGCCGTACGACATGAAGGACGTCGTGCGGCGCGTCGTCGACGACGGCGAGTTCCTGGAGGTCAACGAGCGCTGGGCCGAGAACCTGATCTGCGGCTTCGCGCGGCTGAACGGGCACGTCGTCGGCGTCGTCGGCAACCAGCCGCGTGCGCTGGCGGGCGTGCTCGACATCGACTCGTCGGTGAAGGGCGCGCGCTTCGTCCGCACCTGCGACGCCTTCAACATCCCGCTCGTCACGTTCGTGGACGTGCCGGGCTTCCTGCCGGGAACGGCGCAGGAGTGGGGCGGCATCATCCGCCACGGCGCGAAGCTGCTCTACGCCTACGCCGAGGCGACGGTGCCGAAGCTCACCGTGATCACGCGCAAGGCGTACGGCGGCGCGTACGACGTCATGAGCTCGAAGCACATCCGCGCCGACTTCAACTTTGCGTGGCCGACGGCCGAGGTCGCGGTGATGGGGCCGGAGGGCGCGGTCAACATCATCTTCCGCCGCGAGCTGGAAGGCGAGAACGGCGAGGCCCGCCGCGCGGAGCTGATCGACGACTACCGCGAGCGGTTCGCGAACCCGTACGTCGCCGCAGAGCGCGGCTACGTCGACGAGGTGATCGAGCCCCGCCGTACGCGACCGGCGCTGATCGACGCGCTCGAGACGTCGCTGACCAAGCGCGAGCGCCGCCCGCCGCGCAAGCACGGCAACATCCCGCTCTGAGCCTGGTGTTGACTCCCTCGGCCGGAGTGCGAGAATCATCAGACTCTGTCGTTGGGCGAGCGTCCACTGCGGCGGTTGGACTCGCTCGCGACGCACTGAGGAAGGGAGCAAACATGAGGGTTCGCATCGCGCTCGGCGCGGTGACGATGGTGGCGTTGTCTGCGTTCGTGGCTACCGGATTCGGCGCTGCGACGGGGATCGCCACTGCTGCCCCCGGCAACAACTACACCTGCAGCGGTGGGGATCTCGCCTCGGGGAACTTCACCAGCATCCCGTCGGGGAACTACGCCAGCATCACGGTTACCGGTGTGTGCAACACCGTGCCCGGTGCGGTGATCAACGTCACCGGCAACATCAACGTCGCTCCCGGTGCCGTTCTCGACGCGCAGAGCGTGACGTCGACGATCACCGTCGGACACAACATCACTGCGGGCTCCGGGTCGCTCCTCGGCCTAGGCTGCCAACCGACGAATGCGATCGGCAGGTTCGCGGGAGTTCCGTGCCTCGACAACCCGAACGGGCGGACGATCATCACCGTGAACGGGAACATCACGGCCGGCGACGCGGACACCGTTCTGATCAGGAAAGTGACGGTGAGCGGGAACGTCTCGCTGGGCGGAGGAGGCGGCGAGATTCCCTGGTCGATCAAGGGCAACACGATCGGCGGCAACCTCACGATCAGCAACGTGGCCGCCGACTGGCTCGGCGTGCAGTTCAACGCGATCGGCCGCAACGCGACACTGACCAACATCACGGCGCTCGACCCGGGCGACCCCGGCCGGACCGTCGCCGTCGTGGAGAACACTGTCCAGAACAACCTCATCTGCAGGGGACTCGCTCCGGGCGTTTCCCCCGGTTTCATCCCCGGCGAGGTCAACCACGTCGGTCACAACGCGCTCGGGCAGTGCGCGGCGATCAGCGAGAAGCTCTGATCTGACCTAGACCACGCGCCCGTCTGCCACCCCATTGCGCACGAGTGGGTGGCAGACGGGCGCTGTGACGTGCGAGCCCCGTTCAATCGAGGGCTACGAGGCGACGGCGGTGACGCGGCGCGGGGCCGCCTCGGCGAGCGCGAGCTCGTCGGCGAAGGCGTCGACGATCTCCGGGTCGAACTGGCTGCCGGCGCAACGCTGGAGCTCGGCGATCGCCTCGTTCGGGGTGACGCGCCGGCGGTAGACGCGTTCCGACGTCATCGCGTCGTAGGCGTCGGCGACGAAGATGATCCGCGCGCCGAGCGGGATGCTCTCGCCGGGCAGGCCGTCCGGGTACCCGCTGCCGTCCCAGCGCTCGTGGTGGTGGAGCACCCAGTCGGCGACGGGGTCGACGCCGAGGCTCTCGAGCATCCGGAAGCCGATCTGCGGGTGCCGCTCGAGCACCATCCGCTCCGGCTCGGTCAGCGGGCCGGGCTTGCGGAGGATCTCCTCCGGGATCGCGAGCTTGCCGAGGTCGTGCAGGCTGGCGGCGAGGCGGGTCAGCTCGACTTCTTCGTCGGGCATGCCGAGGCGCCGGGCGGTGCGGGCGGCGAGGTCGGCGACCCGCTGCGAGTGGCTGCCGGTATAGACGTCGCGGGCGTCGACGGCGCGGGCGAGGCTCGCGGCGGCGCGGAAGCGGGCTGCGCGGTCGGGGCCGCTCGCGACGCGCTTCAGCTCGGCGAGCTCGATCACGTCGGGCCGGTACGCGCGCACGCGGTTCTTGCCGTACTCCTTCGCCCAGTAGAGCGCGCTGTCGGCGAGTCGGATCAGCTCGTCGCGGTCGTCCGCGTGCACCGGTGAGGTGGCGACGCCGGCGCTTACGGTGACGGGGCCCAGCTGGTCGAGCTCGAGCGTCGAGATCCGGTCGACGACCGACGTGGCCGCGGTCAGGGCCGCGCTCTCGTCGTAGCAGGGCAGCAGGAGCGCGAACTCGTCGCCGCCGAGGCGGAAGGCCTCGCCGGTCTGGCGGAGTCTCGAGGCGAGCTGGGAGAGCACGCGGTCGCCGGCCGGGTGGCCGAAGCGATCGTTGATGCGCTTGAAGTCGTCGACGTCGATCAGGCAGAGGGTGAGCGGGAGACGCTTCTCGTGAGCGTGCCGCAACTCCCGCTCGAGTCGCTCGTGGAAGTGCCGGTGGTTGCCGAGCCCGGTCAGGGGGTCGGTCAGGGCGAGGCGCATCGCGCGCAGCGCGCCGACGATCGCGCGCTGGTAGAGCTGGATCGCGAGCAGCGGCCCGACGAGCGCGACCGACAGGAAGGGCGAGCGCTCCCAGAGCACGACCAGCATCAGCGCCGCGGACGCCATCAGCGAGAACGGGACGATCGTCACGCGCAGGTTCGCAGCGGCGAGCGTGAAGAGCGACTTCCGCAAGCTGACCGCGAGGACCGCCGTGAAGAGGATCAGGTTGACGACGTACTGCGCGGACGACGCTGCGACGACGCGGGCCAGCACCCCCTCGCCGTCGATCGGCGTCGAGACGGCGGCGGCCGCGGTGGCCGCGAGCGCCACGACCGAGACGTTGTAGGCGATCCGCATCGGCGGGCGGTGCTCGAGCAGCTGCGAGGCGGCGGGCGCCAGGGCGACGACGATCACGCCGGCGGCCCAGCCGAAGAGGACGATCGAGGCGACGCCGAAGACGAACGACAGCGAGACCCCGCCGGCGTCGATCCCCTCGACCGGAACCGGGAACCGGTCGGCGAGGGTGGACGCCGCGAGCAGCGCGGCGATGCCGATCACGGTCGTCGCCTTGTGCGGCGTGACCGCGAACGACGCGATCGCGCCGAGCGTGACGCCGAGGCCGGCGACGCAGACCGGGACGATGACCGCTAGCAGTCGCGTCGGCGGCAGGACGCGGTGCGACATGGTGCCTCTACCAGTAGAGGTTGTAGGCGATCTCGACGCCGAGACCGGCCAGCGCGATCAGCACGAGCGCCAGAACTGCGGTCAGGGCCACGAGCCGTGGCTTCCAGTGGAGCACGTCAACCTCCCCGGGGCGGCTGGACAGGACGCGACGATTCTTCCGGCTCGTGCCTGGCGCCACATCCCCCGTAAGGGGGAACGTCTCAGCGGGTGGCGGTGAGGCCGGCCTCGGCGAGCGGGCGGCGGGCCCACGCGAACTGCGTGTGGTACCAGCCCGTCATCGGTGTGACGGCGACGCCCTGGCCGGAGGAGTGGATCATCCAGCCGTTGCCGAGGTAGATGCCCGTGTGGCCGACGGACGCGGGCGTCGAGGTCGGGCCCTTGGGGCCGAAGAAGACGACGTCGGCGGGCTGGAGCTTCGCGAACGCGATCCGCTTCGCCTTCGGCACTTCGCCGCTCATCTGGTACGTCGTCCGGCCCTTGATCGTGGCGTTGAGTGCGGCGCCGCCCGGGTAGGCCTGCAGCTTGTAGACGCGCCAGACGAAGCCCGAGCAGTCGAAGCCGCCGTGCGCCTCGATGCCGAACGGCGCTTCGGGCTTCTCGCTGGTGCCGCCCCAGACGTACGGGAAGCCGACGAACTTGACGGCGGTGTTGAGGATGCGCGTCTGCCACGTAGTCAGCGCCGGCAGCTCGAAGGTCGTGGCCGCGTCCTCGACCGACTGCGTCTCCCAGCCCTGGAAGCGCAGGATCTGGGCGACCGAGTAGGCGGTCTCGGCACGCGTGACCGGGTCGCTCGGCAGCAGCTCGAGGTCGTCGCGAGCGGCCGGATGGTTGATGCGCAGGCCGAGCAGGCGCGCGACCGTCTCGGTGCCGAAGCGGGACGGGACGGCGAGCCCAACGGCGCGCGCGCCGTCGTAGAACTCCTTCGCGGCGTCGCCGAGGTTCAGCGCCCGCACCAGCCGCGCGTCGAGCTGCGTGACCGTCACGGGCGCGGCAGGATCGGCGGGCACGCTCGTCGAATGCTTGGTCAGGCCGCCGACGAGCGTCGCGAGCTCGCCCTGCGTCAGCGTGTCGTCCGCGCGGAAGGAGGCGACGCTCTTCGCCATCAGGCCGTGGCTGACCACGACCTTGATCTGCGGCTGCGCCCAGGAGACGGCCGCCGGACCGGGCGTCGAGGAGCCGGCGGCGACGGCTGCAGGCGCGCCGAGCAAGGCGCAGCAGACGAGTGCGGTCAGCAGGCGGCTCATCCGTGGTTCCCATCGGCCGGCTCGCGCGGGGCCTTTAGTCTCCGGCCGTGGACGTCCGCATCACGCCTGAGCCGGAGGAGCGCGACGCTGTTCTGGCGGCGGTCGAGGAGCTCCTCTCACGCGATCCGGTGCCGCCCGCCTACCGCAGCGTGTGGCGCCAGCGCGGGATCCGCGAGAACGTCGAGTTCTCGCGGCGCTACGGCGACGCGGTGCGGCCGCTGAGCAGTCCCGGCGCGAGCCGCGCGTAGTCGAGGCCCGACAACCAGGTCAGCGCGACCGCGATCAGCAGCGCCCACCAGGCGACATCCTTCGACCACGCGCCGGCGGCTGCGAACCCGCCCACAGCGGCCGCCGTCGCCTGCGACCACGTCTTCAGCTTGCCGAGGTCGCGAGCGCGCATGACCACGCCGCGCTCGAGCGCGGCGAGCCGCAGGCCCGAGACGAGGAACTCGCGAGCCACGATCGCGGCCACCATCCACGCGGGGCAGACGCCCTCGCCGACGAGCATGATCAGCGTGGTCAGGACGAGCAGCTTGTCGGCCACCGGGTCGAGCAGCGAGCCGAGCTCGGAGGTGTGTCCGCGCCGGCGCGCGACCCTCCCGTCGAACCAGTCGGTCGTCATCGCGACGATGAACACGGCCGTCGCCCAGTAGGCGTGCCCGTTGAAGTTCGCGAGGAAGAGGACGATCACGACGGGCACCGCCAGCACCCGCACGAGCGTCAACTGATCCGCGAGGCTCATGGGCAGAGAGAATACGCGCGATATGGCGCCCTTCTCGAAAGTGCTCGTGGCGAACCGCGGCGAGATCGCGGTGCGGATCTTCCGGACGCTGCGCGAGCTCGGCATCGGCACGGTCGCCGTCTACTCCGAGGTCGACCGCGACTCGCTGCACGTGCAGGTCGCGGACGAGGCGTACCTCGTCGGCCCGGGGCCGGCCGCGGAGAGCTACCTCGTCCAGGAGCGGCTGATCGAGGTCGCGCAGCGCGCCGGCGCCGAGGCTGTGCACCCGGGCTACGGGTTCCTCGCCGAGAACGCCACCTTTGCCCGCGAGGTCTCGCGGGCGGGCCTCGTCTGGATCGGGCCGCCGGGCTCGGCGATCGAGATCATGGGCTCGAAGACCGCCGCGCGGGAGCGGATGGCCGCGGCCGGCGTGCCGATCGTTCCGGGCACGACCGCGGCGGTGACCTCCGCCGAGGACGTCGTGCGGCTCGGCGACAAGCTCGGGTGGCCGCTCGCGATCAAGGCGGCCTCGGGCGGCGGCGGTAAGGGGCTGAAGGTCGTCGAAGGCCCGGAGGAGGCGGAGCGCGCGCTCGAGTCGGCGCAGCGCGAGGGGCAGGCGTACTTCGCCGACGCCACCGTCTACATCGAGCGGTACCTCGAGGACCCGCGGCACGTCGAGGCGCAGGTGCTCGCCGACGGACACGGCAACGTCCTCTTCCTCGGCGAGCGGGACTGCACGATCCAGCGCCGCCACCAGAAGCTGGTCGAGGAGACGCCGTCCCCGGCCGTCGGCGACGAGCTGCGCGCACGCATCGGCGAGATCGCGGTCGACGCGGCGCGCGCGGTCGGCTACCGGAGCGCGGGGACGATCGAGGGCCTGCTCTCGAGCGACGGCGAGTACTTCTTTCTCGAGATGAACACGCGCATCCAGGTCGAGCACACGGTCACCGAGATGGCGACCGGCCTCGACCTCGTCCGCGAGCAGGTGCTGGTCGCCGCCGGCGAGCCGCTCTCGCTGCGGCAGGAGGACGTGCGGCTCAACGGGCACGCGATCGAGTGCCGGATCAACGCCGAGGATCCCTCGAGCGGCTTCCTGCCGACTCCGGGGCGGATCACGAGCTACCGCGAGCCCGGCGGGCCGGGCGTCCGGGTCGACTCCGGCGTCGTCGCCGGCTCCGAGGTGCCGGGGCTTTACGACCCGCTGGTGGCGAAGCTGATCGTCCACGGCGTCGACCGCGAGCATGCGCGCCGGCGGATGCTGCGCGCGCTCGACGAGTACGAGATCGGCGGGATCACGACGCTGCTCGGCTTCCACCGCGCGCTGCTCGAGCACCCGTGCTTCGTCGAGGGCGCGACCTGCCACGGCGTGGTCGAGTCGCCGGAGTTGGCGGCGCGAGCCGCGGAGCTCTCGGGGCGGCCGTCCGTGGTGCAGGCGTCGGCCGACGGCGCGCCGACGCGCACCCGCCACCTGAGCCTCGAGCTCGACGGCAAGCGCTACGAGGTCGAGGCGCTCGTGCCCGAGCCACCGTTCGCCGAGCTCGCGCGCCGGCGGCAGGAGCGCACCCGCGCCGGCGCGCAGACCGGCGCGAAGGACGCCGTCGTCACGCCGATGCAGGGGACGGTGCTGGCGGTCGAGGTCGCCGACGGCGACGAGGTCGAGGCGGGCCAGGTGATCTGCATCGTCGAGGCGATGAAGATGGAGAACGAGATCACCGCCCACCGGAGCGGCCGCGTCACCGAGCTCGCCGTCGAGCCGGGCCAGGCCGTGAGCAACGGCGAGAGCGTCTGCGTGATCGTCGACGCCGACGCCTGAGCCGGCCGCACCGCGCTAGAGTCCGCCGCCGGTGGACCTCTACGAGTACCAGGGCAAGGAGCTCTTCCGGCGCTTCGGGATCCCGACGTCCGAGGGCCGGCTCGCGTCGACCCCGGCGGAGGCCCGCGCGGCGGCCGAGGAGCTCGGCGGCCAGGTCGTCGTCAAGGCGCAGGTGCTCACCGGCGGGCGCGGCAAGGCCGGCGGCGTCAAGCTCGCCGACGGCCCGGACGACGCGGAGCAGAAGGCGGAGGAGATCCTCGGCCTCGACATCCGCGGCCACGTCGTGCGCAAGCTCTGGATCGAGAGCGCCTCGGAGATCGCGAAGGAGTACTACCTCTCGATCACGTTCGACCGCGGCACGAAGCAGTCGCTCTTCATGCTCACCAAGGAAGGCGGCGTCGAGATCGAGGAGGTCGCCGCGAACACTCCGGATGCGCTCGCACGCCTGCACGTCGACCCGCTCGAGGGGTACCAGCCATACCAGGCGCGCCGGCTGATCTACGGCGCCGGGATCGACGACCCGAGCGAGCAGAAGCAGCTGCTGTCGATCATCGAAAAGCTCTATCGCTGCTTCGGCGAGAGCGATGCGATGCTCTGCGAGATCAACCCGCTGATCGTCACGCCCGAGGGCGAGATCCGGGCGCTCGACTCGAAGTTCACGGTCGACGACAACGCGCTCTACAAGCACCCGGACATCGCCGAGATGCGCGACCTCGAGGCCTATCCGCCCGAGGAGCGAGCCGCCCGCGAGAAGAACGTCACATACGTGAAGCTCGACGGCGAGGTCGGGATCCTCGGCAACGGCGCGGGCCTGGTGATGTCGACGCTCGACGTGATCGCGCTGGCGGGCGGGCAGCCCGCGAACTTCTGCGACCTCGGCGGCGGCGGCGACGCGCAGGGCGTGGTCGACGCGCTCGAGGTGATCACGGCCGACCCGCAGGTGAAGTCGATCTTCTTCAACATCTTCGGCGGGATCACGCGCGGCGACGAGGTCGCGCGGGGGATCCTGCAGGCGCTCGAGCAGATGGCGATCGAGCAGCCGATCGTCGTGCGGCTCGACGGGACCAACGCCGAGGAGGGTCGGGAGATCCTCGCCGAGGCGGCGCCGCCGAACCTGCACACCGAGGCGACGATGCTCGACGCCGCCCGCCGTGCCGTGGAGCTGGCCGCATGAGCGATGTCTGGTCCGAGCGCGCCCAGGCGTACGTCGAGAGCGACACGCACCGCGAGGGAAGCGACCTCGACCTGCTGATCTCCTGGGCCGAGGGCAAGACCGCGCTCGACGTCGCGACCGGCGGCGGCCACGTCGCGCGGCGGCTGCGCGAGGCGGGGTTCCAGGTGACGACGCTCGACCCGGCGCCCGGGATGCGCGCCGACGTCCTCGCGCCCGCGGAGCACATCCCCTTCGCCGAGGAGAGCTTCGACACGGTCGCCACCCGGATCGCTCCGCACCACTTCTCCGACATCCGGACTGCGGTCGAGGAGATGGCGCGGGTGGCGCGTCGCGTCGTGCTGATCGAGGACACGCTGTACGACAGCGAGCAGGTCGAGGAGGCCGAGCGGCTGCACGACCCGACGCACGTCCGCTCGTACTCCGAGCAGGAGTGGCGGTCGTTCCTCGAGGACGCAGGCCTGGCCGTCGAGGAGGTCGAGCTGCAGGCGAAGGGGCGCGACTTCGGCGCCTGGTGCGACCGCACCGGCTGCTTCGGCGCCGAGCGCGAGCGGGTGCGAGAGCTGCTCGGCGACCGGATCGACGACCGCGGCGGCTACACGGACACCAAGATCCTGATCCGCTCGAGGAAGCCCCAGACCTGATGGCGATCATCGTCGACAGGGACACGAAGCTCGTCGTCCAGGGCGCGACCGGCCGCGAGGGCTCGTTCCACACGCTGCGCAACCGCGCGTACGGGACGAACGTCGTCGCCGGGGTCACCCCGGGCAAGGGCGGCACCGACCTCGAGGGCATCCCGATCTTCGACACGATGGCCGACGCGGTCGCCGAGACCGGCGCGAACACGACGATGGTCTTCGTCCCGGCGCGATTCGCCGCGGACGCGATCTACGAAGCCGTCGACGCGGGCATCGGCACCGTCATCTGCATTGCCGAGGGCCTGGCCGCCCACGAGATGCTGCGCGTCTACAACTACATCCGCCCGAAGGGCGTCGCGATGCTCGGCCCGAACTGCCCGGGCGCGCTCTCGCCGGGCAAGGCGAACGTCGGGATCATCCCGGCCGAGATCTTCAGCGAGGGGCCGATCGGGGTCGTCTCGCGGTCGGGGACGCTGACCTACCAGATCGGGCACGAGCTCACCCAGCGTGGGCTCGGCAACTCGACCATCGTCGGCATCGGCGGCGACCCGGTCGTCGGCTCGTCCTTCATCGACGTCCTCGGCCGCTTCCAGGCGGACGACGAGACCGAGGTGATCGTGATGGTCGGCGAGATCGGCGGCGACGAGGAGGAGAAGGCCGCGGCCTTCATCGAGGCCGAGGTGACGAAGCCCGTGGTCGCGTACATCGCCGGCTTCACGGCGCCGCCCGGCAAGACGATGGGCCACGCCGGCGCGATCATCTCCGGCTCGTCCGGCACCGCGCAGGGCAAGAAGGACGCGCTCGAGGCGCGTGGCGTCCGCGTCGGCACGACACCGACCGAGGTCGCCGAGCTCGCCGTCGAAGTCGCTTCGGCCCGCGCCTAGCGGATTCGAACTGCGGCGCAACGGAGCGCGCTCGCGTTGCGGGCCGCGTCGGTGGCGCGGACGCAGTAGCGGTAGGCCGCGTGCGCCGGGAACGCGTAGGCGACCCAGTACGCGACGGCCGGGCCTGTCGGTCGCAGCGGCCGGGTGAAGGTCTGCAGCAGCTTCCGGCCGCGGTAGACGGCCACGCGCTCGGACGTCCGGCCGCTGTTGTCCTGGACGCGGTAGCGCAGCCGCACCGCCCGGTGCCGCCGGCCGCTCGCCGCATAGACGTGCACGACGGGCGCCGACGTGTCGCGCTCGGCGGGTACCGGTGGGGGAGGAGGCGGAGGCGCGCCCGGCGGGGCCGCCGGGACGGCGGTCGCGAGGGCGCGCGCGACGTCGATGCGACCGTAGCCGTAGTGCTGATCCCACGTGCAACCGGCGCACGTGCCGTACGGGTCGGCGCCGTAGGAGCCGCCGCCGACCTTGTCCGAGCTCAGCGCGAGCACCGCGCGCACCTGCGCGACCGAGGCCTGCGGGTGCAGGCTCCGGATCAGCGCGGCGAGGCCGGTCACGTACGGCGACGCCATCGACGTGCCGCTCATGTAGCCGTAGCTGTTGCCCGGCAGCGTGGAGACGACGCTCACCCCGGGCGCGGACACGAACACGTCCGGGTCGCCGTAGTTCGAGAACGTTCCCGGCGCGTCGCTGGAGTCGGTCGCGGCGACGCCGACGACGCCGGGGCAGGCGGCCGGATACGTGGGCGTCGAGACCGGCGTTCCTTCTGGGTCGCCGTTGCCCGCGGCCGCGACGACGACCGCGCCGTACGTGCTGATCGCGGTCTGCACGGCGTTGCAGAGCGTGACCGGGTAGGCGCCGCCCGTGGCGCCGAGGCTGAGGTTGATCACCTTCGCGCCGTTCTGCGCGGCCCAGACGATCCCGTTCGCGACGTCGGAAAGGGCGGCGCCCTGGTTCTGGCCTGGCGGGAAGACGCGCACGACGATCAGCGGCGAGTCGTAGGCGAGGCCCGCGACGCCGACGCCGTTGTCGGCTGCCGCGCCGGCGACGCCCGAGACGTGCGTGCCGTGGCCTTGGTCGTCCGTCGGGATGCCCTGCGTGCAGACGTCGTTGAGGCACGTGGCGCTCGACGGAGAGACGCGTCCGGCGAGGTCTTCGTGCGTCGCGTCCACGCCGGTGTCGACGATCCCGATCGGCGCCGTGGGCACGGCCGAGAAGGTCGAGGGGAAGACCGACCACCCCTGGACGGCCGAGATGTCCGTCAGCGCCCACTGCCAGCCGTAGAGCGAGTCGTTCGGCGCCGTGATCGCGAACGGGTGCAACAAGCGGTTCGGCTCCGCGTAGACGACGTCGGGGCGCGAGCGGTAATCAGCCAGCGCGTCCGTCACGCTCTGGCCGGGCTGCGGGTCGACGACCGTGACGCCGCCGGTGACCGAGCCGGCCGGGTCGTCGCCGAGCGACTCGACCTGCGCGTTTGCCGAGGCCGGGTGCGCGAACTTGACGAGGATCGTGTCGGCGGCCGACGCGGCGCCGGTCCAGGCGCACGCGAGCGCGCAGAGGGAAGCCAGCAGGACGAGGCTGCGTGCCACCTCTGGTACGTCGGCAGGAGGGCGCGGCTCCCGCACCCCCAATTCGAGCCGGAGGCGCGCCTAGACTGCCGGGCATGGACGTCATCTCGTTCGCCCGCGGGATCCCGGCGCCGGAGTGCCTGCCGGTCGCCGAGCTCGCCGACTGCGCGAAGGCGGCGCTCGAGCGCGACGGCGACGTCGTCCTCTCGTACGGCAGCACGCTCGGCTATGGGCCGCTGCGGGAGTGGCTGGCCGAGAGGCACGACGTCGAGCCGGCCCGCGTGCTCGTGACGAACGGCTCGCTGCAGGCGTTCCACTTCGTGCTCGACCTGGTCGGCGGAGACGGCCGCGTGCTCGTCGAGCGGCCGACCTACGACCGCCCTCGGAAAATCCTCGCCGCGGCCTCGATCGACTTCGGCGAGGTGCCGGTCGACGACGACGGGCTGGACGTGGACGCGCTGGAGCGTGAGCTCGACAGCGGCGTGGCGTTCGTCTACACGATCCCGACCTTCCAGAACCCGACCGGGTCGACGCTGTCGCTCGAGCGCCGGCATCAGCTGGCCGAACTCGTCCGCGACCGCGGCGTGCGGGTGCTCGAGGACGACCCGTACGGCCTCGTGCGCTTCGACGGCGAGCCGCTGCCGTCGCTGTTCGAGCTGGACGGCGGCGAGCGCGTCCTCTACTCGTCATCGTTTTCGAAGACCGTCGCGCCGGGCGTGCGGGTCGGCTACGCGATCCTGCCGACGGCGCTCGCGTCGCGCCTCGAGAACCTCGTGGCCTCGACGTACATCACGCCCGCGCTCCTGTCGCAGGCGACGGTGTATGAGTTCCTGCGCCGCGGGCTGTTCGAGCCGAACCTCGAGCGCGTCTCGGGCCTACTCCGCGCCCGCCGCGACGCGATGCTCGATGCGCTCGAGCGGGAGCTCGCCGGCCGCGCGCGGTGGAACCGGCCCGACGGCGGCTACTTCCTGTGGCTCGAGCTGCCGGACGAGGTCGACGCGAGCGAGCTGCTCGCCCGCGCGACCGAGTCGGGCGTCACGTTCGTCCCGGGCGCGGACTTCGGCGGCCCGCCGAGCTCGGTGCGCCTCGCGTTCAGCTACGTCTCGCCCGCGGAGATCGCGGAGGGCGTGCGCAGGCTCGGCCGGCTAGTCGCGGCGCCGGCGGCGGCGTCGGTATAGCTGCGAGACCAGCACGCCGAGCACGAGCCCGAGCCCGACGCTCAGCAGGATCAGCCAGATCTGCGAGATCCGCGCAGTCCCGAACACGAAGTGGACGTGCACGTGCTTGTCGTTCTCGAGCACGAACGCGATCGCGTA